>NZ_JBEWTB010000002.1:3522500-3831014 GCF_040549045.1 Endozoicomonas sp. NE40 | reverse complement strand
CCGTGAAGGCTGCGTCGGCTGCCATTCGCAAATGGTTCGCCCTTTACGTGCTGAAGTTGAGCGTTACGGCCATTACTCAGTGGCTGGCGAATCCGTTTACGAATTTCCGTTCCTGTGGGGTTCCAAACGAACCGGTCCAGACCTCGCACGGGTTGGCGGTCGCTATTCCGATGAATGGCACAGAGCCCACCTCTACAACCCGAGAGATCTCGTTCCTGAATCCATAATGCCTGCCTACCCATGGTTAAACGAAAGCACTCTGGACGGTAAATTAACCGCCAGAAAAATGGAGGTTATGAAAAAACTGGGCGTACCGTATTCCGATGAAGACATAGCCGGAGCGGCTGACCAGGTAAAAGGCAGCACAGAAATGGATGCCCTTGTGGCCTATCTGCAATCACTCGGTACAGCAATTACAACAAAACGGTAACACCATGGACATTAATGACATCAGAGGACTTGCCACAGTTCTGGCCATGGTGGCGTTCCTTGCCGTCACTTACTGGGCCTACAGCAGTCGCAAGCAAAAAGATTTCGAAGAAGCCGCACACCTGCCATTTGCAGATGATGACGTCCCTGACAGTCAACACAATAAAAACGACGGTCTGCAAACAGGTAATTCACGGATGAACGATAAAGGAGGGGTAGCACAATGATGAGTAGTTTCTGGAGCGGTTGGATCATCGTACTTACCCTGGCCTGTCTTGTTCTGGTGACCTGGCTACTGTTTGCCACCCGCAAAACTCAAAGACGCGACCTGACCGAAGAAACCACCGGGCATAATTACGACGGCATTGAAGAACTGGATAACCCGATGCCGCACTGGTGGTTCCTGTTGTTTGTTGCCACGCTGGTTTTCTCCGCAGCGTACCTTCTGCTCTATCCGGGCATGGGCAACTGGAAAGGTTTGTTTGGCTGGACATCAACCGGCGAGCTGGAGCGGAATCAGGAAAAACACGACAGACGCTATGCACCACTGTTTGCCCAGTACGCCAAAACCCCCATAGAGCAACTGGTTGAAAATCCCAAAGCCCTTAAAATGGGTCAGCGTATCTTTCTCAACAACTGCGCGCTCTGTCATGGTTCTGATGCCGGGGGGGCTTTTGGTTTCCCCAGCCTGAGCGATGATGACTGGTTGTATGGTGGCACGCCTGCAAACATCAAAATAAGCGTGATGGAAGGGCGAAACGGACAGATGCCTGCCTGGGGAGCCGTGATTGGTGAAAGAGGGGTACAGGATGTTTCCACGTTTATCCGCTATCAGGTAGGACTGGTTGAACAGATAGACGACTCAGTACTGAACAATGGCCAGAAAATTTATAACGACACCTGTTCAATTTGTCACGGCCCGAATGGAGAAGGCAACAAAGCCTTAGGCGCTCCCAACCTGGTCAATGGTATCTGGCTATACGGCTCCAGTCAGGCAGAAATTGAATATACCGTTCGAAACGGCCGAAATGGCGTAATGCCCGCCTGGAAGCATATTCTCGGAGAAGAAAAAGTGCATCTGGTTTCTACTTATGTCTATAGCCTTAAAGGGGAGCAGGGAAAGTAAAGCAGTACACGAGGTCAAACTCACCGAAACGGTGTACCAAAAGGCGCTGACTTCAAAGTTTTTACTCTGAAGTCAGCGCCATTGCGCTATATGTCACTATCAGTCTTGCTGCACAGTTTTTCGAGAGCCTGCCTGGCTTCAGAAACTTCAGCCCACTTATAGGCTGGCATTTTATTCTGCTCCAGTTTGCTGTATTCAATCAGCAATTGGTTTGCCTGTTTACGATATGGCTTCAGTGGCTCAGGGCTGAGCCTGGTTCCTTCATTTGCTGCCATCATTGCCTGAAATGAGTTGCTCCAGCTTTCATAGGTTTTAACAACTGGATAGGCTTTTACCAGCCAGGGAACAACGTTTTCAGAAGTGTATTGCATACTCATCAAACGGGTAAGGCGAAATGCAGGCTTTTTCAATGATTGCATTTTTCCGGGTCTGGTAATGCTCTCCAGTGGAAGTTGACCAAACTTTACTGATTCACCGACTTCATGATCCTTGTAGTGATTTTTATACATTTGGATCAGATCACCTAACAGCCTGCTAACCCTCGCGTACTCCTCTTTCACAAGACCCTCAACGTTTTCATGGAACCAGACAGACACTGGGTTGGACTCCTCTTTTTTCTGCAAGGCCTGAAGGGAAATAGAGGCAGCCTCAGTCACAGTTGATAAATAGCCTCCCTCTTTTAAGGGAATCATATAGACCGTTGAGCCTACCTTTTTAGCCTGTTCGAGAACAGCAACCTTATTTAAAAGGGCGTTCATTCCATCAAAAAGCACCATCCTGATCGGTTTATTATTTTTATCTTTAAAATGTTTGGTCTTTTTGTTTTTTGCCTCTTCAAAAGCAATAACCTTAAGCCGTTCAGCAATAACTTTATCAATCTCACTCCAGTGGTCTGGTATTTCCATTTTCAGATTCGAGACATCTTTACTCGCAAAATGTGGTAGCTCTCCCCCATGATTGCCATCAGCTGACGAACCATACATGGCTCCCCATACACTTTGCCGGATATGTCTGACCACCACCTCTTTCCAGGCTTTCCCTGACTCAATCTCTGTTATTGCAGAGCTTAATTCAGCTGACGGTGGTTTTGCCTGTGCCGTTTTCTTAAAAGCTGCCAAACGCTGCTCAGCGGCTGTTAATGGAATACTATCCGGCTTCCAAACATCGGAAGACTCGCTATCAACAGGAATCTGTGGCAATACAGACATTGAAATAACAGAACCAACTTCCACTTCTCTCGCAGTTTCCGGTAAAGATCCAAGGGAGGTAAGGCCGACTCTATCGGACTCTTTTTCCTTATCCCCGGGCAACTCAATGATACTTCCTGACCGATCGTCTGACCCTGATGTATCAGGCTCTGAATCCCCGGTTTCAGATAATGATTCAGCCTGTTCAGTTGCACCGGATACTGGTTCAGTGAAAAACAGATCTTCGCCCCCCTGCATTTTGTCTTCAATCGGTACCGCTTCGTTCTCACTGTCGGAACTCGTGAAAATCGCTTCTGGTCTCTTCTTATTATCCCGTAAAGACTCGTTCGCAGCTTCTTTATCATCTGAAGGAGGCTTTTCAATGGCTACAATATCCACTAAGGACAATTCACTCTGATACAGCATTCCTTTACCCAGGAAAGACTCTCTTTCTTCAGCGACCTCTGACCACGTTATTTCTTGTTCAACGTTATTCTGTGAAATGGAAACAACCTCCTGTATTTCCGGTCTGCGATCCTCCGGGGGAGCCGCCCATGTGTAGTCAATCCAGTCATTACCTGTTCCTGTTTGTGTAATATGGGACATTAGTTCCGGATAAACTCTAAGGCCCAGAAGCCCCCAGCCGGTATCAGGAGGATAAGGTTTAATCGAACTGGCCAGAGAGGGAATGACACTTTCACCGGGAGAGACAAAGGGAACGATTTCATTGCCTGTACCTCTTCTGCCATCAATATGAGATAGCTGCCCCATGAACAATTCTGAGTCCGCTCCGGAGAAAAACGGCATCCTTTGCCCCACCAGCCGGGCAGCGTTCCCAAGCATAGCCATGGTAACAAACACAAAACCCATCCTGGGTGGAAGGTCATTGAAGAACAGTGTTTCTGCCTGCCAGTGATTGGCTGCCGAATGGGTTGCCGTTACATGAGTTGCCGACGTTTTGCCCAAAACGGTGTGACAATAACTCTTTTCACTGGCAGGTCTGGTTTTATCAATCAGGTTTCCCGGCAGGAAGTAAGTTGAGTTGCCCAGATCAACAGACAGACAACCATTTTTATCCGGAATTATTACGCCCCTCGAAACAGGACAGGGTTCGGAAATACAGGCATCATCAATAGATACCTCACTCCATTGTTCAGCACCCTCTCCTCCCCATAAAGGGACATTTTCAAGCCAGTTCGTCAGGTGTCTGATCCAGCCATGACTTAAAGGCGAATCAAATTTAAAGCTCTGAATCCAGAGACCGGAAGCTGACTCACCAATATCTGTAATGACAGAGTCTGAAGAGTTGAAGGAGTGGTTGTCAGAATTATTTCTGTCGCTGCTTCGGGTTTGATGGGCAAGTTCATGCTCATAAGCGGTTAAAATATCTTCAAGCCAGAAGCTGTTATCAGTGGAGGTAAACGTTACAGAAACCGGCAGCCTGGTTTCCCCACCATCAGGGTATACCGACAGGGTCAGCGTTTTAGGTCTGCTCTCTGTCCGTCTTTGATCACAGTAAAACCAGGGCATCCGACAACCCTGAGGCTGTGGAAAATTCAATTCTATATAGCTTTTGTGGTCACGCAGGACTCTGGCCAGTTCCCACATTGCATCATCCAGACCTGCTGTTTTAGCCTTTGCTTCTTCTGGCACCTCAGGCAAAGCAGCAATGCGGTAGAACAACCGATGTTCTCTGGTATCAAAAACCCGCTGAATATGAAGTGGGGAATAGCCATAAGCGGTTGTAGCCATCAACTGAATGACATAGCGGCTATCCTCTTCGCCCAGTCTCCAGAAATTAGCAGCCCTGACTTTCAGATCGCCATAATAAAACCACATGGAACCCAAACTGATGACTGTCACCATCAGGTACGAAACTCTTGCAGGACTTAGTCTTACAGAGCTTAGCCATGGTTCAGGAAGCCAGCTGGATACTCTTTCTGTCGTATAGTAAAGCAATGCCATTGTGGCTGAAGCCGAGAGAGCATCAACCAGAGAACTGACGTAGGGCTTATAATAAGCCGATGCTCCGGCAGGCAGTGTTCCTTCGTAGTAATGTTGTCCGCCATCACGATCCAGAACGACTGTACCGTGGGGGGCAGGATAGAAAGCCTGAGCGTAAACAAAAGCCTGACTGTTGGAGCCGATCAGCAAACAGATAAGAAAAACCGTTCTCACCCGTTTTTTCGTATTATTTGTCACTTTTATCAAAGCTATTTTTTCTTAAGACAGGTAATATAGACCATCGAAAAACCGGATGTTTTTCAAATAACACCTGATAGCCTGCTTCTATTTCGAAGCCGCAACAGAAGAAGTCAAAATAAAGTGGTGTTAACAGAACAATGAAAAAACAACAGCCTGACGATCAGCCTGAGCTGATAGATCTGTATCAGAAGCCAGACCCGATCTACACCCGAAGCTTTAAAGGTTTTTTCCGCAACCTCAGACTGCTCGGGGCAGGTCTTCTTATTGCCTTGTACTTTGGTACAGCCTGGATACAGGTCAACGGGCAGCAACTGGTACTGTTTGATTTACCCGAACGAAAGTTTCATATTTTTGGAGCCACCTTCTGGCCCCAGGATTTTGTTCTGCTGTCCTGGCTGCTCATCATCTGCGCTTTTGGTTTATTTGCCATCACGGTTTTTGCTGGCAGGGTATGGTGTGGTTATACCTGTCCACAAAGTGTCTTTACCTGGATCTTCATGTGGATTGAACGATTCACAGAAGGCGAGCGAAACCGCCGTATCAAGCTCGACCAGCAGCCCATGTCAGGCAACAAACTGCTTCGAAAGCTGGCAAAACACGGACTGTGGTTGCTCGTCGCCCTGGCCACCGGCCTGACATTCGTCGGTTACTTCACCCCCATCAGGCAACTGGTTACCGATATTGCCGCCTGGCAGGTTCATCCCTGGGCATTATTCTGGATTGCCTTTTTCACGCTGGCCACTTATGGCAATGCAGGCTGGCTGCGGGAGCAGGTCTGCCTGCTGATGTGTCCTTACGCCCGCTTCCAGAGCGTGATGTTTGATAATGACACTCTGGTTGTCGCTTACGACGAGAAACGCGGTGAAACCAGGGGAGCCAGAAGGCGCAACAGCAATTATAAAGAAGAAGGACTGGGCGACTGTATCGACTGTAAGGTCTGTGTTCAGGTTTGTCCGACCGGCATTGATATCCGGGACGGCCTTCAGATTGGTTGTATAGGCTGTGCCGCCTGCATTGATGCCTGTAACAGCATCATGGATAAAATGGGGTATGAACGGGGGCTGGTTCGCTACACGACCGAAAATCAGCTCGCTGGTAAGCCTGCTCACTGGCTGCGCCCGCGTCTGATTGGCTATGTCAGCGCACTGCTGGTTATGACAGGACTGTTTCTATGGACTCTGACCAACCGGTCACCCCTTGAGTTTGAAATATTGCGGGATCGAAATGTGCTGTACCGAACCCTGCCGGACGGTCGCATCGAAAATATCTTTACCCTGAAAATCGCCAATAAAACCGATCAGGATCAGACGCTCACCCTGAGCTTTTCCGGTATCCCTGATTTACGCTCAGGAAGCCAGACAACGTTTGTCGTCAATTCCGGAGAGGTTGCAGAACAGGTTATCCGACTATCTGCTCCTGTGGATGAGCTTAAAACACCGGGAGTGGATATTGAGTTTACCCTCACCAACCCGCCATCGGATTCAATATCCGTCAGCTCAGGCAGCCGATTCATCTCGCCATAAACAGAAAAAGAACACCATTCGGACAAGAGGAAGCAGTATATGACCCATCCGGTAAACCACGAACCCTTTACTCCCTGGTACAAAGAGCCCTGGGTCTGGGCAATCATAGGGCTGCTGTTAACCACCTTTATCTGGGGCAGTTACCGGATTTATTACGCCTTCAAAATACAAGACAGCGTTGTAGTGGATGATTACTACAAGAGTGGCAAAGCCATCAACCAGGACTTAACCCGCGACCAGAATGCCAGAGACCTGAACATCTCAGCACAGCTGACTATTGATGAACTGATGGGTGAGGTGCAGGTAAGGGTTCAGGGTGATGCCGAAGAATGGCCTTCATCGCTGAAACTGAGCCTGCTGTCACCAGCCTTTGCAGACCGGGACAACATTATCACCCTGAAGCAGGGCATCACTCTGACTTCAGATGTCGTTTATGTCGGGCAGACCGACAGAACCGTTTCCGGCAAAACCTATATTCAGCTCGAAACCATTGATGAGCTGATTCCGGAAGTCGGCTACGAAACCGGCTGGCGTCTGAACCAGACTCATATTCTTGAGCCCGGAGCCACTCTGCTGCTGCAGTCACAACCTTGATGGTCCGGGGTGAAATATGAGCAAGGACAACCACCACTGTTTTCACTGTCATCTGCCAATTCCCGGCACTCCCCCTTTTCATGCGGACGTTGACGGGAAACAGCAACCCATGTGCTGCCCCGGCTGCAAGGCCGTCACTGAAGCCATTATTGCCGGTGGCCTGAACAGCTATTACCAGCACCGCACCGACCCCGGACTGCAGGCCAGCAGTATTACCCGGAGACTTCAGGAAGAGCTGCTGATTTATGACAGGGACGAGATTCAAAACGATTTTGTAATTGCCGTCGATTCGTCACTCAAACAGGCCAGCCTTTTAATTGAAGGCATTACCTGTGCCGCCTGTATCTGGTTGCTGGAAAACCATATCGGCACCCTGACCGGGGTTGACCGGATCAGCGTCAACCTCAGCACCCATGAAGCCCAGGTGGTCTGGAACCCTGAGCAGGTACCACTGAGCACCCTGCTGCTGCATATTCATCGTGTTGGTTACAAAGCCCACCCATGGCGTGCAGATCGTCAGGAAGCCCTGCTAAAAGAAGAAAATCGTCGTTTTATAAGGCGACTGGCACTGGCGGGTATCGGCACTATGCAGGTGATGATGTATGCCATTGCCCTCTATTCAGGGGCGATTACCAATGATATGAGCGACGCTTATCGTGATTTTATTCGTTATATCAGCGCCCTGGTGGCCACGCCGGTTATCCTTTATGCTGCCGCCCCTTTCTTTAAGGCGGCCCTGCGTGACCTCAGGGTTCGCCATCTGAGCATGGATGTGCCGGTCTCCATCGCCATAGGCGGAGCCTATGTCGCCAGTTTATGGGCCACAGTAAACGGCAGTGGCGAAGTTTATTTTGATTCGGTGTCGATGTTCACCTTCTTTCTTCTGACGGGTCGCTACCTTGAGCTGCGAGCCAGGCACGCCACCTCCAGAGCCGCAAGGGCTCTGCAAAACCTGCTACCCTCCAGCTGCCTGAAGCGGGTTGATGGTGAGTATGTCCGGGTACCGGCAAAAGAGCTGCAAAAAAACGACTTTGTTCGTGTTTTACCCGGCGACTCAGTACCGGCTGACGGCATTATTACCCGTGGTTCCAGCCGTTTTGACGAATCCATGTTGACCGGCGAAAACCGCCCGGTCGCCCATAAAGATGGCGACATTGTTATAGGGGGTAGCCTTAATGTAGAGAACGCCATTGAGCTGAAGGTCACCCAGACCGGCGCAGAAACCCGTATGTCTGCCATCATGCAGCTGCTTAACCATGCCCGGCACGACAAACCGGCCATTGCCAGAATGGCTGACCGGGTAGCCGCCTGGTTTGTTGCTTCGGTGCTGATCGTTGCTACCACCGTCTACTGGTACTGGTCCTCAGTGGCCGCCGAAGATGCTTTCTGGATTACCCTGTCAGTACTGGTGGTCACCTGTCCCTGCGCTTTGTCACTGGCTACGCCTACGGCGCTGACCGCCGCCACGGGACATTTGCACCAGCTTGGTTTCCTGATCACAAAAGGGCATGTTCTGGAAGGTCTGGAGAAGATTACCCATGTTGTCTTTGATAAAACCGGCACACTCACCAGAGGTAATGTAGAGCTGAATGAAGTGCGTATGATCAGCCAGAATCATTCTGAAAACTATGCTCTGCAGGTCGCTGCAGCACTGGAAGCTCATTCAGAACACCCTATTGCGAAAGCTTTTCGTACAACCACGTCGACGCTATCCGTACAGAAAGTAAAGACTTACACCGCACAGGGTGTTGAAGGTGTTATAGACGGCAATGTTTACCGGATAGGCAAACCGGATTTCTGCCTGCCTGAAGACAGTCCGGCAAGACCGGAAGGCACTGGCCAGTGGTTAATGCTCAGCAAGAACCATACAGCCCTGTGCTGGTTCCGGATGATGGACGACAGTTTACGTCAGGAAGCCTGCGAGGTGGTCAGTCAGTTACAAAACCGTGGTATAACCGTGACACTGCTCAGCGGCGACCAGACCAACGTGGTTGCCACTGTCGCTGAACAGTTGAATATCAACCACTGGCAGGCACAGGCAAGCCCCGACGACAAGCTTGAGTTCATCAGGCAACAGCAACAACAGGGTGAACGGGTTCTGATGGTGGGTGACGGCATTAACGATGTCCCGGTTCTGGCCGGCGCTGATATCTCACTGGCGATGGGTACGGCTTCCGACCTGGCAAAAACCAGTGCCGATGCTGTTCTGCTATCTAACGACTTAAGTCGCTTGCTGGATGCCTGGCAACTGGCTCGCAAAACCCGTTCAGTCATTCGCCAGAATCTGGCCTGGTCACTGTTGTATAACCTTAGCGCACTGCCTCTGGCAGCAGCGGGCCTGATTGCACCCTGGATGGCAGCCATAGGTATGGCTCTGAGTTCATTGATTGTTGTGGGCAATGCCTTGCGCCTGGGTGGACGGCAAAAAACCGGTCATGTTCAGGCTTCTGAGCGCTCAGAATCGCCCTCTGTATACAACCCGGCCATAAGGATATAAACATGGAAAGCCTGTTTATTCTTATCCCCCTTGCCGTTCTGTTTATTGCCCTCGCCATCAGGGTGTTTTTCTGGGCAGTAGACAGTGGACAGTTTGACGACCTTGAAGGTCCGGCCCATAGCATTCTCTATGAAGACAAAACGAAAAAGCCAGTACAAACTGACGCACGTCAGGGTAGTGAGAAAAACAACCCCTTACAATCGTAAAGATGCAAAACACATGATATTTCACAAATAATAAAATAACGATGGATATACTCCCATGGAGCTGACCCACGCCATGCCTGTTTATCTGACCGCACTCAGTATCGGACTGCTGGGTAGCGCTCACTGTATTGGCATGTGCGGCGGTATTACCTCAGCATTAAGCCTGTCACTTCAGGGAAAAAGCCGCTGGCAGACAGCGGTCCTGATGCTTGCCTATCATCTGGGCAGGATAGGCAGTTATACACTGGCGGGGTTTATTCTCGGTAGTCTTGGCTGGTATCTGGGCGACCTCAGTCGTGAAGTTCACATGGCTTTGCGCGGATTCGCTGGCATTATGCTGATCGCAATGGGGCTTTACATCAGCGGTTGGTGGCGGGGCCTGATGCGACTGGAACAGCTGGGCGGACGACTATGGAAACATATTCAGCCAGCAGCCAGCCGTCTGCTGCCGATTCGCAATCTGCCCAATGCTCTGGCTCTGGGCAGCCTCTGGGGCTGGCTTCCCTGCGGAATGGTCTACAGTACACTGGTCTGGAGCGCCACCCAGGGTAATGCCCTGCAATCGGCCTTATTGATGTGCCTGTTTGGGCTCGGCACCCTGCCCGCTGTCTTTTTAACGGGCCTGTTTGCCAGACAGTTAACCTCGCTGATTCAGGCAGCAGCTACACGCAATATTGCAGGCGTATTAATGATCCTGTTTGGGTTCTGGGCTATTCCCGGCCCACATCAAAAATGGGTTATGTCTTTACTGGCCATGGGCAGTCACTCAATGTAGCCGATGCGATCTCACCTACCTGACCCTGATCAATTAAACCCAAGAAATGTAAATTACGCCCCCTACCTATTGACACATATCAATCTTACATTCCTGCCATTCTCATAGACTGAAACAACATTTCGCAAGGTCGACGGCTGACTGATGACCTGATAAGAACAAAATGAGAAAAACTATGAATAACACACCCGTGTGGGATACAGGTCTGATCAGCAAGTACGACCTGTCAGGTCCACGCTATACCTCATACCCAACGGCAGTTCAGTTTTCTGAAGACTTCGACCAGAAGCATTACCAGTCCAGCGCCTGGCGTAGTTCAGCCACAGGCAAGCCCCTGTCGCTGTATTTCCATATTCCGTTTTGCCAGCACGTTTGTTACTACTGTGCCTGCAACAAGATTGTCACTAAACGCAAAGAACAGGCAGACACTTACCTGAACTACCTGTTCAAAGAAATTGAGCTGCAGGCAGACCTGTATAACGAAGACCAGGAAGTGCAACAGCTACACCTTGGGGGCGGCACGCCTACTTTTCTTAATCAGGAACAGATTTCATCGTTGATGAACAAGGTATCTGAACATTTCAAACTGCCCCATGGGAGTGACATTGATTACTCCATTGAACTGGACCCTCGTGAAGTAGACTGGCCCATGATGTCGACATTGCGGGACCTGGGCTTTACCCGCATCAGCATTGGTGTTCAGGATCTGGACCCCGGAGTGCAACAGGCGGTTAACCGGGTACAAAGCGAAGCGCAAATTGAATCTGTTCTTGATGCAGCCCGCACCATGGCATTCAAATCTGTTCACATGGATCTGATTTACGGGCTGCCGCACCAGACGCTCGGCGGATTCATGACCACCATCGACAAGGTGATCGCGATGCAACCCGATCGCCTGTCACTGTTTAACTACGCTCACCTGCCACACCGCTTTATGCCACAGCGTCGAATAAATGAGAGAGACCTGCCACCTGCCGATGTCAAACTGCAGATTCTGCAGCAGGCGACCCGCAGGCTGCTGGACAGTGGCTATGTTTACATCGGCATGGATCATTTTGCGCTGCCCGATGACGAGCTGGCAGTTGCACAGGAAGACGGCACACTGCATCGCAACTTTCAGGGTTATACCACACACAGCCAGTGTGACCTGGTGGGCATGGGCGTATCTTCTATCAGCAAGGTAGGCAATACCTATGCCCAGAACTATACGGATATGGCTGAATACCAGTCTGCTATCGAGCAAAACCAGTTGCCGCTCAAGCGCGGTCTGAAAATGACCAGAGATGACCAGATTCGTCAGAGTGTCATCAACGAGCTGATCTGCCATTTCAGACTGAAACCAGAAAAAATTGAGCAGCAATATACGATTGATTTTCCCAGCTATTTTCTGTCTGAACTGATCAATTTAAAACCATTGGAACAGGATGGTCTGATTACCATAACCCCCGAAATCCTGGAAGTAACACCGGCAGGCAAACTGCTGATACGAAATATCTGCATGATGTTTGACCGATATTATCAGGAGCAAAAGAATATGAAGTTCTTTTCTAAAGTTATTTAGTCTGGTTAACGTTATGCATGGATCAGAGGTTAGTAACCTCTGATCCATGCAGTGCCTCAATAAATCAGCAACAATAAAAAACACCTGCGACCTACAGATCACTGCACAAAAATAATCGCACATACCCTGCCCTAAACCCCGAAAAATGACAAAGCATTCACCAATACAGCTAGCTATTAACCGCAATATAATGCGACTTACCGAATTAAGTTTAAAAAACGATCAATATCAACATTCGTAAGTCAACACCGCACTTACACTTTCTAAATATTTTCCATAAAATAGTCAGCGTTTTGCATTTAAGACCTTGAGGGCACTCAATGACGTCTAAGCCCAACGTCCGACAACCAAGCCATGTGGCCTGCAGGGATTGCAGTCTCAGCTCTCTGTGCCTGCCGCTGGCGTTGAGTGTGAAAGACATCGACAATCTGGATCGAATCATAAAACGCGGCCGCCCGCTGAAAAAAGGCGAGCACCTGTTTCTGGAAGGAGACCCGTTCGACAGCGTATACGCTGTGCGTTCCGGGGCTATCAAAACCTACACCGCGACTAACGAAGGTGAAGAACAGATTACTGCCTTCTACCTGCCAAGCGAAATTCTCGGTCTGAGTGGTATGGACACCGACGTGTATCCGGTATCCGCCCAGGCCATGGAAACCACCATGGTGTGTGAGATTCCGTTTGAGCAGCTGGAAATGTTGTCTGACGACTTCCCGGAGCTGCGTCGTCACCTGATGCGCCTGATGAGCAAAAAGATCAGGGAAGACCAGCAAATGATGATGCTGCTGTCCAAGAAGAATGCAGACGAGCGTATCGCTACGTTCCTGATCAATCTTGCCAGCCGCTTCCGTCGTCGTGGTTTCTCGTCCCAGTCTTTCAGACTGTCCATGTCCCGTAATGAGATGGGCAACTATCTGGGTCTGGCAGTAGAGACGGTTAGCCGTGTTTTCACTCGTTTCCAGAAAAACGGCCTGATTTCGGCTGTTGGTAAGGAAATTGAAATTCGTGACGCAGTTCAACTATGCTCTCTGGCTGGCGGGAAAGCCGCTGATATTGAACAGATCATTGCAGCAAACTGATTTGATGTAACCTGTTCACACTGCCGTACAGTCCGATGGCTCCGTACGGCAGTGGTTTTCCCCAAGCCATGATCGGCACTTTCACAGCATATGGTTGCCACTCAATGATCATCGACGATTTTTATCTCAAGTCCCAGATTCGCACTGTTCCCGACTGGCCCAAGCCAGGCATCCTGTTCCGGGATGTTTCCACCATATTTGAAAACCCCAAAGCCTGGCGTGGCGTGATGGACAGCTTTATCCACCGTTACATGGAGCTGGATTTCAGCCATATTGGTGCAATGGATGCCCGGGGCTTTCTGATCGGCTCCAACCTTTCCTATGTACTCAACAAGCCCCTGGTCCTGTTTCGTAAAAAAGGTAAACTGCCCGCCAAAACCATCTCGGTAGAATACGACCTGGAGTATGGCACTGCCAGTCTGGAAGTTCATGCCGACAGTTTGCACAAAGGCGACCGGGTCTTACTGGTTGACGACCTGATCGCAACCGGCGGAACTCTGCTGGCAGCGGTTCAGCTGATTGAAAAACTGGGCGCAAAAACCATTGAAGCGGCAGCGATTATGGACCTGCCTGACCTTGGCGGCTCCCGTCGTTTGCAAAATGCAGGCGTTCCCACCTTTTCGTTGTGCGCCTTTGAAGGGGAATAGATTCTGTTGCAGAGAGAATCAGCAGCTTCTCTCTGTACTTACAGATTATTGTCAAAATGGCAGATGCTTCAGTATTAAGCCAGTGATACGATAAAACGAGTATTCAACCTCATGAAGGATCAAGGCATGGGAATTTGTGCAAAGGAGTTGCGCCATTATGTTGTCCGTCCCACCCTGAAGCATCTCAAAATGTGGAGCCCAACCGCCGAGAACCTGTTGCTGGGAACAGCGGCCAGAGAATCAGAGCTGGGATTTCATATCAAACAGGACCATCATCGGGCTCTGGGGATTTATCATATCTCTCCCCGTATGCACCGAAATATCTGGGACTTTTACCTGGCTAAAAGGTCAGAACTGTCGAGCCTGGTCAGAGGCCTGGCCAGCCAGAGAGAATTTCTGTGCCACCCTCACCATGAGCTGGCCACCAATCTCTCCTACGCAACGGCGATTGCATGGCTGATTTATTGCCGGACTGAAAAAAGCATTCATTCCTTACCGGAAGACGATATCGAAGGGCTGGGCAAACTGTGGCACAACTATTTTCACCGACATAACCCGGGTTCAGTGCAAAGCTTTGTAGACAGTTATGAAAGGCTGATCACAGGGGAAACCAGCCAGACTACTGCAAACCAGGCCGATACCATGATTCGCAGCCTTTAATCAGCCCCCGTTGTCCCGGGCTTCTGCACACTTGATACAAAGGTCGGCATAAGGCATAGCTTCCAGCCGGGCGGGAGCGATCTCGCCACCACAGCCGTCACAATACCCATACTCATCATTATTCATACGATCCAGAGCGAGATTGATCTTATTCAGCTCAATTCTGGCCTCGTTCCCCAGTGCATCAATAACTTCATCATTTTCCCGCTCCTGAGCCTGCTCAGACCAGTCGGCACTGGCTTTGCGAGTGACGTCTTTTTTGATGTTATGCAACCGCTCATTGAGTGCTTCCCGACGGCTCAGCATCCAATCTCTCAACTTATTGTGATCACTCATAAAAATCCCCTGAACATTGCGTTTATCGAAGATTATTGTTAGTACTGGCTATCCCTGAGTTACCGTTAATTCAGCTTAAACAGTCATGAGCGAAGGAATTTATTCGGCAAACCGAAAAGCACTGCCCCTGAATGGTTTATACAGGTTAAGTCAACAATCCCTGATAGTGTTCTGATTCATAGCCAACTGTCTATTTTCAGCACAGATTAAAGTTAGCGGATGATTTCAACCCTGTAGAACATTTTATCTCATATAATGACACACTCTGCATATACCGAAACAGCACCAGAGCATTGATCTACATCAACAACGCTCCCCGGGTGACTGTTGGTAGAAGCACCGGATTGCGGCTGAATATTGCACACAGCTATAATCTCCGGCTTTAATTCCGAATCAGTGTTCTAAACCTATGAGTTCGTCCACCCTGACTGGCGCAGAAAAATACAGTTTCAATAAACTCCAGAAAAAACTGAGACGCTTTACCGGTAAAGCCATCGAAGACTTCAATATGATTGAGGAGGGTGACCGGATCATGGTCTGTCTGTCAGGGGGTAAAGACAGCTACACCATGCTCGACATCCTGATGAGCCTGCAGAAAAGCGCCCCCATTCGTTTTGAGCTGGTCGCCGTTAACCTGGACCAGAAGCAACCGGGCTTCCCGGAGCATATTCTGCCTGAATATCTGGACAGTGTCGGAGTGCCTTACCACATTATTAACCGCGATACGTATTCCGTGGTAAAGTCCAAAATTCCGGAAGGCAAAACCACCTGCGGTCTGTGTTCCCGCCTGCGCCGTGGTACGCTGTACTCCTTTGCAGAGGACATCGGTGCCACCAAGATCGCTCTGGGCCATCATAAGGACGACATTGTTGAAACCATGTTCCTGAACATGTTCTATGGTTCGCGCCTGTCTGCCATGCCTCCCAAGCTACGTTCAGACGACGGTCGCAACGTGATTATCCGTCCCCTGGCTTACTGCCGTGAGAAAGATATCAGCCGTTTCGCACAAATACAGAACTACCCGATTATCCCCTGTAATCTGTGTGGCTCCCAGGAAAACCTGCAGCGCCAGAACATTAAAGCCATGCTGACAGAATGGGAGAAAAAGCACCCAAGCCGAATCGAGTCCATCTTTACAGCTATGCAGAATATTGCCCCTTCCCAGATGGCAGATACCGAACTGTTCGATTTTGCCAGCCTGACGGTTGATCGCTCCGGCGAACGCAAGCCTTATGAGTTTGAAGACAGCCAGGAGATATTCTCAGGCAATATTCCCGAAGCAACACCTTCCTCTGAAGACGATACCGTGCAGGTCATCAATTTCGAACCAGCCTCTGCCTGATCCGTTTTCGCCGTATCGCTAATCCTGACTCTGGCTTGTTGTTCACAGCGACAAGTCAGAGGTTCAAACCTGCCTACTGACAAGCGCAACAGAAATATCATCAAAAAGTTCCGGATCGGGGTAAACCGTTAAGCGTATTCGATTCAGTTTTATCTTTTAAGATCGATAATCATGGTAATGTTCACATCGGGTTGACTGCCATGGTTTTCCGTTCCGCACTGATCGCCCCCCTGCTTTTTGCTTTTACCTTTTCTGCTTCTGCAAATAGCCCTTCTGGCATCCCCACCAGCCTTCAGGGACAGAAAGATGCGCTCCTTCTCTATGCGTCCCTCCTCACTCCTTCCGACCCCTCCAAAACATGGATTACCCTGACGACAGAAGGCAAGGATGGAATGGGCAATTTCTCTTATGTCATGTCTTTTTCTGGTCTGCTTGAAAAAGCGCTGCCCGGCATTCCCCTGCAAAGAATAATGGGGGGTGGCGCAGAAAAGAAAAAGAAGGTAGCACGAATTTTTGGTTACCCGTCCAAAACCAGCGACTTCTGGTTCAGTAGCGACCCTGATCCACATTTGCCCACTGAAATGACCGAATATTCAGAGAGAGTAGAGCAAAGTCAGGCTGTATTCTCTTTTGTTATCGCTCCACCCAATCCATCAGATCCACCGAATGACCTGGACCCATTATTTGATAAAGACGTCAGCTGGATGTATTTCATGGAGATCCACTCACCCGGGGGAAATCCACAAATTCATATGGCTCACTACCATGAAATGATGGCATCCATTCCCTTCGGTCATCAATTGACCGTAGAGCAGAGCCTGAGTGTTTATTCTTCAGAGCCTATTGAAGCAGCCTTTACGGTTGATGAGAGTGAAGACTCCTACCTGTCCGGCGATTACCTCTCTCTTGATACCCCCCTAGCACCTTCCTTTGGCATTAACAAGAAAAACATCGGCCTGCTCCTGAATAAAAAACCAGAAATACCGGGTCGTTACTCCTTTAAGAGCGCACACGCTTTGATGCCTGATGGTTTGTCTCAAGCCGTTGATCAACTGCTGAAGACAGATGAGCGTCTGCTCAGGAGGCAAGAGTCTGCTCAGGAGACTATGCACTTTTATACAGGCTATTTTCACAGTCTGTATGGAAAACTGTTATTCATTCACTCCCTTGCCGGTATGGCGCCGGATGCTGATATGATGTTGATGCTGCCTTTAAACAGTGAAGACCTGGAAATCCCTGCCGTTGTTGAGTCACTGCAAGCCATTCCTGCTGACAGACTTCACTACTGGAATGGCAGAGACTGGCAAACAATAAAGCAACCTGACGATAATCCACTGGTAACATCAGCTTCTCCAAAAGCCCGGCGCAGCATTGCCATCATGAATCCTTTCCCCCTTGATCGGGAAATCTACCTTGAATTACAGAATGCGTCCGGCCCGGTGCCGGTTGCTGGCTCTACCGGCGACCATAGTCTGTATGAAGTCATATCTTCCGGACGCCTGCCGTTTCACGAATACATGCCCCACCAGGGAGCCGTTAACAGGGACCTGGCTAAAGTAGCCGGTTCGCCAGCCATTAAGGCGTTCTTTACTGCGGTGGGCAACAGGCAACGGGCAAAAGCACTGCAACAATTAAAGCAACAACCGGAATTGGTTGAGCTGTTTTTATTGCGCCTGTATCAGGAATACAATGCAACTCCCTTTCTTATCGCGCTGGTTCAACAGACGTTGGATCGTAACAGTGAATTGTGGACACTCATCCAAACGGCCGACCAGCGGCTTGAGGCGGAGACCTGGCCGGTCAAGCCTGCAACTTCAGATATTGAAGCCATCGGCTACGGCCGGGCCATCATCAGGCTATTGCGGGAAATGGTCAGCAACGAAGCGTTAACCGACAGTGAACTTGCAGATTATCAGCAGCGGATAGACCAATATTCAGCTCTTCTCCTGTTCAGGTATCCAGGACTTCATAAGCAACTTGAGGCAATAAGCAACAACATCTTCTACGGCTATCTGTAAGAGTTAGCTGAATAATCAACGACGGAATTCATTCAGTTTCCAGCTATAGTGGTAGCTGATTCCACCCTTGTATGACTCAAGCCGGGTTCGCAGTCCGGGGTCAGCAAACTGCAACAACTCTTTCCAGACCCCTTCTTCGCCGGAATAGGCTTTGCCAGAACTGTCTTTACCCGCAAAATCATCGCTATACCAGTCAAAGATTTTCGACAATACCAGTCGCCCACCGACAAAATTGACACCTTTGCTCTGGTTGATAAAGCGTTTTGCCGCCTCATCCATCTGGGCTTCAATAAGCTTGCCAGTATAGGCTTCCGGCGCAATATCAGGGCAGCCAATGCTGGCACAGTTAACCGCATAGTGTATTCGGGGGTTATTCCAGACAGGCCGCAGAATACGATGTTCAATATCATTCAATGACAGCTCTTTACCTGCAACGGTAATCAGCTTGTCGTCCCAGGGACCAACACGAAACCAGCCTTTGCCCAGTTTGGTAATGGACTTCACCGGATAGTTTTTTAAAATCAGCTCAACCGTCAGAGCATTATAAAGATTAATCCAGTAAGCCAGCTGCTCGTTTTTGTTCAGGGTTCTGGGGTCGTACTCAGACAAATTTTTCAAATAACGACGTAAACGTTCCGAATTCTGACGGCTCACACCACCGTAAACAAAGGTATACATCTGCTGCTTTTCTGAGAAGCGAACGTATTTATCGAGAATAATCTGCCAGTCGCCGTGCTCAACCTCAAGCTTACTGCGGGGATCATGCTTGTCCCAAAATGACCAGTAGTCCTTTTCAGGTGCAGCCCGGAGCATGGATGCCTGAGACATCAGACAGAGAAGCATCATCAGCCGGGCTGCCCTTCGAATCCAAGCCATACCATTCCATCCCTGAGCTTTTTAAGTACCTAGGAGCCTGTCGAACTTAAGACTGTCCTACTGCGGTTGCAATAAATTGGTCTAAAAATTCCTGCTTTCTCGTTGAATAGCTCGCTATTCGCCTCAAAATCAGAAATTTTTATCCTCAATTTCTTGCAATCCTCGCTACGGACGCTTAAGTCCGACAGACTCCTAGATCAATCGGCTGAAATCTTCAGTGATAAAGCAACCAGCAAAGCCAATACCCAAACTGCCTACCGGCTGTCATTCAGGCTCCAGCTGTACTGATAGATCAATTCGCCTTTGTACTTGTCTATTTTTGTAGCCATAGCAAGCTGGCTGTTTTCCTTAATGTGCCTCAACAGAGACTCTCTGGAACCAAAATCCGCAGCATACCACTCATAGATTCGTGACAGCGCCAGCTTGCCATCAATAAAGTCCACCCCTTTATCCTGCTGAATAAACCGTTTCTCTGCCTCTGACATCATGGCTTCAACCGTGGCACCCGTATAAGCCTTATCAGCAAGATCCGGACAGCCCTTGCTGGCGCAGTTAACAACATAATGAATACGCTTATCCTGCCAGATGGGGCGCAGAATTCGGTGCTCTATATCGTTGAGTGTCAGTGACTCGCCCGCCACTTCAGCCACCTTTTCATCCCAGGGGCCAAACTTATACCAGGGACCAATTTTGGTGATGGATTTAACCGGATAGTGCTTTAGTATCAGCTCAATGGTCAGGGCATTGTAGAGATTAATCCAGTAAGCCAGCTGCACTTTACGATTAAAGCGCCGAGGGTCCAGCCCGGTCAGACTGGCAAGATAACTCTGCAGTTTTTCGCGGTCTTTTTTCGACACCTTACTGTAGGCAAACAGCGCACCGTCGGGGTAGGTTTTCAGGTACTGTGAAAGAAGGTCTGACCAGGCCGAGTGGTCAATCGTTTTGGTGGATGCCTTATCACTCTTGTCCCAGATCCCCCAGTACTTGCTCTCGGGGGCTGCAAAAACGGGCTGGGACAACATGAGTCCCAGGTAGATCAACAGACTGGTTATTATTTTCATTCGTCTTCCTGACTGCGAATTCCTTCAGAATGCTTTTAGCGTTCTTCTGTTATGCTCTCGTCTTCCAGATCATAACGCAACAAATCATTGCCCCTGATCATCTGTACCAACTCATCCACATATTCAACACCCCGAATGGAATAGGCGTATAACCCATGCGCCAGAACCGGGCCAGTAACTGGTTCGCCCGCTTCCCTACGCTTCATGCGCATCTCCCGCATGCCTTCATAGTGATGGCTGGAGTTCAGGTTATGCATATAGGAGCGTACTGAGTGAGCAGGAGAGTCAAATTTTCTGACTTCATAGCTCGCGCCTTCCGGGCGTCTTTCCGGAACCAGGCCACAACCCTGAGAAAAACACCACTGCCCAAAAAAATTATTGGCGTCCAGGGCAAAACGGGACGTTCCCCACGCCGACTCATTCGCAGCCTGAACCAGCGCCAGAGAAACAGGAATTTCATCAACCTTTATCAGCAATTCGTCGAAAATATCATCCAGCTCTGTTTTTTTCTCATCCACTTTAAAACGTTGTGCCAGACTGTTCACCCACTCTTGCTGGCTTTCATCAAGAGTGCCTTTGTCTTTATACGACAATAGTTGTTGACGAAGCTCATTCAGCTGCTGATTCTCTTCATCAATCATGTGTTTCATAAAGGCAAAGAAAGAGGCTTTTTTCTCCTGAACATCCAGCATGCTGGCAAAGTCAGGAATGTCTGATAACTGTTTATCAATGGCTGCTTTAAGGTCTGTGTCTTCAACCACCTCTTTCACCATTTCCTCAGCCTCTTTTATAACATCCTGAACCACTGAAGGCTGCTGAGACAGATGCCACAAGCTAGACGACAGTACAACAATAATCAGCAACCCCAGAAACACTCTATCCACTCGACTTATCATGCTTGATCACACTTTATTCTATAGTAAGGCTTTACAGTAACTCTTTACATTCGCAATGAAACATGCCAACACTAAATGGAACGGCACTTTCATGGCAGCGGCGGTCTTTCATCACCTTGATGTTTTTTATTGAGGTGGTGACCAGGAAAGGAGCTGATAATAATAACAAAAATCAACCGCTGATTCGTAGCTCGGTCTTGTAGAGATTCTGTTAAACAGTACTTAACCAGACCGTTTGAGGTACAGCTCGCCCACATGGAGATGAACACCATGATTTTGAGCCACTTCTGGGGTCTTATGACTCACCCTGATGAAGAGTGGGACTCTATTCGCAAACACCCTCCCGGTATATTACGGCTTTATCTTACCCAGGTTATCTGGCTGGCGGCCCTGCCTGCGGTCTGTACCTTTTACGGAACCACCCGGACCGGCTGGTCACTACCCGGTAGCGAACATGTTGTTCGCCTGACCGAAGGTAGCGCTATGGTGATGTCAGTGCTGGCCTGGTTAGCCATTCTGGCAGGTGTGGGCGTGATGGGCGCCTTTGTGCAGTGGATGAGTGAAACCTTCGGCAGTAAACCGACCATGGCACAGAGCATTGCCTTTAGTTGTTATACAGCTTTTCCCCTGTTTCTGGCAGGATTGTGCGGACTGGTTCCTTCTATCTGGCTGGCGATCGTTGCCGGAACCATTGGTGCCTCCTGGTCTGCCTGGCTTCTGTATACCGGGCTGCCGGTATTTATGAGAATTCCAAAAGAGCAGGGGTTTGTGTACGCCAGCTCAGTACTGTGTATTGGACTGGTCGTACTGGTGTCCCTGATGATCACAACGGTGATTCTATGGAGTATGGGCGCTGGACCGGAGTACGTGCAGGTGCTTTGATCTGGCAACAGTATTTAAGGGCTTTTCTGTTTGCCTGAGAAGTCTGTAATAGTTGAGACTATTCGACCCTGCATAAGCCTGCAGGGTCGCTTGATTACAACCACTGCCTACAGCGACTGGTACAACACACGGCCATGAAACCTGAGATGCTGCTCAATAAAGCTGGCAATAAAGTAATAGCTGTGGTCGTAGTGTTCATGCAATTCCAGCGTCAGCGGGTAATCCACCATCTTCGCTGCGTCCCGTAAAGATTCAGGCTGAAGCTGTTCCTGCAGAAACTCGTCTGCCAGCCCCTGACTGACCAGAACCGGCACCTTTGTATCCGTGTCTTTTACCCTACGAAGCAACAGTGAAGCGTCGTAATCGGCCCAGTCTTCCTGATTCTCTCCAAGGTAAGCCATAAAGGCTTTTTGCCCCCAGGGAGCCTTCGAAGGATGGCTTATCGGAGAAAAAGCCGAAGCACTCAGGTATTTTTCGGGATTTTTCAACGCACACACCAGCGCACCATGCCCCCCCATGGAATGCCCTGAAACAGAGCGTCTGGAGTTGACCGGGAAATAGGTTTCAATCAGGGCAGGCAGTTCAGAAGTCACATAATCGTACATGCGATAATGTCGATCCCAAGGTGCCTGCATGGCAGGGCGTAAGAAGCCAGCACCTGTGCGCCTCTCCGGCGTATCTGAAACGGTCTGGCAGCCCTGAAGGCATTAGGGCTGGTGCAGCTGCCCAACCATTATGTCGCCCCGGCCATTAAAAGTGGAGAGTTAGTGGAGTTACTGGCTGACTACCAGCCTCCTGCGGAAGGCATCTGGGCTCTGTACCCCCATAACCGACACCTGTCCACAAAAGTCAGTTTACTGATCGAACGGATCAACCAGAAACTTCAGGAAACTGATATGACCACAGAGTACAAAGCCCATAAACAGCCATGAGCGCAAGAAATATTTTTTTCGTCACCCTCGGTGATGAAAAGATTTTCATGGTAAAAAACTCCAATCTTCGTTGAGCGCCTTTCGGACAGTCAGGCGGGAATTGCCAATCACCTGAATGCGTCTACATTTAGAAAGCCTGCGCATCTGTCTACTTTTCTGTGAAAGACAAGATAAAAATACTCTCCGGGAGGGGTGATGAGGCACCTGGCTGTCATTTGTACTTTTGTTTTATCCATTAGCATGACGTCTCCTGTAAACGGCGGCAGCCATTCCATAAGTTTTCAGACGACCTCTCAGGGGGCTAAGAGTATAGAGTTATTACCTGCGGTTGCCTTGAAAGTATTGGAAGGTGGACTTTCTGGAAAGACATCCTCATGGAATGAGGCTTATATTTTTCCTGTCTATAGTTTTCCGTGGTTTTACGCATTTCGAACCGTGGTTAGCTGGCTTTCTGGAGAAAATGAAAAGGTCAGGACAGCGGGTAAATCCAAAACAAACGCCAAAGATCAAAAAGGAGATAAAGGGCAAAAGACACCGATCAACAGAGGTACAAAAGCTCCGGGCAAAACCAATGTTGCCTCTCAGGGAAGATCTTCCCCTTCAGGCTCCGGGGGGGATGGAGGGGGCAAAAAACCTCCGGGCGACAAAAAGCAAACTAACCCGGGAGAGGTTGACACGACAGAAGACCTGACCGCTGAGTTGAGAAGACTTTATGAAGCCGCTATCAATGAAGGCGAATACGATAATCTGTTTAAGTTTCTAAATGATCATGGCGAACAGTTAAAAACGGACAAATACACCGACATCATTGGCTTCATCCGTTCTGATTTCAACAATCGACCTGACGAAATTATCAGCCGTCTGCCAGATATCATAAGACCGGAAAGACCGCTATTTTCAGACCAGCGGGACTCGGAAGGGCTGCCTGCTGACCTGAGTGAACAGACCATCGATCAGTTAGCCGTGAGTCAGGGTTTTTCAGCACCCTCCGGATTTGGCAGCTGGCAGGAAGCGGCAAACTTTTTAATGGAACAGAATCTTCAGGGATCTTCCCTCTGGCTGATCATTAGAAGTGTTATCAGGTATTGCATAGACAACACTATTGACCTCCCCCAGCCACTGGAAGATTTGCTCTGGATTGCAGCAAGAAGAAACCGTGAAGCCCTGACAACTCTGACCACTGTTTACAGTCTGGAGCTAATAGATCATCGTCCGGTAAGATTGGTCAGAACCATTCTGTACCAGCTCAGGGCCAACCCGCAAAGTCGGCACGAAACCTCTCAGCTTGAATCGGTCTGGAGTCAATATTTTCTTGAACAATTCAGAGTAGATGGCTCTGGCTACCCTTCTAAAGGCCAGCAAGAGTTAAGTAACCTGTGGAATAGTGCTGTTGATCATATTATGTCAGGCCAACCTGAATCAGAGTTTGAAGTGAATACAAGCCAGCTTCCTGCTAACAGCAGAAGTTATTTACTTCAGTACCTGATTCAACACTACTCTTACCTTGCTTCGCTTCCTCAAGCAGACTCAGCTTTTACGACCTGCCGACACTGGATTGAAAACAACCGGGAAGAGTATATCCGGGCAATTTTGCAGCAGGGTTTAATCTGTTTGCCTGACCATAAAGGTTGTCCGGGCAAAGTGATTGAACGCTTTCAAACGCTGACCCATTGGTTAATCCAGACGCTAGGGTTAGATAGCTTAGAACCTGATGCGTGTTACCGCTTTATAGCCCGGTCGTTGTCAAGAGAGTACATTTTAGCGCTGGTACACCTGATTGGCGAGGCTGAAAGTGAACAGGCTATCGTATTTAAGCTGACCAACGTGATAGATTGTGATGAAAATATCCTTTGTCACCAATGCAATCGTTATATGTTGGAAGTTTGGCAGAATATAGAAGAAGGCATTCTGCTGTGTGATAAATGCAGAATCAATCATGATCAGCAAAACAACATGGCAGACAATTTCAGAACAAATGACGCGAAAAAATCAAGGAAATTAGCACTAGAATGTTTGAACTCTTTACGACCATCTATCCATTACCACCGGCTTTCTGAATTTGCCTTCTTTCACCCGGACTCATTACAAATACTCCTTGAAGATTTTGAGCAATTGCCGCTTGCTGAACGCAGAATCACCGTTGTTCGCTGGCTACGTCTTGAGTTTTTTGACAGCCTGACGCTTCTGAACATTTTTAAGAGGATGTTAATTAGCCATATCAGGCTGAGGTGGATAATCGACATTCTTGATCAAATCCAGCAAGAGCAACCGACCTGGCTTGTCCGTGATGAATAATCAGACATCACACAACACTTTCTCATTGTTAATAAAAACACCCTTCGGGAGGATTGATGAGATATCTGGCTACCCTATGTATTGCTGCTTTATCCATTACCATGATTCTTCCAACAGCCGGTTACTGTTATTCCGAAAACCTTCAGTCACACAGAACACTTGAATTACTGACTGAGAACGCCTCACAGAATTCAAGAGTAAAGTTTCCGAATACAGCTGATACTCATGTTCAGAAGATAGCCTCACCCAGCCGTACGTTCTCTATTTTCTCTGTAAATTTTCTGCCGTGGCTTTATACATTCCGGCTAACTTCAGACTGGCTCTTTAGCAGAGATAAATCATTCAGGTTCATGGGCAATATGATGGGAAGTTCTGAACAGAAAAATGGTGCCAGAGAAAAAAATCAGTCAAATAAGGAAAGTGTTAAGGGTAATGAAAAGCCGACAGACGAAAAACCATCAGACTCCCGGGGACGCAGTAATGCCGGGGGGGATGGAAAAAAGCCGCCTGATGAGAATAAGAAGCTCAACTCAGAAACCAGTGATACATCAAAAGACCTTAGACCTGAGATAATAAAACTGTTAAAAGACGCTATAACTTCAGGTGATTACAGCAGTTTAATTAAATTTTTCAACGACAATAAAGAGCAGTTAAAAGCTCAACTGTACACCAGCACCATTAACGATATTCGCGATAGTCTGAGTCGCCAGACCGATATTGAACCCAGCGTTATCAGTGAGCTACCCGATATTATAAGGCCTGACAGGCAAGCGTCTTTAATGCCAGGGCGCTCAACGGTTCAGCCTCGCCCGGATGGGCAGACCATGGAGCAAATAACGGAAAGCCAGGAAATACCAGATCCATTAGAACTGGACAGCTGGGAAGCGATTGCAACTTTATTATTTGAACTGAACCTCCAAAGCAGTTCTCTCTGGGCAATTATCAGGGAGACTGTTGAGTATTGTCTGGATAACAGGATCCCCCTGCCTCAGTTGTTGGAAGATGTACTCTGGATCGCTGCAAGAGGTGACCATACTGCCCTTAGGTACCTGATCAATGGTTACAGTCAGGCGTTCGTCAGTGAGAATCCGTTAAGACTGTTGAGAACTATTTTGTACCAATTCAGAAACGGCTCTCAGATTCCGCATGTAGCAGACACTCAGGAATACTATTGGAGCCTGGCTTTGTATCAAAAATTCAATGCAAATGTCATCAATAGAAAAACGCCTCAAAGAAGCCAGCCAGAGCTTGCTGCTGCCTGGAGTGGCATTATCGAACACCTTATTTTCGGCTTACAGGAGCCAGATTTTGACCATTATGTCCGTCAACTCACCAACCATGGTAGAAACTCATTCATTCATTTTTTAATCCATCATGCAACACAACTTACTTCACTCTCCGGACGGGACCCGGCCGGTGAAACGTCCCTGTACTGGTTACGTCATAACAATCTGGAGATTCTTCGTACAACGTTACAGCAACGGATAACGCTTTTACTCCGTGACGCTGTTCCGGGAAGTTCTGTTATATACAATTTCCAGGTGATCATTAACTGGCTAACAAGAGAACTTCTGGCACTCAATGATGAGTCAAGGGAATGTTACGGATGGATGGCCGGGTCTCTACCAAGCGAACAATTATTGGCACTTGTGGTCATTATTGGCCGCTCTGAAATCATTAAGCCCCTGTTGTCTGAGTTAAGCGATAAGGAGCGGAAGAATAAAACTCTGGCCTGTAGCCGATGCAAATTGTATATGGATAAAGTCTGGCAAACAGAAGCAGGTAATTTGATATGTGAACAATGTACGGGTTCCTTTGATCGGAACACTCTATTTCCTGACCAGTTCTGTAGAAGAATGGCAGACGACCTGAGATTACAAGCTCAACAACACCTTCATGCTGTCAATGCCTGCCGACTGTTTGATAATGAATACCGGTCATTCCGGGAACTACAAGTGGTTACCCCTGTCTCCATGCAAGTACTGCTTTCCATCCTTGATCGGGTACCACTTCCGGAACAAAGAGGATTGATAATACGCTGGCTTCGTCTGGAGTTTTTTGACAGCCCGGCACATCTCAACCTTTTGATCGGGCAGTTAACCAGTCACGGTGGCTTAACCGGGATTCTGGACATTATTCGGCAAATTCAGAGAGACCACCCTGGTTGGCTGGCACGGGAAAGTCGGGACTTATAGAGAAAGCCCCAACTTTTGAATTTAAACTTACTCTTCCACAACGCCCTGGCTACGCAGGTAGTCGTCGTAAGTACCGTGGAAATCGATCACGCCTTTATCGGTAATCTCGATGATACGGGTCGCCAGCGATGAAACAAACTGACGGTCGTGACTGACAAACATCAGTGTTCCCGGATAGTTTTCCAGCGCCAGGTTAAGGGCTTCAATGGACTCCATATCCATATGGTTGGTCGGTTCGTCCATCAGCAGAATATTCGGACGCTGCTGAATCAGCTTACCAAACAGCATACGACCCTGCTCGCCACCGGAAATTACTTTTACAGACTTCTTGATATCCGCCTGAGAGAACAACATCCGACCCAGAGTACCGCGAATGGTCTGTTCGTCTTCACCTTCGTTCTGCCACTGGCTCATCCAGTCAAACAGGGTCATATCTTCTTCAAAATCAGCACTGTGATTCTGTGCGTAATAACCGATATTGGCATTTTCTGACCACTGAGCTGTACCGGATTTTGGTGCCATTTCACCCGCCAGTGTGTGCAGCAGCGTGGTTTTACCAATACCGTTCTGACCGATGATGGCAATGCGTTCACCCACTTCGACCATCAGGTTCACGTCTTTAAACAGCAGGTCGTCATAACCCTGAGACAGCTTTTCAACCACCAGCGCGTTACGGAACAGTTTCTTTTCCTGATCGAAGCGAATAAACGGGCTCTGTCGGCTGGACGGTTTCATCTCTTCCAGTTTGATCTTGTCGATCAGTTTGGCACGGGATGTCGCCTGTTTGGCTTTGGAAGCGTTCGCAGAGAAGCGGCTGACAAAATTTTGCAGCTCGGCAATCTGCGCTTTCTTCTTCGCGTTATCCGCCTGAATACGCTCTTTAGCCTGGGTCGCAGCGGTCATGTATTCATCATAATTGCCCGGGAACAGGCGCAGCTCACCGTAATCCAGGTCTGCCATGTGGGTGCAGACACTGTTCAGGAAGTGACGGTCGTGGGAAATGATGATCATGGTGCAGTCGCGCTGTTTCAGCACACCTTCCAGCCAGCGAATCGCATTAATGTCCAAGTTGTTGGTCGGTTCGTCCAGAAGCATGATATCCGGTTCAGCAAACAACACCTGTGCCAGCAATACCCGCAGTTTCCAGCCGGGAGCCACGGCACTCATCGGGCCGTAATGCTGTTCCAGTGGGATATCCAGCCCCAGCAGCAGTTCTCCGGCACGGGCTTCGGCGGAATAACCGTCCATTTCGCCAAACATAACTTCCAGGTCTGCAACCCGCATACCTTCTTCTTCAGTCATGTCACTTTTGGCATAAATGCGGTCGCGCTCTTCTTTGACTTTCCAGAGTTCAGCATGACCCATGATCACGGTGTCAATAACGCTGTACTCTTCATAGGCAAACTGATCCTGGTTCAGCTTCGCCATACGTTCGTTCGGGTCGAGGTTTACTGTACCGGACGTAGCTTCCAGTTCCCCACCGAGAATCTTCATAAAGGTAGACTTGCCGCAGCCGTTGGCACCAATCAGTCCATAGCGGTTACCGTCACCGAATTTAACGGAAATGTCCTCAAACAGTGGCTTATCGCTGAACTGCATGGTGATGTTGGCGGTTGTGATCAAATTTTCGTCCTGCTTTTTTATCAGTAAAAACGTTGAGGGGGCGCAGAGTACATGGCAAAGCCTGATGCTTCAATGACCAGAAATACTCTATTCGATCAAGATATAAACAAAACAGCAGGAAACTCAAGTTCAGACGACAGAAAATTGTAAAAAGAAACAAAACAAGGCAAAAGAATCAATATCGCTTTGCCTTGAGGAATACTTGCGGAAGAATAGCTTCGTTTTATGACTTCCGTTTCAATAAACGCATAGCATTCAGTGTGACCAGAATCGTGCCACCTACGTCAGACAGGACGCCTCCCAGCAAGCCGGTAATACCAAACAGCGTTGTCAGCAGAAAGAGTACATTGATGCCCATCGCAAGGACTATGTTCTGTCGTACAATCCCGGCAGTTCTCCTGGACAGGCCGATCATACCCGCCAGCTCTGGCAAACGCTCATGGGTCAGTGCGGCATCGGCGGTTTCCAGCGCAACATCACTGCCACGCCCCATGGCAATGCCCAGCTCCGCAGACTTCAGTGCCGGTGCATCATTAATACCATCGCCCACCATGGCAACCGCACCGTTGCTATTGGCCTGCAGTTCACGAATCGCATTGACTTTGTCTTCCGGCAGCAGTTCTGCACGGTAGTTAATCCCCAGCTGTCCGGCAATGGCGGCAGCCGCCCGGCGGTTATCCCCCGTTAGCATAGTGCAGCTGATACCCATGGCCTTTAAACGCTGCACCGCTTCGATGGCATCACTGCGCAATGTATCCGCCAGGGCAATCAGACCCTGAACCTGCTGATCTGCCAGTACAACCACCACGGTATTACCCTGAGACTCCAGGGTACTAATGCGTTCAGCCAGATCGGATTGTTGTAGGAATTGTTGCAGGGATTCAGGCATGGCTTTTGGTGAAGTGATCTGTACTGAACGTCCATTCACCACCCCCTTAACACCTGCTCCCGGCATGACAACCACATCTTCAGCCTCGTGAACCGTAATGCCCAGAGTGTTTGCCCTGTTAATAACTGCCGTTGCCAGAGGATGGCTGGAACCCTGTTCAATGGCCGCTGCCAGAAAAAGCACATCCGCTTCAGAGCCGAAAAGCGGCTCTACAGCAGTCACCTCAGGCTTACCTTCAGTCAACGTTCCAGTTTTATCAAACGCCAGATGCTTCACCTGTCGTAATTGTTCCAGAGCCGCACCGCCCTTGATCAAAGCACCAAAGCGGGCAGCCGCTGCCAGCCCGGAGGTCACAGCCGCCGGAATGGATACCACCAGCGCACAGGGGCAGGCGATCAACAGCAGTGTCAGTGCTTTATACGTCCAGGCGTACCAGCTTGCTCCAAACAGTAACGGGGGAATAAACATGACCAGCGCAGAAATGCCAATCACCAGCGGGGTATACCAGGCACTGAAACGGTCAACCATCCGGGCAATGGGCGCCCTGCGTTCTTCCGCTTCTTCAATCAGCTGAACAATACGGTCAACCGCATTGGAACCGGGTTCAGACACCACTGTGACACGAACGACCTTGTCAACCACCAGGCTGCCAGCCATCACTTTTTCACCCCGTAAGCGGCTGACAGGAATGGATTCGCCGGTCAATGCACTCTCATCAAAGACGCCTATAGCCGACGAATTGTCATCCAGTATGCAGTCGACGGGCAGGCGGTCTCCGGGACGGACTTCTATCAGGTCGCCCGGTTGCAGGAACTCTGCGGGAACATCATTGATTCGCTGACCGTTTTCTATCCGGGTAGCTGTATCCGGGGCCAGTTCCATCAGACTCTTAACACCAGCGCGGGCTTTGTGGGCTGCCACACTTTCCAGCATCTGACCAATAGAAAACAACAGCAGTACCAGTGTCGCTTCGAAGGTTTCCCCAAGGATCAATGCGCCAATTGCAGCAATCGACATCAGTGTCTCAATCCCAAACCAGCTGCCATTCCTTGCCTGGGCAACCGACTTGCGTATAAAGGGAACCATCCCGACGATTGCCGGTGCATAAAAAGCCAGCTCTCCCCAGCCGGGTACCAGCAGATAAACCAGTGCAGCCAGAACCGTCAACGCACCGAGAATCAGCAGATCCAGATGTAACTTCCAGAATGACGACTCTTCAGCCGTTTCCTGGCTGCCTTCGAGACTGAAACCGAGTTCAGCTACCTTCGCCTCAATAGCCCGGGGTTTAACAGAGCTGTCCGTGTCCACCAGCAGGCGTTCAGTTGAGTAGACCACTCTGACCTGACTGACACCCTGCATTCCTGCCAGTGCCTTTTCGACCTTGGCAGCACAGCTCCCGCAATCCATACCCCTGATAAACCACTTGTACCGGAGAGCATCAGCTGCTACACCAGACAGGGATTGAGATCCTGCCTGGGAAGAGCAGTTGGTTGAGCAGCATTTATCCATGATGGCTCTCCATAAACATATAAAAATATATTTATATGCTTGTAGAAAAACATATAAATGTCAATTTATTTGAGTAGGTACTGTGCATAACCTTCATAAGCAGACCTGATGACTTTACTTTATCAGCCTGATTCATCTAATCTTTTGAAGCTTTTATCCCATCTTCCGGATTTTCATGCACACGACATCGGACTCGCTTGATCAGGCTATACAACTTCGTATTGCAGAACTGTACTGCCTGGCAGAACGACATTTCCTGAAACGCTTTAAACGACCAGCCGTACTGTTAAACCTGAGGGGGGAAACCGCCGGGCAGGCATGGCCCGAGCGCAACCTGTTAAGGCTGAACCGAGTATTACTGGAAGAAAACCAGCAGCATTTTCTAAAGCATACGCTTGGGCATGAAGTCGCGCACCTGATTGCTGAAAATGTGTATGGCAGAAAAATTCGACCTCACGGCAGGGAATGGAAATTTGTGATGGAGCAGGTGTTCAGGCTGCCTGCAAAGCGAACACACAGTTACGACACCAGGCAGTCGACCAAACGGCCGTTTTCCTATCGCTGCCAGTGTCCGGACAAGACTATTCACTTATCGGCGATTCGTCATAACCGAATATTGAGAGGAACTGTCTATCAATGCGTGAGCTGTAAAAGCCCACTCAAGCCAGTCTAAGTCGTACCATCACAGCGCAAGCTGAACCAATGCTAAAAAGAATAGCTGAGCTATATTAAGCACCTGTTAACGACAATAACTATCTCTGACAAAAAACAGATGCATGGCATTGGAGTGCTAACTTTTCAAATGGTATTCAAACAACACATACACTCGCTGGTTTTCGCTTACATTGTGGGAGTATTGTACAGCTCTCTGGTTTATGCTGATGAAACCCGCTATTACGTGGTTTTAGTCAACGGAACTCTCAGGCAGGCAGAAGTGGTTCATACAAGGACAAGCCTGAGCGATCACTCTGGCAGGGTAAGCACACACATAGAAGGCGTTGGTAGTCTGACCTATTCTTACGTGCAAGAAAACAATTCACCAACAGGCTATGTTCTAACCGTTACTGAGCCACCTTCAAACAATGACAATAGTGTGTTGGTTAATGGGATTGCCGTAAATTACTGTCTATATCGGGATGACTACCCAGACGACCTCTATTTCTGGCTGGAAGAGAGTCCGGCAGTTAGTCTTGATGGCATCACACTGCAACTTCCCGTTTTTCGTATACAGTCTGCTGAGCTCCAACCCCGGCGTAGCGTTCGCTCACACAGTTTCGGCGGTTACCATTATTCTGCCCCAAACTCCATGGATGCCTATACAGAATGGCTCATCAACAATAGATTTGACCTTATCCAGTTATCGTCAGCAAGCTTTCGAATGACCCGGATTCAAGTGCCTGAAGTGTACAGCCCATTGCCTGATCCAAAACCAGAAAAATCCGATGTAAAATCAGAATCCAGTGAAGATTCAGATTACGAGAGCCTGCTGTCTGACCTGTCCGATCTGAATTTAGATGACTTCAAGAAGGACAGGGAAGATGATGATGACCCCGGAGCACCATGTCTACACAGATACTTTCGTCAGACTACACTGGTACCAGCACTGATTTCCTGTGAAACAGCCTCTCACTCCCAACTCAATACCACCCGGGAAACACCTCTCTGGACAAACCTGAAAGAGCAAAGCACCACGACAGGAAGTTTGTACCACCACCTCATCAAGACAACACTCATCACCTTTATGATCAATGAGCTAAGACCGATGTAATACCAATCGCAATAATTAGCTATTCTATTGCGCTGACTTTCCGGGCGGTTATTCTGCGTTGGTATAAACGCATCTTCAGTCACGATAAGCCATGGACTGACTGATCAGCTCGGCAAACTGCTGCCCATACTGATCCAGCTTGTACTGCCCTACTCCGGAAATATGTGACATGGCTTCCAGGTCACAAGGTTTGTGCCTGAGCATTTCAAACAGCGTTTTATCGTTAAAAATAATGTAGGCAGGAACACCCTGTTTTTCTGCCATTTCCCGTCGCAGGGTGCGCAGCGCATCCCACAGCGGTTTGTCTTCATCGGCTACAATCACGCGGCCTTTCTCAACCGGTTTCGTGCTCTTGGTGCTGGCGTGTTCGTATCGGTCCTGTCTCAGCAAAATACGCTCATCGCCTTTCAGCAGAGGTCGACATCGTTCATTCAGCTTGAGCGAACCATGCCCTTCAATATCGACATTGATATACCCCCGCGCCACCAGCTGACGGTAGACAGAACGCCATTCTGTCTGTTTATAATCTTTGCCAATACCGTATGTACTGGTGTGCTGATGACCAAACTGGCTGACTTTCGTAGTTTCCTTACCCATTAACACATCGACAAGATGGCTGACACCAAACAACTGTCCGGTACGATAGACACAGGACAAAGCCTTGCGCGCCGCTTCTGTACCATCCCAGGTTTCTACAGGCTCAAGACAGAGATCACAGTGACCGCACTTTTCATCCATGGGTTCATCAAAGTAATTAAGCAACACCTGACGCCTGCAACTGGTGACTTCACACAGCGACAACATGGCATCCAGTTTCTGCTGTTCAACCCGCTGTATTTCAGGACTGGCGTTCGAGCCAGCCTGAATTTGCCGTAGCAAGACTACATCCTGCAAGCCATAAACCATCCAGGCGGTGGCCGGTAAGCCATCACGACCGGCTCTGCCGGTTTCCTGATAGTAGGCTTCAATGCTTTTCGGCAGATCCAGATGCGCCACAAAGCGAACATCAGGCTTATCAATGCCCATCCCAAAGGCCACTGTGGCTACAATAATCAGGCCGTCTTCCTTGAGGAATCGTTGCTGGTTGCGACTGCGTTCCTCATTGCTCATTCCGGCATGGTAAGGCAGTGCCAGACGCCCCTGTTCATTCAGCCAGCGCGCTGTGTCTTCTACCCGCTTACGGGAGAGGCAGTAAACAATGCCTGAATCGTCCGGATGCTCTTTTTGAAGAAAACGCAGCAGTTGTTGTTTGCCCTGTTTTTTCTGGCTGATACGGTAAAAGATATTGCTGCGATTGAAACTGTCGACAAAGACCCTGGCGTTATCCAGCTCCAGACGCTCTGCAATTTCCTTACGTGTGCGCAGGTCTGCTGTAGCCGTTAAGGCAATGCGGGGAATGCCTGGATAACGGTATTTTAAACGACACAGCTGCAAGTATTCCGGTCGGAAATCATGCCCCCACTGGGAAACACAGTGGGCTTCATCAATGGCAAAGAGTGCCAGTTTTACCTGATCCAGCAGGCGCTGCATACTTTCTGTCAAAAGACGTTCCGGGGCAACGTACAACAAATCAAGGTGGCCAGTCAGCAGCTCCTGCTCGATTCGCTGTTGTTCAGGATAGGGAGTTCCGGAGTTCAGACTTTCTGCGCGGATGCCCAGCTGCTTGAGCGAGCTGATCTGGTCTTCCATCAGGGCAATCAGTGGCGACACAACAACTGTTGTTCCTGCCAGTGCCAGGGCTGGCACCTGATAGCAAAGAGACTTGCCCCCTCCGGTTGGCATCAGAACCAGAGCGTCAAGTCCCTGAATAACGGTGTTGATGACCTCTTCCTGAAATCCGCGAAAGGATTCATAACCAAAAGTGTTGTGCAAAATCTCCAGTGCAGAATCAGTCATGGGTATCCGCTATATGGTAAAGCCAAGTAAGGTAAAGCCAGAAATTAAACGACGATGAAATAATAATTAGAACCGACACTGTACATTATAACAGGGAAAGAAATGATGATCAGAAGATTCTGAGGTAAACTGTGCGATTACTGTTATCACTCAAATTGAGCCCCCCTCATGCAGAACACTCGTTCTACCATTGAACACCTTTTAACTCAGTATTCTGAAGAAGAGCCACTGAATTTTCACGCCGTCCACGGCTTTATGACCGCACTGGCCATCTGCCCGGTTGATCTGAGCGAAGCAGAACGCAATGAGATTCTGTTTGATGGTCAGGTATCCCTGAACAGCAAAGACCAGAAAGCCCTGAACCAGGCACTGACCGATGTTGCCCGCAGTATCGATCGCCAGTTTAACGAAGAGGAAGGTTTTACCCTGTCCTGCGAAGAAGAACTGGACGATCCGGAAGACGAAGCCCTGTTCGACTGGTGTGGCGGCTTTATGGAAGGTCATTTCCTGAATGAAAAGCAGTGGTTTGTTGAACACGAACAGGAAGTGTGCGAACTGTTGCTGCCGGTTATGCTGGCCTCCGGTCTGTTTGACGAAGAGCCGGAGTTCCAGGAAATCCTGAATAACGAAGAACTCACCGAAGACATGACCAGCCAGATTCCGGAAGTGTTAATGGAGTTGTACCTGCTGTTCAATTCTCCCGAAGAAAGCAGCACCAAGTCGGCAGCTAAAGGGGCTGGCAAACCGAATTCCAGAGGTGGCAAAAAAGGTTCGCACCCTCGTAAGAAACGTTGAACATTATTTTTATCGCAGGCTGATGATGCCTGCGATTTGAATTTAACTTACAGGCAATAGCGAGCTGTCAATTTTTCAGGAGCGGGGAATACCATCCAGCGTATCCAGAACATCTTCGAGCTCGGCAATCATTTGTCGAATCAGCTGCTGATACTTTGAAGAGTCCTGCTTCTGGGTCTCACCCTTAAGATGGGCGCGAGCGCCATCGATGGTATAGCGCTGTTCGTAAAGCAGGCTCCGAATCTGCCGTATCAACAATACATCCTGACGACGGTAGTAGCGACGATTGCCGCGGCGAACGGGTTTCAGCTTGGAAAACTCCTGTTCCCAGTAGCGCAGAACATGAGACTTTACCTGGCACAGCTCACTGACTTCACCAATAGTAAAGTAGCGCTTGCCAGGAATAACGGGTAATTCCGTCTGCTGACCGGATTCATCCTGAACGCTGGAATCAGCTGTCCTGAACTCGGTGTCCTGCATAAGCTTCCACCCTCGCCTTAAGCTTCTGACCAGGTCTGAACGTTACGACACGACGTGGAGTAATCGGTATTTCCTGTCCGGTTTTAGGATTGCGTCCTGGCCTTGCTTTTTTGTCACGCAGATCAAAGTTGCCAAAACCTGACAGTTTTACCTGTTCATTATTTTCCAAAGCCTGACGGATCTGTTCGAAAAACTGTTCGACCATCTCCTTGGCTTCTCTCTTATTAAAACCGAGTTCTTCGTGCAGATGCTCGGCTATATCCGCTTTAGTCAGGGCTCCCATGGTTACTTCCACTCTTTGTATAGCCAGTAACACACACCCTTGCTCTTTTTTGCATACAGAGTTTATGTATACGTAAACAGGGTGCCGGGAGTCCTTCACGCCCATTCTGGTTACCAGCCGCGCAATGCTTGCGCTTGGTTCCACTCTCAGCCCCCTGATGGATATCCCGCCAGCAGGCTGACCTCCTCATCCTCCTAGAGTGCGTGAACCGTACTGCAAGGTCAAGCACAAACAGCTTATTAAAACTATGTAGAGCCGTAAATTCTACTACCCTTTTTGACTTCAATGTAAAACCAACATCAAAGTCAAAAATTAACGAGGGTATAGTCCAGAATATGAAATCTATATACAGGATGACTCTGTCTGTTTTAGCTGCACTACCATCGATAGTCATGGCTGTCTGTGATAACTGTAACACCAATACTTACTGTCAGTGCAAGGAGGCAGATGCACTTTACCAATCATTGAGCACTGTCCCGCAAAATTCGGGGCAAAGCAATACGTCACACGAACGAGTGTCCAATGTAGAAGCCGATGGCCCTGTCTGGATAACCACCAGCCGTGGCACCTTTACTATTGGGAATGAAAACTCCCCCGACCCACAGATCTTTTATGACGGACACAATCTCTACTACCAACTCAATCGTCAGGCCCCTCATCTACCCGTTCTGTCTGGTCCAGCCAGTATGCCGACAGCCCCGGCACAAGGAAGCAATAACTTCTTCTCTATTCCCACTCTTCCCAGACACCACGGCAGAGGTGGCATGTTCAGCCTCTGGACGGCAGGAAGAGATTCCAACCTGGTTTCCGAACAATCTGATCCAAGGGCAGGTTATGCTGAAAACAGACATCTGCCTGCGCCCATAGCCAACCGTAGAGTGTTCAGGGACGCGGATTATCACAGATACACTGGGGTAAATTGGGAAGCAATACATGAGCAGTTTGCAGAAGCCCAACGGAGGGTCAGGGAGTTAGACGAAAGGAATAAAGTAATGAAAGAGATTTATGAAAAAGCAGTCTCACGAGACGTGCTCGATAACACCGTAGGCTCCCATCCCCCGCCCTATTCTGCAGAAGCCGCAAGACGCCTTATGGAGGATTTTCAAAACAATATACAAATAACCCTCGGCAATATTGCCCGCGAAAGTAATCTTACTTCTCTGGTTTTTCCTGCCGAAACCACTCACTCACTGGAATGGATAAGGGGCAATTTTGAGTTTGTTTATACCGCATTATTAAAGGCACTGCTCTCCAGGCCACGGGAAAGCGCAGCTGATTTCTTCCAGCATTCTATGCAGATAAGGCAGCAGGTCTTACGATTTTCTCAAAGTAATCAAGTGGCAGCGAATATACCCCATTACAACATTAGCCAAAGCTCAGGTAATCAGGGTATACAAAGAATAAGTGACCAGTTGGTTGATTACATTAACAGTGAGCTTCGAAACGGGGTTAGAAGTTTTGCTTTTCGATATTCAGGTATACCTTCCCCCTACAATCAGGGAAGCTTGTTTTTATTTATTTTTCAGGACGTCACTATTTTGATCTCTCCGCATTTAGGTGTTTTGATGAGTAGAAACATTGATGACACGGTGAACTACATCGTTGACTACACCCTTGCACTGGCGGTGGGTCGTATCAGTGAAAAAATTCATATCAGTAGGCTATGACAGGTTTTGTTGCAGCCCGAAGCCGCTTTTGAAGCATAAGAAAAACGAAAGGAGGCAGAAAAAAACCTGCCTTCTTGCTGCATCATGCCACGTCAAATTCACCGTTTTTGACGCCCTTGATAAAAACACGCCATTCTTCCCTGCTGAAAAACAATGCAGAAAGAACAAAAACTGCATCAAGAATAAAACTCTGAAAAATTACAAAGGCATGTTTTATCAAACAAGGAACTATTTACCAGGAACTATTTACCAGATAGCCAGTCTGATGATGGTGAACAACGTTTACCTTTGGTGCAAAACCATGAGTCGTGGGCAGAACAATCTGCCCGGAAACAAAAAAAATGACAATGTTTAAAGGATGAAACAATGAACAGTCTGCCTGAAAGACCCTTTACAGAACACAGAGTTGACAGAATATCAATGCCGCCAGCGAACGCTGAAACAGAGAGACTGGTGGGAGAGTACAAGAGTCGTCAGGTGAAAACCTGCCCTTCACCGTCGTCAATCCATTTCTCTTTCTTACGAGGGCTGCCTGGTTCTGGTAAAACGTCTCATGCAGATTCGCTGAAAGACGTTAAGGTTGTCGGTGCTGGTCTCATAGCCGCTATGCGCGAAGCCAAAGGAGGTGAGGTGACAGAACAAAATAAAAGGGAATTAATCAAACAGTATTACCAAGACAACAGTGCTAATGTTACTTTCAGCGGTCAGAACAAAGATAACAGACAAATGGTCTTAGACAGTCTTCACGCCGAAGCAAAAAAGCAAATAGAAACATTAATAGAGAGCAGTAGCAGTGACCATCAGACCAACATTGTGGTGGATAATACCAATATTGCTCCCTGGGAAGCGGCTAGCTACTTTGCCATAGCCATGCAGTATGGCATTCCACTGGAAAATATTGAGATTATTGATATCAACCCTTTCAATAATCCCAAGTTTCGCAATGGCCTTCAGCAACAGATGGCAAAAGAAAGAATGCTACTGGACTGCTCTCCTGAAAGCTGGCCACAGCTTACATTTAAAAGCACAGCCCGAGGAGGCAGTAATGAAACCATAGACATGTCTCATCCGGTAGCCAGAACAATGGTCTGTAATGCTTTGAACTCAGTCCGGATTGAGGGAGACAGTATGACAGTCAGCTACCTGAGAAAAAGACTGGATAAGTTTCTCAATTACGGTCTGAGCGTGACTGACCTGATTCAATCGGCGATTAATGAGCCGGTTAAATCAGACAATCCTTTGCCAGCAAGAAGAGCAGCGGGGCAGCCTGATCGACAAGGTGATCCTTCACACAGGCCATTAACAGGAGCCGATTCACAAAACTGGCGCAGAGCAGAGCGTCCGCCCAATGCTCCGGTACACGGTCGTCCTCATAACAACCCTCGTCGTGAACCCTCTGCAGCCCGGCAGTTTACAGCGGAAAGCGAACCCCGGAGGGATTCTGACAGGACAGAGAGAGGCAGGACAGGGAGAGGCAGACAAACGACAAACCGTGGCTATCCATCCAACCGGGACAATACATCCAACCGGGACCAACAAGGTTTTTGGCCTCATACACGGCCTTCAGGGAACTCTAAAACGGATCGACAATGGCGTTAAGCTGACAGAACGGTAGCCGGCTCACTGTTTTCAGAGAACCGGCTACCTGTCAAACGACTACTGACGACTATCCGTTAGCCACGGAGTGTCGCACTGAAGTCTTTTTCCAGACGGCTGACAATGGCGTCAACCAGCTGGTTTACTTCCTCATCTTTCAGTGTCCGTTCACCGTGCTGCAACTTCATGCCCAGTGCCAGACTCTTGTGACCTTCTTCGATACCCTTACCCGCGTAAACGTCGAAGATGCGGACGTCGGTCAGCAGCTCACCGGCTTCCTGACGAACCACTTCGCACAGGTTATCAGCCGCAACATCCTGCTGAACGATCAGCGCCAGGTCACGACGAACTTCAGGGAATTTGGACAGAGGTTTGAAGCGGGTTACTTTACCTTTGGTGACGGCATCCAGACGAGCTTCAAACAGGAAGACTTCGTTATCCAGACCCAGAGACTGCTTCAGAGTCGGGTGCAAAGTGCCCACGTGACCCACTACTTTGCCTTCACGAACCAGTGCCGCACACTGCCCCGGATGCATGGCAGAGTGAGTACCTTTCTCGAAGCGGAAGTCACCAGACACACCGCCTTTTTCCAGCAGTGCCTCAACATCTCCCTTAATATCGAAGAAATCAACAGAGTCACTGCCAGCGTTCCAGCCTTCGGGGAAACGTGCGCCAGTGATAGCAGCCGCCATGAACTCTTCCTGCTTCAGTTCTTCACCATCGCGGATAAAGGTCTGCCCCATTTCAAACAGACGCACACGGCTCTGTTGGCGGTTCAGGTTGTAAGAAACCGCCTTAACCAGCCCCGGCAGCAGGGAAGTACGCATAACCGACAGGTCGCTGGCAATCGGGTTCGCCAGAGCCACCGCTTCACGCTCAGGATCAAACTGGCTGTGCAGTTTAGGATCAATAAAGCTGAAGCATACCGCTTCCTGATAGCCACGGCTCACCAGCAGACGACGCAGGTCAGCTTCCTGCACCAGAGACTCATCCACCTGCTTCATTTTCAGCAGTGCGGTCGGAATGGTTTCCGGCAGACGTTCGTAGCCGTAAATACGCCCCAGCTCTTCCACCAGATCTTCTTCGATGGAAATGTCGAAACGCCAGCTGGGTACGGCAACATGCCACTGACCTTCGCCAACAGCGGTCAGTTCCAGACCCAGACGGGTCAGCAGGGCTTCAATCAGATCATTTTCAATCCTGATGCCCAGCAGGGATTCCACCTTTTCCGCACGCAGCTCAACGGTACTCAGGGTTGGCAGATGTTCTTCGCTGACTTCTTCGGATACCGGACCCGGCTGACCGCCACAGATATCCAGAATCAGCTGAGTCGCACGCTCAATGGCTTTGCGCTGCAGCATAAAGTCAACGCCACGCTCGAAACGGTGGGAAGCATCCGTATGCAGACCATAGGAGCGTGCCTTACCCGCAATGGTAATCTGATCGAAGAACGCCGCTTCCAGCAGTACGTTGCGGGTTTCAGCGTTAACGCCGGAACCTTCGCCACCCATCACGCCAGCGATACCCAGAGCGTGTTTGTCATCAGCAATCATCAGGGTGTTGCTGTTCAGGGTCACTTCTTCACCGTTCAACAGAACCAGTGTCTCTTTGTCTTCTGCCATGCGAACATTGATCGCACCGTTCAGGGTATCCAGGTCGTAGCCGTGCATGGGCTGACCCAGTTCCAGCATCACATAAGCCGTTACGTCAACCACAGGGTCGATGGAACGGATACCGGAACGACGCAGACGTTCAACCATCCACAGTGGTGTGGGTCTGGTCACGTCAACATCACGGATCACACGGGTCAGGAAACGTGGACAGCCTGCTTTGGCAGCCACATTGACAGGGAAAGTGTCGTCGATCTGAGGCGCCACCGGCTCAACCTTCAGCTCGTCCACTTCCGCCAGAAAGTTCGCACTGACTTCACGGGCCAGGCCAGCGATACTCAGACAGTCACCACGGTTGGGAGTCAGGTCAACATCAATGATTTTGTCGTCCAGACCCAGGTACTCACGAATGTCCTGACCAACCGGGGCATCGGCAGGCAGTTCCATCAGGCCGTCGGAAGATTCCGCCATGCCCATCTCTTCTTCCGCACACAGCATGCCGAAAGATTCAACGCCACGCAGTTTGGCTTTCTTAATCTTGAAGTTGCCGGGCCCATCTTTTAAAGGTAAGAGTGCGCCCACTGTTGCAAAAGGGGCTTTCAGACCAATACGGGCGTTAGGCGCACCACACACGACCTGTACTTCTTCAGTACCGGTATTCACTTTAGTGACACGCAGTTTGTCAGCATCAGGATGCTGTTCGCAGGCAACAATTTCGCCCACCACAATACCGGAAAAGTCGCCAGCTACGGCTTCTACTTCGTCAACTTCCAGACCGGCCATGGTGATTTTGTCCACCAGCTCCTGGGTACCGGCTTCAATTGCAACCCACTGTCGCAACCACTGTTCACTGAATTTCATAGTTTTTTCTCAAATTCCGTTAACTTAAACCTGTCTTCTTTTTCAGCTCAAGGCTGTTTATCAGCTCAGGGCTGCTTGCTTCGCCTGATCAGTAGAACTGATTCAGGAAGCGCAGGTCGTTCTCGAAGAACTGACGCAGGTCGTTAACGCCGTAGCGCAGCATGGCAAAACGCTCAACGCCCATGCCGAAGGCAAAGCCGGAGTATTTTTTGCTGTCGATACCGGAATATTCAAAGACTTTCGGGTGCACCATGCCACAGCCAAGGACTTCCAGCCACTTGGTGGAACCGTCCGGGTTCTTGCCCCATTCGATGTCCACTTCCGCAGAAGGCTCAGTGAACGGGAAGTAGGAAGGGCGGAAACGGACTTTCAGGTCGTCACGCTCGAAGAACACACGCAGGAAGTCACTCAGTACGCTTTTCAGGTCAGCGAAACTGACCTTTTCAGCCACGTAGAGACCTTCGACCTGATGGAACATCGGGCTGTGGGTCTGGTCAGAGTCGCAACGGTATACTTTACCCGGACACACGATGGCAATCGGTGGTGCCTGATTGGCTTTGGCAAACTGCTCCATCACACGCACCTGCACCGGCGAGGTGTGGGTACGCAGAACGGTGTTGTCGTTGAAGTAGAACGTATCGTGCATAGCACGGGCCGGGTGGTGACCCGGAATGTTCAGGGCTTCAAAGTTATGGTAATCGTCTTCGATCTCAGGGCCACGGGCCACTTCAAAACCGATGCGACTAAAGTAGTCACTGATGCGTTCCATAGTGCGGGTGATAGGATGCACCGTACCCATTTCCTGACCACGTCCGGACAGGGTGACATCAATGGTTTCGCTCGCCAGACGGGCTTCCAGGGCAGCTTTTTCCATCCCTTCTCGTTTGGCGTTAATAGCAGTTTGTACCTGCTGCTTGGCTTCGTTGATCAGACCGCCAGCCTTTGGGCGCTCTTCAGCAGACAGCTTGCCCAGACCTTTCAGCAGCTGGGTCAGCTCGCCTTTCTTTCCCAGAAATCGAACCCGGACCTGATCCAGATCAGCCGCGTTGGCAGCCGACTCAACTTCAGCGAGGGCACTTGAGGTAATTGTTTCCAGATTCTCCATGGGGTTTCCCGATGACAGATGCACTACAGAAAATAAACCGCCAAGTCTAGCGGTTATGGCTCGCTATTGATAGTCGTGGCCTTGCCTGTATTCATCTGCTGACCCTGAGAGCCTGTACAAGGCTTCTCAGGATCAAAAACGGTTTTACTACATGACGGTTTCCATCATCAGCAATTGCACTTGAGGCTTCAACTCAAGGTCGATCGGAGATTCCGGCTGTTGATTGTTTCTTATCAGTCGCTCTAACAGGACTGATATTAAACACCCCCAACAACTCAACATCGGCTCAGGGGCGCGCTGAACGGATGAAGGAACCGACTGCGCAATATAGAGCGGGTTAACTTCATCGGCACCCCAAAGATTTTGATTGCTATGTACATGTCGTCTCAAGCTGAAGCGCTTGATCTTATCCATGTGATCCTGCGAGGGAAATAAGCGTTGTGTCAGGTGGTAATAAACCGCAACACCGTTTGCACTGGGCTGTATGTGGGAAAGCGTCAAAGTAAAAAATGATGAAGCGTGATGTTGGCTTATTCCTTCAAAAAAATCGTTAATACGCTCTACATAAACTGAATCAGGGATAGACCTTGACGCCTCGTCATGCTCATTCCAGTAAAAGCGAAAAGTAAGGCTCAGACAATATTCTATGTAGTATTGCACATTATTGCCGACTTCCGGCGCATTGGTGATGACATCCAGCCCATTATTTTTGAGTAGCTCCTGAAGCGGAACAGGCTGAAGCGGAACATGCGACAGCGTCGCACGCTCACCAGTAGCTTCAGGTTCTTCGTTAGCCTGCCCGGTTAATGGTGCGGCTTCTGTCGGTACGGAACCTGAAGGTTCAGGTGCCGCCTCTCCACTTTCCTGTGTAGCGGTTTCAGGTTCTGTAGTGGGCACAACTTGTTCCTGCTGAGCCTGCCAATGCGTGAGCATCTCATTCATGCCATCTGCCGGGCGGGAGGTGCGGCTGTGTTCAGCATTCAGCCTGTCGGTCAGATATTGCCTGATTGCCTCGCTGTTCACAGAGCCATTGGTATTTGCATGAGCAGTAAGGCGGATTCTCAAGTCAACAGCGGTGTGTTCATCGGCTGATACACCCTGAAAAGACCAGCTGGTTACTCTTCTTTCATCCATTAACGACTGCATGCCAGTCTCAATAGTGGACAATAAGGTATTAGAACTCATGTGACTGGTTATTTCACTGGATAACCGAATATTGATCGTTCTTGAATGGGTGCTCTCGAAGTCTGTATTAAAGTGCCGCCTGTAGATTCGACTTCGGTTCAAATAGTTGATCGCATCAATTTGTGTAAACAGCAGTGCCATTCTCTCTTTCTTTGCTGTTTGGGATTGAACACCCGTCGATTTTAAAGCTCTTCTCACACTGATCTGAAAAATCAGGTGGGCATCAGCGGCTTCATTTTGAGTTATTTCACTGACACTGAAAGCACTGTTATAGAATCGGCTGATATCGACAGCGCCAAACGAGTTGAGATGAAAAACAAACGATCTCTGAGTTCTATTGTCCACCACCTGATAGAAGTACTTTACTCCGGGTCTGTCATTTTTATTGGCTGCCTGCACATTCCACGAAAAAGCACTTATGAACAACAGCCATACTACTGCGAGACCAAAAAGCATGGGTTGACTGTTTCTTACCATTATCCGCTACCTCACAAAGCCACTAAATTTTGATTTTTTATAGGTTTGCTTTTTTAAAGAAAGTAGGACAGGTGCTATTTGTCGTCTTTCATTTTATGAAGCTTCAGATAAAAATAGCTCTATCCTTAACGCTGTCTAATGATTTCCATCATTCACTAATAATGACCGCCAGCGTCATGGTACGGCTTAGCCAGGCCTCAAGATTTCAATACCAGCGAACGATATGAACGTTAACCCGAATGCAGGAATTAACCATGTCGTCACTGAGCCTGACCCTCCTTATCTTCAGCACACTGATACTATCCAACAACAGTTATTCGGCACCTGTGCCTGCCGGACAAAGAGGCAATGAAGCCACCTGTTACACCTTTAAAGAAAAAGGCTGGCAGTTTTACAACAACATGAAACGCCCAAAACTGCCTGTTGTTGGAGATAAACAGGAAATGCTGCTCATTCCCGACAACCAGTACCAGACCGGTGTAGCCGCTGCCATTTCCAGCCCGGTAAAACCTCCTTTTGAGGTGACCTTCAGTTACAGCACCTGGGACGATGACGGGAGTGAGTGGGCGATCTGGAACTCTGCCGATGGACTGGCTTTCTTCTTCCTGAAAGATACTTCGGACTATGGCACACCACCGGATGGTGACAGTCTTGGCCTTAAACAGGAAGGCGATGGTTATGCCGTCCTGTTTAAACTCTATGGCTCCCGCAGCATCTCCCTGACCGGACAGAATAACAGGCTCCTTGATTGGGACCGTTTCAGAAAAGCCTACTCCCAGCGTCAATGGATACCCGTCAAAGTGGCGGTGACGAAGGACCGCATTCGGGTTTACGCCAATAACCAGCCGGTTCTTAATCATCACGCTGACCTTCATACCCGTTATTCCGGTCTGGGCTTCTCTGCAGGCACCGGTGCTGCTGACGCTGAAATTGCCGTTAAAAATCTCTGTATCACACCGTTAGAAACCAGAACCACACAAACAGAGTCCGGCGAACCATCAGAGCCCCCCACCGTCAAAGACAAGAACTTCATCCCTGCCCCCGGGCTGGAGGGGTTAGACAGCTGGCCCGTATCGCCTGACAATATGCCCCCCCAACCCTGACTCCATTATTCTGTTAGAAAGAGCCTGAAGCAGAAGGGTTAAATGGGAAATGTTGGTGAGGTGGGTGAGGTCGCGGATGCTCCTGAAGCCGCAACAGGTTGGCACTCGTCGTGGTATTACCCCCTCGTTGAATGAGTTCGTACCTAATTTCTTCAGCCGGTTGTTCTCCGGGAGTATCATCTTCCTCATCACTAAAAGTAATGGCTATTTCTTGCGTTTCGGTTCCTGCCCGGTCATCTGCTTCTACAGAAAACGGAACTGAATTAAATTCAAAGGTCACATGAACAGGGATACCGGCATCATTCATATAGATACGGGCCGGGATCGAAATTTCGCTATGTGTATCTCTGCTTGCAAAAGCTCTCGCGACAAAAGTGACGTTGTAATAACCACTCCCCTCAGAAGAAACTTCATAAGTAACAGAATTAAAAAGCGGTGAAAAAAGAACTCTCTGATAACCCAGGGCCCGTGCATGACCTCCCGTTAAATTAATGTTAGGAAAATGAGTCATGATGACATTAGTCCAATGCTGTTCAGTCAGAGAACCTGCTTGTTCGGACTGACGTGAGCGATGAATATCCGTTAATGACGAAAGAGAGGGGCCTTCTGGTTCACCGAACCCCACTGCCGGGGAGCGTTCAGCCGTTTCGAGGTTCCGGGCATAAGTAGCATAGCGAATCCCTCTTGCAGCTTCTTGCTGCAAATTCGCAGGGATGAAGATTAAGGTCGTTTGAGGTTGATTCGCTGTAAGCGTTGTAAAGATTTCATATGTTCTGTCTGAGTCGCTTTGGCCGGGATGACGGGTTCGTGCTTCCGCCTCCGTCTCGACAGCTCTCTCATGGGCTCGTGCTTCCTCATCCGTCAGCACGGTAAAAGAAAGGTCGCCAAGGTCACTATTAGAATTAAATTTCAGAACATAGTTGAGTGTACTGCCTGATGCACTATCGGTTAAAACACCGAACAGCATGAAACAGAACAGGGTAATGAACCTGAAGTGGTTTATTGGGCCATTCATAGAAAACCTTTGGTATTGAAAAAAATAACATGACTTAATCCATAAGCTCTTTAGTTTGTTCAGAAGATGGATAACGCCGAACGCCCTCCTGAACAGGCGGTAAAGTCTAGTTCATCGTTTCAGAGGGCAAGACGATTTCTCACCATTTTTCTTTCTTCAGAAGGACAGAAATTGATTTTGCAAACCTCGTCGAAAAATTCTGCAGGAACCGCCTGGTCATCATCGGATTTATCTGCCTTTAGCAAAAACCCCTATGAAGGTTCTGCATCTTTGATTAGAATCGCCAGTTTGATAAGTAGCCATCGCAACGTTTGTGGAACCGAATGCAAATCAAGGTAAATGACCAGCCAGTCACCATTAAAAGCGCCCTGAACCTCAGGGAGCTGCTAAAAGTACTGAGCCAGGAAGAAAAAGGGGTGGCTCTGGCAATAAACAGCCAGATTGTCAGTCGTTCACAGTGGAGCAACCACACACTTGCAGACGGCGACCAGGTCACCCTGATTAAAGCGACCGCTGGCGGATAACAGGGGTGGTTGAATAGCTGAACCGTCCAACCTTTCTTTCTTATTACAACAGATCAGACCAGAATGCTGAAAATCGCGGACAAACTATTTAATTCCCGACTGTTTACCGGGACAGGGAAGTTTCAAAACCGACAGGCCATGACAGAGGCCATTATCGCTTCTGACAGTGAGCTGGTGACCATGGCGCTGAAACGGGTCGACCTGTACTCGCAGGATGACGACATTCTGGAACCATTACTCCAGCAGCCACACATCAACCTGTTACCCAACACGTCAGGAGCCCGGGACGCCAAAGAAGCCGTTTATGCAGCACAGCTGGCACGGGAAGCCCTGCAGACCAACTGGCTGAAACTGGAAATCCATCCCGACCCGAAATACCTTCTGCCTGATCCCATCGAAACCCTCAAAGCCTGTGAACAGTTAGCGCAGCAGGGTTTTATTGTTCTGCCTTATATCCATGCCGATCCGGTTTTGTGCAAACACCTTGAAGAAGCCGGTGCTGCTGCCGTGATGCCGCTGGGCTCTCCCATTGGCAGCAACCTGGGTCTGAAAACCCGTGAGTTCCTGCAAATCATTATTGAACAGACCCAAGTACCGGTTGTAGTCGATGCCGGTATTGGCAGTCCCTCGGATGCGGCACTGGCTATGGAACTGGGTGCAGACGCCGTGCTGGTAAACACCGCCATTGCCGTTTCCCCGAATCCGGTCGCCATGGCTATTGCGTTTAAAGAGGCTGTCAGCGCAGGCCGCAGAGCTTACGAGGCAGGTCTTGGCTCACGAAGCCTTGAAGCACAGGCCAGCAGCCCCCTGACCGCTTTTCTGGATGATATGTGATGAGTTTTCTCGATACATTCAACCGGCTCGACTGGAATGAGATAAAACTCTCCATTGCCAGTAAAACCGCTGCCGATGTGGAGCAGGCACTCTCTGACCGTCGTCTGAATCACGACCAGTTCCTTGCCCTGATTTCACCGGCGGCCAGCCCTTATCTGGAACTGATGGCAAAGAAAAGCCTGCAGCTGACCCGACAACGATTTGGCAACACCATTCAGTTATATATCCCTCTGTACCTGTCCAACAAGTGTACAAACATCTGCACATACTGCGGCTTCAGTCTGGGCAACAAAATTCGTCGCAAAACGTTGTCGATGGATGATCTGGATGCTGAGATCAAAGCGATCAAAGCCCATGGGTTTGAACACCTGCTACTGGTCACCGGAGAAGCACCGGGAACTGTTGGGATGGACTATTTCCGTCAGGTTCTGCCAAAGCTGCGTATGCACTTTTCCCACATCAGCATGGAAGTCCAGCCGCTGGACCAGAGCGATTATGAAGAACTGATGAGCCTGGGGCTGGACGCTGTTCTGGTCTATCAGGAAACCTATCACCGCCCGACCTATAACAAAGTACACTTACGCGGCAGCAAAGCAGACTTTGATTACCGGCTCGAAACCCCTGATCGTCTGGGCAAAGCGGGCATCGACAAAATCGGCATTGGGGCACTGATTGGTCTTGAAGACTGGCGCACCGACGCCGCCATGGTAGCGGCACATCTGGATTATCTGGAAAAAACCTACTGGCGTACCCGCTACTCCATCTCCTTTCCAAGGCTGCGCCCCTGCGAGGGGGAACTGAACCCTGTATCGCTTATTTCCGACCGGCAACTGGTACAGCTTATCTGTGCTTACCGACTGTTCAAACCGGAAGCTGAGCTATCGTTGTCAACCAGAGAATCAGCCCGTTTCAGAGACAACGTTCTACCCCTGGGGGTCACCACGATGAGTGCTTTTTCCAGCACCCAGCCTGGCGGTTATGTAAACGACGAGTTTCTGGAACATACGGCACTGGAGCAGTTTGCTATTGACGACAATCGTCGTCCTGAACAGGTAGCGGATGCTATCAAAGCCAGAGGGCTTGAAGCGGTCTGGAAAGACTGGGATGGCTGTTACTCTCACTGACTGGCAACAGGTACATAAGCAGGGGGGCTGCAAGAGCAGTCCCTGCAACAAAAGCTGAGTTTAATTCAACGGCCTATTTCATCCCACTCTTTCAGTCGCTGGTAAAGCACATCCTTAATGCGCACACGCTGTGTCTTCAAGCCGACAAAATGCTCGTCACTGGTCGGAACATCGCGCATTTCCAACCCTCTGACTTTGTGGTCCAGTTCTGCATACACCCTGCTCAGGCGCTGAAACTCCTGATCATTCTGCTTCAACATGGAAACGCGATCCTGCATCAGATCAAAATCGTCTGTCAGGTTGTGCTTGGTTCTGAGCATTGCCTGCCCTCCTGTTGAGTACAGGCAAAGTCTAGTACAACATCGGCACCTACATACTCCCCTTCGATTTCCCGGGCTTTTGCTTAAAATCTTCTCTTTGATAAGCTTGGCCTACATTTGTTTTCGTAAAAAACCATGAGCCTCGAAGATCACAACCTTTTCCTGCAGGAGATGCAGGACGTTATTCCCATCAAACAATCAGTGACTGCAGACATCAAAAAGTCGCACAGGGAGACCCCCGGACAGCAGCAGCGCCGTCATGCGGCTCAACAGGAGTTGTCTGACCCTAATTTTCTGTCACTGGATAACCCAAAATGGGTTAAACCCCATGATCATCTGGAGTACAAAAAATCCGGTGTACAGGAAGGTGTCTTTAAAAAGCTGAGACTGGCCAAATACGATAATGAAGCCCGGCTCGATCTCTACCAGCACACCGTAAAAGAAGCCCGGGCAGCTATTTTTCAGTTTATTAACGACTGCACAGAGCATGAACTACGCAACGTACTGATTGTTCACGGTCGAGGCCATAACAGCTCACCGCCAGCCAAAATGAAAAGCTACGTCAATACCTGGCTGAGAGAGTTCGATCAGGTATTGTCATTTCACACCGCCCTGCGGGAGCACGGTGGTAGCGGAGCGGTGTATGTATCGCTGCGTAAAAGTGAGAAGGAAAAACTGGAAAACCGGGAGCGGCATGCCAAACGGCAAAACTGAACATTAGCCATATAAACTATACTGGACCATCGTTATTGCCTTGAGCATGAAAGCCTTTTTAATGATGGAGCTACGGTGGAGAACTATCTTGCAGTTCTGCTGTTTTCCTTCACGACTGCAGTGACGCCCGGACCCAACGTGATCATGATCACGAGTTCAGGCTTGAATTATGGCATCAGAAAAAGCCTGCCTCACTATCTGGGGGTCTGTATCGGCTTACCCGTTATGGTGGCAGCCGTCGGCCTCGGCTTTGACGTCGTATTTCATGAATTTCCATTATTACATGAAATTATAAAAGTGACGGGGATACTTTATTTTTTCTATCTGGCCTACCATGTGGCAACGGCATCCGGAACCGCAACCCGCGACAATAAAACAACCCCCTTTACTTTTATACAGGCTGCTGTTTTCCAGTGGATCAACCCGAAAGCATGGATTATGGCCACCGAAGCTATCGCCGCTTACACCACCGATGATAGTGATATTCTTATGCAGGTATACTATATAACCCTTGCTTTTTTTATCATGATGTTCCCGTGTACGGCACTCTGGCTCTTTTTTGGTGCCAATCTCAAAAAAATACTGAAAAATGAAATGCAACAGCGATTATTCAATGTTTCCATGGCACTCTTGCTCATCGCATCAATCACGCCTGTCATCATCGAACTTGCCTTGAAGTATTTTCCTTAATCACAGCGGCTTTTCCAGAAAAATCAGTTCAAAAAAAACGGAGCAGCATACCAGCCGGCAGAATTGACCTCTTGTATTTTGTGCTAACGTACCTTTCAAAATCCACAATTCCGGCTACCTTATTAGTAGCCGGGTACCCGACCACCCTGTCATTGGGGCGTATTCAGGCATAATCAATAACATACTGTTCAAACGGATGATGATGAAACGCCTGAAGTATTTTGTCCCTTTCCTGCTGGCCTGTTCGTCAGTCGTATTCTCTGCTGACCTTTATGAGTACAAGGTAGAGCAGTCCTATGTAGTAATCGAAGGAAACTCAAGCCAGGGTAGTTACTTCCCGGCAAACCCCGGGCCGGTACAGCCTACCTCCTATCAAAAAGCCCTGGACAGCCATCAAATACCCCGATTAACCATCACAGGCGAACCGGGCTGGATACACCTCAACGAAATCGCCTGGAAGACCTTTTACGATCATATTCGCGAACCCGTCTCCTACAGCTTTAACGGCAGAGAGGTTCCGGCACGCCCCAGTTCCCAATTTTCAGATAACGAATATTTCTGGGATCAGTGTCTGATCAAGGCGGGCTTTGCCCGCTATGCTCATCGGGACATTAATACCCGTGGCGGGCTGGACAGTTTTTTCAGTGTGCAACACCTGAGTGGCTTTATTCCCCGGGAAATTCTGTCTGACGGTAGGGAAAACCGGTTATTTCCCGGGCAACATCTATTACTCAGGCTTGACTCAGAACCTGTTCCTCCTCCCGAGATGCTCAATGTTATGCGCGGCGTAAACGCCGTTTACAACATTGTCACCCATTATCTGTACTCCATTTATTACCGGAGACAAAAGTCGCAGATTCGGCAGCAGGTTCAGCCATTGATCCAGATTTACACCGAGGAAAATAAAAATAATCCACCACTGGCTGCTCATGCCGAGTGGCAGGCGTTTCTGCTGAGCCGCGACACAGACCGTCTGAAAAGGGTGCTTCATGCCCTGAGGGAACATACGCGCTGGCTGGAAAGTCAGCGTCAAATCAAAGAGGGCGAGCTGAAAGGACTGTTCTGGCAACGGGTCATGGCTTCTGGAATGGATAACCTGCCCAGCCAGTTTCAACACTGGAAAGCGTTTCAAACAGAAGCAGCGGGATTGGAAAAACCGGACTATTACGACCTGTTGATCAGGAAAAATGATGCGTCCTTCGATATTTCAGCCCAGATGAAGCTTCATTACGATGCCATGGCAAACATTGAAGCCCAACTCAACTATCCGGAAAATGCAAAGGTCTGGCAAACTAAATCAGACAGACTGAAGTCGCTGATCAACCAGTGCATGTGGGATGATGAATACCGTTTTTACTTTAATGTGAACAAGTCCTGCAACAACAAAGACCAAACCTACACCCTGTCCGGATATTGGGCGCTGTACGCCAACATCGCTAATCCCTCCCGGGCCAAAGCGATGCTCAGGTTTCTGAAGTCAGCCAGTCATTTTAATACTTACATGCCATTCCCGACACTGGCAGCCAGTCATCCGGAATTTAGCCCGACGGGAAACTACTGGAAAGGAGGGGTCTGGCCGCCACTCAATTACATTACCATTCAGGGGCTGATGAACTACAGCCAGATGGTTCCTGAAGCCTGGGACATTGCGGTAAAAGCCACCAGGCGTTATCTCGACCTGCTGTCCAGTACCATGGAGGGTTCCTGTTTGCTGGATAACAGCATGAAAGGATCATGTTTGCTGGAAAGTACCAGGGATAGTGAGCATTCTTTTGCTTCCAGAATCTACGAGTACAACAACCCATCGACCGGAGGCAGAGGTTCATCGCCTGCGGCACAAGGTTACTTTGTTGGCTGGGGAGGACTGGGGCCGATAGCGCTGATGCAGGAAGTGGCAGTTGGGATCAATGTTATGCCAGGCGAAATCGTCTGGTATGTAAACCGGCATGACACTCACGGAATAAAACATCTCAATATTGGTCAGGCCAGTCTTGATCTGAAGCTAAAAAGCAGGTTCCCTGAGTTTACCCCGGAGGATCTGGAGGTGTCGGTCTATGGTGATATTGCCTCTACAGGTATCAGACAGATCAGGGTCATCAATAAATCAACGAAGAACAGTTTTACCTACCCGCTTGTTCGTCGGAAATCGCTCTCTACAAGACGTTAACCAATGGATTTTTCATCCCTAAAAAAACGGGGTTATGGTAAAACCATAACCCCGTTTTAAATGCAGTTTGAAAAAACTTAAGCCAGAGAAGCTTTAGCCTTTTCAACCAGCTGACCGAAAACGGCCTTGTCGTGCACAGCGATGTCAGCCAGAACCTTACGGTCGATTTCGATCGCAGCCTTCTTCAGACCAGCGATGAAACGGCTGTAGGACAGACCGTTCATACGCGCACCGGCGTTGATACGGGCAATCCACAGAGCGCGGAACTGACGCTTGCGCTGACGACGGTCGCGGTAAGCGTACTGACCAGCTTTGGTAACAGCCTGCTTAGCTACGCGGAAGATGCGGGAACGCGCTCCGTAGTAACCTTTAGCCTGCTTCAGAACCTTCTTGTGACGACGGCGTGCAACGACGCCACGTTTTACACGTGCCATGAGCTATATCTCCGAATAAAATGATCTAAAAAGCGATGATTAGTCGCGCAGCATACGCTTAACGAGACCAGTGTCTGCAGCAGATACCATGGAGGTACCACGCAGCTGACGCTTACGCTTGGTAGTCATCTTGGTCAGGATGTGGCTCTTGAAAGCGCTCTTGCGCTTGTAACCGGAAGCAGTTTTCTTGAAACGCTTCGCGGCACCACTGTTAGTTTTCATTTTTGGCATGAAAAAGCACTCCGCATTCGCGATCACTCATCTCATTTCTCCCGAAAAAGTCCGAAGAGAAAAGGACGCCCGTTTCAGGGCCATACCCTACAGGGTATAAAAGGAGTGTCGGGATAGTTTAAAAAACAAAGCAAGCCCCACAACGCTTTTAAATTTCACGAATGAAATTAAAGAGCGCATAAAAAACCGGTCACTTCGCTGTACGAAGCGACCGGTTTCTCAGTGAAACATCACTTCTTCTTTTTCGGGGCAATCACCATGATCAGCTGACGGCCTTCCATCTTAGGACGCTGTTCTACGGTTCCGAGCTCTTCCAGGTCTTTTTCAACCCGCCGCATCAGATCCATACCCAGCTCCTGGTGGGCCATCTCACGACCACGAAAACGAAGGGAAACCTTCGCCTTGTTGCCCTCAGTCAGGAAACGTACCAGGTTGCGCAGTTTTACCTGGTAATCCCCATCTTCAGTACCCGGGCGAAACTTAACTTCTTTCACCTGGGTTTGAACCTGTTTCTTCTTGGCTGCAGCCTTCTGCTTCTTCAACTCGTACTGGTGTTTACCGTAGTCGAGGATTTTACAGACGGGAGGCTCGCTGTTGGCATTAATCTCAACCAAGTCCAGCCCCGCTTCCCGGGCCCTAGCCAATGCGTCGTTCAATTCAACAACGCCTACCTGCTCACCATCGGCTCCGATGAGGCGGACTTCTCTGGCACGGATATTTTCATTGATCGGCGCTTTTTGTGGACGACGATCCCGGAAGCTGTTGCGTCTGATAGGTGTATCTCCTGTAAAGGCAGCCAAGAAGCGTATCCGGTTTGAGTCGTAACAACTTAAACTTTTCAGTGTAAAAATCGTCTCAAACCAGAATTTGGTGTCGATTACGCAGTTCGGCCACGCTTGTTAACGTCCGCTGCCAGCAGCTCGACAAATGCCTCGACAGGCATTGTACCAAGGTCTTCCCCGGTACGGGTACGAACGGCAACGGTTCTGTTTTCCATTTCCTTATCTCCAATAACAATGAGATAAGGCACCTTGTTTAAGGTGTGCTCGCGAATTTTAAAGCCGATCTTCTCATTTCTCAAGTCCGCTTTTACCCGATAACCGTTTTCGGTTAATCGCGTCTCAAGTTCAGAGGCATATTCAGCCTGTCGATCGGTGATGTTGAGAATCGCTACCTGCTTCGGTGCCAGCCACGCAGGCATCGCACCTTCGAAGTGCTCAATCAGGATACCAATAAATCGTTCGAAGGAACCCAGTGTAGCACGATGCAGCATAACCGGCGTCTGACGTTCGCCATTTTCATCAACATATTCGGCACCAAGACGACCCGGCATGGAGAAGTCTACCTGCATGGTGCCACATTGCCATACCCGGCCAATGCAGTCTTTCAGGGAAAATTCGATTTTCGGTCCGTAGAAAGCGCCTTCGCCCGGCAGTTCTTCCCATGGCAGCCCTTTAGCGTCCAGGGCTTCTGACAAAGCTTTTTCGGCCTTGTCCCAGATCTCGTCGGAACCTACGCGCTTTTCAGGTCGGGTCGACAGTTTGTACAGCATATTGTCAGCCGTAAAACCAAAGTCGGCGTACACTTCATGCAGCATGTCGATGAAGTCACACACTTCCTGCTGAATCTGGTCTTCTGTCACAAAAATGTGAGCGTCGTCCTGAACAAAACCGCGTACACGCATGATGCCATGCAGCGCGCCGGAGGCTTCGTTACGGTGACAGGAACCAAATTCTGCCAGACGCAGCGGCAGGTCACGGTAGCTCTTCAGGCCCTGATTGAAGACCTGAACGTGACAAGGACAGTTCATTGGCTTGATCGCCATGTCCTTGCTTTCAGAGTTAGTGGTGAACATATCGTCACTGTATTTGTCCCAGTGACCGGATTTTTCCCACAGGGAACGATCCACCATCAGAGGTGTTTTGATCTCCTGATAGCCCCAGGCGATCTGCTTCTTGCGCATGTACTGCTCAAGTTCCTGGTAGATCGCCCAGCCGTTTGGATGCCAGAACACCATACCCGGCGCTTCTTCCTGCATGTGGAACAGGTCCAGACGCTTGCCGATCTTGCGGTGATCGCGCTTTTCCGCTTCTTCCAGGCGCTTCAGGTACGCTTTCAGGGCTTTCTTGTCTTCCCAGGCGGTACCGTAGATACGGGTCAGCATTTCATTGCTGGAATCACCGCGCCAGTAAGCGCCGGCAACACGCATCAGTTTGAAGGCTTTCAGTTTGCCGGTAGAAGGTACGTGCGGCCCACGACACAGGTCCATCCACTCTCCCTGACGGTAAACAGAGATGGTTTCACTGTCTGGCAGGTCGTTGATGATCTCAACCTTGTACTCTTCGCCCAGTGCCCTGAACGCGCTGATGGCTTCGCTGCGGGACATCACAACACGTTCAATGTTCATGTCCTGTTTGGCCAGTTCACCCATGCGCTTCTCGATCTGTTCCAGATCGTCCATGTTGAAGGCACGCTCGTAAGAGAAGTCGTAGTAGAAACCGTTGTCGATCACCGGACCAATGGTCACCTGAGCACCCGGGAACAGATCCTGGGTCGCCATCGCCAGCAGGTGAGCGGTGGAGTGACGAATCACGTCAACACCTTCTTCATCGCGGGAGGTGATAATGGACAGTTCGGAGTCTTCGCTGATCAGGGCGCTGGCGTCCACCAGCTCACCATTAATACGACCAGCCAGAGTGGCTTTAGCCAGGCCAGGACCGATATCCTGGGCGACTTCCATGACAGAAACGGCTTCAGCAAACTCGCGTTTGCTGCCGTCGGGAAGCGTAATAACAGGCATGGGAAATTTCCTTAAATGTTGTTCAGTTCAGTGGCAGCTCGTACCAGAAGCTGCTTGTTTTCCGTTCATTGCAGCCCATACCAGAGGCTGCGAACGCTTGTCAGGCAACCCATACCAGGGGTTGCCGGATAACCATCATAGAGCAATAAAAAAAGCAATGACAGTGGCAGGCCGATCACTCGACCCGGCCAGAAATAAGCGGCACATTGTGAGAACTTAGTGAGTAGTTTGCAAGTACACGGAAAAGTTTTGTCAGGACCGAAACGCCTGCAACTTCTCAAGCTGCTGACCATCACGGGTAAAGTTGTCCGGATGCAGCCATTGTTCAAACGCTTTTTTCAATTCGGGCCACTCGCTATCCAGCATACTGAACCAGGCCGTATCCCGGCTTCTGCCTTTGTAGACGAGTGCCTGACGAAAAATACCTTCAAACGTAAACCCAAGCCTTAAAGCCGCCTTTCTGGAAGGCGTATTCAGTGAGTCGCACTTCCACTCATAACGTCGGTAGCCCAGCACCTCAAAGGCGTGTTTCATCATCAGATACATCGCCTCGGGTGCAATTAAAAGTGTTCTATCCAGTGGCTTTCCAGTACTTATTCCAGTCACCATTAGCCCTTAAAGTTCTAAGGTTCAACATATCGTGAGCATGCTCTGGTTTCCACCATGCTCCGGGAAGTTTCAACCGGGTTTGAACAACAGAACGATTGGAGCTCTCTATTTCACCTGAACCGATAGGCAAATTGGCAGCTTCTGCCGCCTGATAATCAAATTGTCCGGGACGATTCCTGATATAGCGATGACACTCTTCCGATTTGTTGGCTTCCTTTCCAACCTTACCGTTACGATAAGGCTCAAGCTCTGCCAGAACTCTCTCTGACTCACCTGCTTTCATTCTTGTTTTTTGTTCATCAGTCCATTTTTTACGGGCTTTTTCATCTTTTCCAATGCACTCTTTAGCAGCATCTGCGATGTACTCACAAAGGTGATAGTAATCCACCAGAAAACTTCCCTGAGATGCGAATACGCGGTCTGCCTGGCTGGCAATCCACTTAGCCCCATCACTTACACAATGAATAGATGACTGCCGATTCAAACCTTGCTCAATAGCGCAACTCAACCACTGATCGCCTGCTTCACCGGGCTCTCCCATAACTACACGATGTCGCTTATCGCAACTTCCTTGTTCATAAACCAAGCAAAGCTTGGCCTCTTGCCAGTCAACTTTTCTGGCCTTGCGCTTGTCGCCTTCAGCTTCTTCATCAAAAAGAACCACTGGAATCATGCTGCCGTCCATTTCACCAATCAGCTGCTTGCCTTCTCCTACACATTCCTGACAATTTTTCAGGGAAGCTTTAGATTGCTCACTCATGCAGCGGGCGTGACCCAGGGTAATGGCTCGTACTGATGACTCAGGTACGATAACGCCATAATGCTCTTCCATTTTCTGTGAAGCTGTTGCAAAAGAACTGTCTGATGCAAAATCCACCAATCGCCGTTGTAACGGTAAAGAGTAGTCACGACAGTGGATATGGGCATTCTCGGAAAAAGGGCGTATACGATGCCCTGCAACGGTCAAGCATCGCTCACAGAGACGAACTTTGCCGTAAGTGGTCATCCAGTGGAGGTCTTTTTTTTAGTATTTGATTCAGAGTGAAGATCGTGGGCCTCTTCAAACTTTTGCTTCTCTTTATGGGCTCCCCAGTCCGTCAGAAGCTCATTCCCCAGTTCTTTAAGGTTTTCAATGACAGCTTCCTCTGCTTCATCAGCCCGGTCAAGATGACCGGACTTGGCTTCTACCAGACTGATCAATTCAGATACTCTTTTTTCAAGCTCTGGATGGGCAGCAAGTTTTTCCGCAAGGGTTTTGGAAGTAGACATGGAACGCATCGGGTGAAAAATGAACTCTTAGCATTATGGCCAAGTTCTGGGAAATTGCTGACCGGGGAACACTTTTAATTGCACCCCATCGCCTCCGTAGCAGCAGCGGTTTTCTGCAGAACCGGTGAAAAATGAAGATGCCCGACTTCAATAACCCCGTGTTGCGGATTAATACGCAGGTAACTGGCCAGTCCCACGGCCTGACCTGTGTGACTATCAATAATGGCGTAAAACATGGGGTCCTGACTGCGACTGATGGTCTGCAACCAGTGTATAAAGTCTTCTGCGTCCGACGCAGGCTCGTGCAGCAGGTAGGTCCATTCCTGCTGGTCAGTGCTGGCATAGAGCGTTTCATATAAATCCTGCCCATGCTGGTCGACATTCACCCTTTCCAGTTGGCAATAACGACCTGTCAGTGCCGTTCCCTCAGGAAAAGGGACGGATCGCCACTCAGGCATTGGCATGCCAACCGGTTGTCCAAGGTGGTTATGTTCTGGCGTCATAGTGACCAACTCCTCTTCAAGACTGGCCTGAGAGGATAGACAGGCTCTCTCTGGCACAAAAGAACCAGTCAGCAGAAAAACAGGGAACCAATCCCGGTTTCAGTCAGAGGGCTGGTCAGTAGTGCTTAACGCTCCGTTATTGCATCTAACAAGGCAGCGCCATCCAGACGGAACTTTGCCCCTTTATATAACTCCACTAATTAACTCCACTATTTAACTTAACGACGATTCATAACGGATAAGGCTGCTCTCCGGAGGTTCGGGCATGGATACAGGCTACTCACAAATCAGACAATGGAAGCATGAGTGTGACGAACTTTTAAGAAAGGGCTACCGGGATTACCATCCAACTCTTAACGATCAGGGTCAGTTAACAGCCTGGTCTGTCACGATGCTAAAATGGCAAAACATTGAAACACTGAAAAAATACTTCGCCCATTTTTCTTTAGCCGCTGATTATATGGCATCTACTCTGGGTCAAATAGAGCCAAGACTTCTGACCATGCGAAAAATACAGCTGGCTGACACTGTGATGCCCGAACATTTTGAAACAGAATTAAAAAAGGCCGAGCAGGGCTTCAATAATGAACAAGCCGTTAAAGAGCTGATCAGTGAGTTTTCAAATTTAACTCTGAAAAGCCTTGCTGATCAGCTGGAGCAGACTCTGAATACCCCCGGCGCACAAATACTGGATGCAATGGACAAACTCCAGACATTTTTCAATGGCCTTTGTGATCCCGCCTCAAGGATCAGCCTTACATCCCCTGAAGGAAAAAGAGAGTTTCAGAGTTTACTGTCAGAAATTTACGGGCGCATAAGCTTTACCTGTTGTTACAGACATGGCAACACCTCACCAACAACTATTGAAGAAGAACAACAGCAACTGTTGCTTCTGGAAAATGTTTTGAATTCATGTGTGATCGAAATTGAAAATACCAGACAGTCTCACTTCCTTACAGAAGCAGCAAAACAACTCCACCTGCAGGACATGAAAGAAGAAATGCTGAAATATCTGGGAACACAGAAAGATTCCATTTCAGCCAGAATTACCCTGTGCAATCCCAAAGAGATGCCTGTTGCGGAAGCGCCAGAGGATGAACAAACTGCCAGAGCCAGTCAGAACGCCCTCCCTGTCGATAAAATGCCATTCATAACAGTCACTCCAGCCAGGACACCGGGCCTCAGAAACCACAACGGCACGAATTGCTTTGCCAATGCCGCTTTGAAACAAATCATTGTTGGCCTGTCACCAGCAGACCTGCTGGATATTCGAACAGCCTGTGCCAAAGCACCTCCTGAGCAGTCAGCAGTTATGGCTTCTTTTTTACAGTTTGCCGATGCCGTTATTGCCCAGCGAATCGGCAAAACGGTTTATACCGACATTAACAAACTGCACCTAAACCTGCTTGAAAGCCTGGTCACATTTGGCCTGCAGGGAGATTCCAGCGAAGCCCAGACCATGAAGGCTCTACTGGTCGATGGTGCCGGGGGCCAACAGGACTCTCAGGCCTTTGCTGCCTGCCTGATTGATCTGTTAGGTCTCAGGAATCACTCTCAGGAACTGTGTCGCTCCGAAGCCACCTTCAGCCTTGCAGACGAACATAAACGAAGTCGCACAGGAAGTTCCACGCTGTATTATCCAATATCCCTGAAAACAGGTTCCTCTCTGGCCAACTACTTCGAGCCAGAGTCTGAGAAGATGGAAGGCGACAACAGCGTCGAATGGGAAGATAAGCACTTTACCAATGAGAACGGCATGCAGGTTGAGCATGTTACAAAAACAAGGTTACCCTCAGTCAAAATAGCCTATCCGGGCAACCCGGCTCCCCAGGACCTGCGGCGCATTCGTATTCAGGCAAAGCTGTTTGATTATGACTGGCAGAACCAGCAGGGGCTTCGCTCCCCCGAAGCAGCAAGAGAGTTGATTCTCAATCAGACGGATACACTTCTTCCAATTCTGAATACCACTACTCAAAATATCGAACAGGTGCCTTTTACAATTCATTCAGTCGTTGTGCATCTGGGAGGAGCATCGGTGAACTCTGGTCATTATGTCACTCTGGAACACCAGAATGGCCACTGGTATCTGCATGACGACTACTTTGTAACAGAACTGCACAATGGCATCGAGGGTTACCTTGAAGAACACCCCGGCGCAGCACCCTATCTGATCGACCTGACCAGAACAGTTTCTTCTGCAGAACAAAGCGTACATGAAACACAAAAAAACAGGCTATGAGAAAAAAAGCAGCGATAATAGAAGAGGCTGACACTGATACCAGGTGATACTTTTTTCATGAACATCATAGTACTGACAAAACTAAACTCTATTCCTCCTGTTAAGAATTGTCTGAAAATATCTTCCGTTTCCCTCGTCATCTCCGCGTAGGCGGAGATCCACTACTCGTGGTGGATTCCCATCTTCATAGGAATGACGAGAATGAGGAGCTTATTTCGTGACAGTTCCTTACCGTATTAACAACCATGTTCAGATGCTAAATCCTGCCACATAAACTCATCAGAATGTGGATAAAAATACTGAGGTTATTGCTGTGCCTTTTTTTAAGCCCAAAGTGAAAACGTCCAACCCAAGCGAAGCACTGAAGTTATTTACCTGTAACCGCCTTGCTGGCAGGAGCGTTGAAAACCTGATTTTATATTGTCACGGAGGTTATGAGCAGATGTCACCCAGCATGAGCAACCCTTCCCGTGATAGAAAGTTTACCGTCCCTCCCTGGGTATCTATCTATTTTTATGCCCCCCACGGTACTGAAATGTACTCAGACCTTTACCGTTTTATGCGTGGATCTTATGAACCCTACATCATCTATACAAGCAATGAAGTGTGTTTTGATTATACGCTGGCACGGATGGAAGAATACTCAGGATCTAAACGTTTTATAAAACAGACTTTTCTGGATTATCGAAGCAGCTTAGGCAAAAGCGACCTTAAGCGACCCAGCAGGTTGTTTGATATTCTCTGCCCTACTGATAACTGGTTCATTCGTTTAAGTGCAGTTCTCGACATAATGAAAGACCAAAAAAAACTCTCCGGGTACCGCAAGGTGCATTGCCTGTTTTGCCGGAGCATAGTTTTCTCCCCCTCTCAATCCCCTGCCTGTAGTGCAGACGTTCAGCCACTCTCTCACCTCCCTTTTTATGATCCAACAAGGCAGTTACCTCCCAATATTTATCAGAGCGATTCAGGAAGGTGGCTGATCACAGACATTGATGTCATTGACATGCCAGATACTGAAGGTTGACATCCTCAATCGCCAGAGTATCAAGCCCCTTCCGCAAAGCGGAGATATTCCTTACCTGACCGGCAGGGTCAGGAAAAATACCCCATCGTCATAATCCGAACTTGCGCTGACCACCTGTTTGATACCACACTACTTCGTTTTGCCTGACTATTGTTTAGTATGAGCCAGACGCGATCGGATACCGACGACTTTAAAACCCTGTTCCTGAACGACACACCTCTGATGGATGTACGGGCTCCTGTGGAATTTGAACAGGGTGCCTTTCCAACCGCACAGAATATCCCTATTCTCGATAACCACCAGCGCGAGGTTATCGGTACCCGATATAAGCAGGAAGGACAGGATGCCGCCGTCGCCCTGGGTTATGAACTGGCGACCGATGACGTTCGGGAAGCCCGCCTGCTGAGCTGGAAAGCATTCACTGACCAGCACCCCGAAGGCTACCTCTACTGCTTCCGTGGCGGCCAGCGTTCCCATCTGACCCAGGCATGGCTGAAAGAAGCGGGCGTTAACTACCCGTTAATCAAGGGAGGGTACAAAGCCCTGCGCCGCTACCTGATTGATGAGCTGGAAGCTTCGGTCGAGGCCTGTCCGTTTATTATCCTCAGTGGCAAAACCGGAACTGGAAAAACCCGCCTGATCCATAAAATCAGTGACAGTATCGACCTCGAAGGGCTGGCTAACCACCGTGGTTCCAGCTTTGGTCGTCGCTGTGGTGGACAACCTACCCAGATCGACTTTGAAAACCGCCTCTCCATCGCTCTGCTGAAACATCTGAATCAAAAGTCAGGACACCCTGCCCTGCTGGAAGACGAAAGCAAACTGATTGGTCGTTGCAGCCTGAGTCAGCCCATACGGGATAAAATGCAGCAGTCGCCCATTATTCTGCTGGAAACCAGTATCGAAGAACGGGTTGAAGTTGGCTTGCAGGAATATGTCCGCGACAATCTGGCTGACTTTATCAGTGCCTACGGCGAGGAAGCAGGCTTTGAACAGTTCCGGGAAGGTCTGACCGGAAGCCTGTACCGTATTCGCAGACGTCTTGGCGGAGTCCGTTATCAGGCTTTGAACAGTCTGCTGGAAAACGCCCTGAAACACCATTGTGAAGACAATCATTTAGACGGCTACAGACCTCTGATTGCCAGCCTGCTGACCGAATACTACGACCCGATGTACGAATACCAGCTTGGACAAAAAGAAGGCAAGGTTATCTTCAGTGGCGACCACAACGATATCCTTAAAGCCTACCCGGAACTGGTTAAAACCCTTTTAGCCTGACTGCCCTCTGACTGGAAGGGGTAACCCCTTCCAGTTGCGGACAAATCATGTTAGAACTGAATCCTCTGATTTATTCAGTATCTGTCGTTTAAGCACATTTAAATAAAACTATGAAAATAATAAATAACCTGCTTATCGGCACCGTTCTGCTGCTAACCCTTTCTATTGCCCTGATGACAAACCTCAGTGGCATACCGGTACCTGCACCCCTCCCTGAATTTCTACCCTCTGCCAGCCCGGACACTAAGCCCTCCGCCATACCGGACCGTGTTTTTCTCACCATGACAGAACAACCTGACCGCAGTGTCATGGTTCACTGGCGTAGCAGTACCGAAGTGAACACTTCAAAGATTCAGGTGTTGCCTGCTGACAGTCAGTCCGACCAGCCACAAGAGAAGCTGGCAGTCAGTCATTTAATGAACCACGCCAGCTATCAGTCAGTTCATCATCACGCCCAGATGACAGGGTTAACACCGGACTCTCAGTACCGCTACCGGGTTGGGGATGGTCAGCAGTGGTCTGAATGGTTCTCTTTCACCACCGCCACTACACAACCCGAACCTTTTACCTTTACTTTTTTCGGTGACGTTCAGGAAGGGCTACAGGACTTATGGCCTGAGATGCTCAGGCAGGCACAGACCTCTGCGCCGGAGTCCCGTTTTAATCTGTTCGTGGGCGACCTGATTGACCATTCACAGGATGACCGGGAATGGCAGGCTTTTTTTGCGGCGGACCGGACGGCTTTTGCCCGGTCTCCCATCGCCGTTACGCCCGGCAACCATGAGTACGACGGTGAAACACAGGAACGCGAATGGGCAGCACATTTTCGTTTCCCGGCTAACGGTCCCGAAGGCAGCAAAACACAGGATAACAGCAGCTATTACTTTGACTACCAGGGCGTGCGCTTTATTTCTGTGAATACCAATGTGTTCAGGGGGTTAACCCTGAAAGATACACTGACACAGCGGAGCTGGCTGAAAGGGCTGCTGAAAAACAACCCAAATCCGTGGACCATTGTCTTTCAGCACGTACCCGTGGAGACATCAATTAAAGGGGAAAAGGACTCTCTCGAACTCAAACTGCTTTACGCACCGCTTTATAAACAATACAGTGTTGATCTGGTTTTGCAGGGTGATGACCACACTTATGCCCGGGGGCAGATAACCGACGACAGCAACCGTTTGAACGGCCCTGTTTATATCACTGCCAACAGTGGCAGCAAAACTCAGGAGGTGGAAGCGGAATGGGCAACGGTCACAGCTGAAAACACGCCTCTGTTTCAGGTTATCTCTATTGAGGGTGACACGTTGAGGTATGAATCAAAAACCGTTTCAGGTGACCGGTACGATGCCTTTGAGCTGAGAAAACAGGGAGCAGAGGTTGTTATCTCAGACCCTGCGATAAAACAGCCACAGCGCTAATCCTGACAGGGCAATGATGCTCCATTCAACCGTATCAGGCCAGCGGGTTTCCAGCAGAAAGAACAGCACACCAATCATCAGGGGCTCTGACACCATTGCCCCGGCCCGAACCGAATCGCTGGCGTATGCCAGTCGGTTATTCCAGATAACCCGTGCCAGCAGAGTACAGAAGACACCGGCCAGTATCATCCCAAACCAGAAAATGTACCAGCTTCTGCCATCCTGCCGGGTAAACAGCCGCCACTCGCCTTCCCCAACCAGAGCCAGTGGCAGCAGCACAGTAAGGGCAAGGCTGGTACACAGCCCGGACATCATCAAATGGTTGGAACGGTCAATTCCTGAACACGCCCTGACAATCCATGCCTGACGGCTTGCTGCACACATCCAGCAGCTTCCAGCCAACAGCAGCCAGATAACCCCGGTGGCGAACTGGTCTTTATCCGAGCTGTCTTCCACCAGGGCGGCTTTGTCAAACATCAGCAGTACCAGTGAGCAGAACAGCATGAACAGTGCCAGTTTCTGGCTGACCGGGTGGTGTGTGCCTTTACTGTGGTGAGACAGGCTGAATAAGATGGGCAGGGTTCCTACCAGCAGAAAGGCGGCCATGCCACCCAGTGACCGGATCGACAAAATCAGAAACAGGTAATAACCAATATGTCCTGTTAACGCCAGAATTAAACCATTTTGCCAGCGGGAGCGGGGGGGGGCGGTATCGTATCGTTTCAGGGCATCGCGCCGGAATGGCAGAACCAGCAGGATCAGCAGGCCAAACACCAGAAAACGGCCAAAGACAATTTCAACGGCAGAAAAATCAACCAGCCAGAGTGGCAGAATGCATAGAAAGCCAAGCAGGCCGCTGGCGAAAACAGAAAGAAATAAACCTTTTGACATCAGTATTACTGCAACTCCGGAGGTTCTCTCTTTCAGAATTGTCCACAAACGGCTGCTTTGCCAGTCATCTCAGGAGTTCCAGTCCCGTCAAACAACCACTTATCGTCTGAACAGCTGGATTTTTGGACTTCAAGGCAGTGGGGGCATTACCCCCACATCCAATACCGTAGAACTTTACTGATTAACCCCTGCGATCACCGACGGCTCACCCGTTACTACAGGCATTTCACCTATATCCGCACTGCCCGTTGTCGAAGAAGGAACGGGGACGGCCGGATCTGCCAGCACCATGCCTGTACACTGATCTTGAGGCAGTTCCGTCATTAACTCTTCGATTTCCCGGGCTTTGATAACGTATTGATTACCAGGCCCCATCACGACTCCGTCTTTAATAGAGAAGGCCGGGCGATAATGGTAATCCTGATCACTGGAGTGACCTACATCTGGAATACCCCACAGGTCGCCATTGCCACCATAGTTAAGCATTATGGTCTGACTGGCAAAGCTACCGGCATTTCCACTTCTGTCATTTTGATCAGAATGTTTATAGCTGAACTGAATGGGTTTCTGGAAGCTGACTATATTTCCCTGATCATTTCTGACTGTTGTCAGGCGGTTCCAGTTATTAAGACCGGTTTCCCACACATAGTATTCAGTCACAATGGAAGGGTCATAAACATCCCATGGATTTGAGAGGGTCTGAGTGGACAATACCATGGGGCCTGTTCTTACTCCCCAGCTATGAGGGGTGGATTGCAGATTCTGTTCATTGACTGAACTGCCAAACTCAACGGGCTCATTATTTGACACCCTGACCAGGGTTAAAGCGTTATTGCCAGTGACAGAGAAGGTGTATGAATAGGATGTAGCAGGGGCATACTGCTCATACGGACTCCCACTGCCAGACCAGCTGGTAATTTGACCGGACTCAATGGTACCTGTTGGGCAGTTATCCCAACAGGTCAGCGTGATAGAACCATCGTTGGGTAATAAGGCATCTCCAACCTGCGAACCATCAATAAAGGTTTCCTCGTAGTAAGTGACCGAGCTTTCACCTGCCAGATATTTCACGGCCCCACCTAGCTGCTCAGAGAACATGTGGAGACTATCGTTGTGGTGGTCGCTATCAGTAAGGTCGAGACTGATCGCAACCGGTGAGTCCAGGTCAGTGGTTTGAGGCGGCCCGTCCTGCTGCCACTTCAACTTACCAACCTTGTAAAAGCCACCATTCTGATAGCTCACCAGCCACTGGTCAAAAGAGTCATCCAGATAAACGGCATCATCCCAATAGTGAAAACGAATACCAGTCAGTTCACCGAGGGGGAGGCTTCTGGCAGTATGTTTAACCAACCGCCCGGGAGCACTGACAATCGTGTACTCTTCCTGTTGCCCGCCAGTGTCTCTGAAGACAGTGTTTCCATTGTCCAGCGCCTGACCGCCCTCAGTCCAGAGTCCCCAGTAGCCAACAAACCCGTAACCGTTGTAATTTCCATCTCCCGAACCGTCAAAACGAATTGGGAAACCGCTGTTTATTTCTACCTTTGCCCCGGTTGTGGTGTCATACAGGTCATAGCGGTGTGCAAAATATTCAAAGTCTGTCCGGCTCAGGCATTTAGTATTGGTCTCAAAGTCCCCTGATTTGTAGGGTAAATCCTCAAAATCCCCGCTGTTTTTCTGAACCAGAACCCGGGTTTCATCAAACGCCAGGGCAAATTTGCGTCCGCCGCTGTCAGAGTTATTGGAATATTCCGTTCCAGTGAGGGCTATACCTGACGTTCTGTCAGCATCCATGACCACACTTGCGCACTGTTTATAGGATTCAGAACCACCCTGCCCCTGACGGGTACTCTGTTCATACAAAGTAAAACCAATTTTATTATCCAGGCCGGAAATCGTTTTTACCTCTCCGCCGCCAGTTCCGTTGTTTTCAGTGAAGTTGTCGTAAAAGTCGAAATTAAAAGTGAAATCTCCAAACGGATTTGCTTCAGACACACCTTCCCGTATGGTGGCTTTGAATTTAATGGCCTGCTCGCCATCCTCACCCTTGCCCATTTCCGGCAACCAGACACCGACTTCCAGGGGCGATGTATCGTCACTACGATCTACTTTTGCTACTGCTTTCATCAATTTTGTCTGTTTGGAAGCGCCTGAAGACTGTCCTCCGGAGCCGGTTTGCTCTTGCTCAAAGCAGGCGGACTCATCAGCCAGTGCAATATATGCCCCCTGGTTAGCAAACTGTTCACCATTAAACTGTTTGGTAAAACATAAAATACTGTTAACCAGTTCAATAGGCTCCAAAGCCTCATTCCAGACATGGGTGCGCTGTTCAGCGTTACTGTAATCTGTCCCTGCATCATCAAATGCTGCAAAACTTGCCGCAGGCACCAAACTAAACAGCGGTAGCAAAAGATTAGTTATTTTCATTTGTCACCACCTCCAGTTGTTCAGGCAATTGCAAATCGGAAGTGCTGGTGGTCTGTTTGCTACTACTGGATGAGCTACTCGACTTAAAAAGATCGCAGCCCATTAAGGTGACAAGGGTGATGGCAAGAAACGCCCCCTTGATATGAAATCCTTTCATCTTTGCTTCCTGCAAAATCATTGCTTCCTGCAATGGTTGTTATTGCTACACGCTGCCTACTCCCATTAACTTTGATGTCATTACAGCAGAGGACAGGCTTCTGGAAAGTCATTTAAAGCTACACTTTAAAATCCATTAACCACATTTTAAACATGGATATTCATGATAAATCCATACTGTGATTCGAAAATAGCACTAAATTAAACAAGCCTTAATCCATTGGTAAGTCTTACGTCGGGCAATGCCTGATCGTCAAACCGGGACTTAACTGACAACTGCACCGGATAACCAGGTAATAAATGAACGCCCTGAAAACAATGAACGAACACAGCATGAAAATCCTGCACCTCTCTATTATCTGGCTGGGAGTATTTCTCAGCCTTCCCGCCTCTGCCAGAGACTGGTCTGAAATCGTTCGCTCCGGCACCCTGCTGGTAGGAACAACCGGTGACTATCCACCTCTGACCCTGCGCGACAGACAGGGTCAGTATCAGGGCTTTGCCATTGATATGGCAGAGTCACTGAGTTCCTATCTGTCGCTGGTCAGCGGTAAAACCATCCGGGTCGAATTTATCCGAACCCACTGGCCTGACCTGCACAGCGATCTGAACCTTGACCGGTTTGATATAGCTATGGGCGGAATCACCCGCACAGAAGATCGTGACAAACAGTTCCTGCTGTCTGATAACGTTATTCCCAGCGGTAAAGTGGTACTTATTCAAAACAACCTTGCCACCCCTTTCAAAGGGCTGAACAACCAGACGCTGCTGGATAAGCTGAACACTTCTGACCTGCATCTCGTCATCAATCCGGGCGGCACCAATCAGCGTTTCGCCATGCAGTACCTGCCATCCATGCGCTTTACCATGGCGGTAGATAACCGTGAGCCGTTCCTGATGCTGCGGAACCGACAGGCGGATGTTATGGTGACCGACCTTATTGAAGCGAACCATCAGCTCAAACAGATTCCGGCCCTGACCATTATCAACCCCGACATGTTTACCTGGACGATTTCCCACAAGGTTTACATGATGCCGAAAAGTAGCCACACCCTGCTTAAAGAAGTCAATCGCTGGCTGAAACTGACAGATATCGAGAAAATAAAGAAAAACTGGTTTTAGAGTGTTGCTAATGCGATTAGTATTCCTGCAACAGAATCACAATCAGAACGCAGGAAGACAACAAGGTGCCCGGAGAATTTAATCCTCTCTTTGATCCACAGATTGATCGAACCAACACATCCAGCCTGAAATGGGACAAATATAAAAACCGGGATATCCTGCCCTTCTGGGTAGCCGATATGGATTTTCGTTCAGCTCCTGAGATTATCGAAGCACTGCACGACCGCATTGAGCACGGTGTCTTTGGTTATACCAACGCCGGTGATGAGCTGGAAGAACTGGTGGTTGACCGCTTCCGCAGCCTGTACCACATGGATATTGAAAAAGAGTGGCTGGTCTGGACACCCGGTCTGGTCACCGCCCTGAACATTGCCACCCGCTGCTACGCCGCTGAAGGCGAAACCGTGGCAGTACCCTATCCGGTTTACTATCCCTTTCTGATGGCACCCAAGCTGTCAGCACGGGAAATGATTGGCCTGCGCTGGAAGCTGGTCGACGACAGATGGCAACTGGATCTTGAACAGTTTCAACAGGACCTGACAGACGACACAAGACTGTTAATGCTGTGCAATCCACAAAACCCTAATGGACGGGTGTTGACCCGGGAAGAACTGGAAGCCATTGACGCTATCTGTCAGCAGCACAAGCTGATTGTCTGTTCCGATGAAGTGCATTGCGACCTGATCCTCGACCCGAACTGTGAGCATATTCCCTATGCCTCTGTCAGTGACTACGCCCGGGAGCATTCCATTACCCTGATGTCGCCCTCCAAAACCTTCAACGTGGCAGGCTTTGGCTGCGCCTTTGCCGTTATTCCCAACGGCAAACTACGGATGCAGTTCCAGCGTACCCGCAAAGGTATTGTACCCGATCCGGACAATATGCTGATCGGCTTCACCGCTGCCAAAGCGGCTTTCCAGCATGGAGAAGCCTGGCGCCAGTGCCTGCTGGAATACCTGCGGGGCAATCACGATCTGCTGCTTAAGGAAATCAATGCCATTGACGGCCTGAGCATGACACCACTAGAAGCGACCTATCTGGCCTGGATTGATGTCAGCGCACTGAAGCTGGATGACCCTCATGGCTTCTTTGAACAGGCAGGTGTTGGCCTGTCTCCGGGAGAGCAGTTTGGCGACAAAAACTTTCTGCGGTTTAACTTTGGCTGCAACCGTGAGCTATTAAAAGAAGGTATTCGTCGTATACGTCAGGCGGTTGAAAGTCTGTAAAAGGAATGTTGCAGCAGTGATAAAAAACGGCTGCAACAATTATCAACGCTTAAACATCAGGCCTGATCTTTCAAGCCTTTGGCATAAAAGCTGGCAAAGGGCCTGAGAATGGAAGAAGGCAGAAACGCTTTACTACCATAAATAACCCCCCATAGATTAATGCCCAGCGACAGCTCCCAGTCTTCCAGCGACATCTCTTCAAAACTTCTCTGGAAGTTGATACCAGCGTTATTAAACAACAGATTGACACTGTCGTGGGTTTTCAGAACGTCTTCAGGAAGGGACATCATGCGCTCACGGTTAGTGACGTCCACCACATGCTGGCTGATGGTGACTCCGGCGGGTTCCAGCTGATTGACGGTTTCAGCCAGCCCGTCAGGGTTCACATCCACCAGGGCCAGATGACAGCCTTCCGCAGCAGGCTTTCCTTGAAGATGTCACCATCTGACATAATAAGGTGCGGGTAGATAATCCGATCCTCTGTGATGGTGACGGGCCGGTTACTCGTCTACGGCACTGGTACAATCAGTTCTACGTCGATATTGCCGATGTGCCGGAACAGTGGAAAGAGCGTAAATCCCACGCCCTGAAGACCTTTAATCCGATTCCTGAGCATCGTCTGGCAGCCCCGCCCTCCCAGGAAAAAATACCTGAAGAAGAGCCTGCCTGACACGCTCTTCACCTCAAAGGCGTCACCACACAAACGTCACCAGGCTGATTTATCAACAGCCCGGTGTTACCCAGACTGAAACTCTATTGCCAGCCTCAGCATATCCTTGTGCTGAATACCATTTTCAAAAACGGGCTGGTCGTAGTTCTTAAGAAAAAAATCACGTTCTACCCTTTCGGCACGAAAACCTGCTTTTTGATAGAAGCCCAGCTGATGACCAAATGTGCCAGTTCCCAGCTCAATACGATGTGCGCCACTGGCTTCGACCTCGCTGATCACAAAATTCAATAGTCGGGTACCAATCCCCTGTGCCTGCATGCCTGGCGCCACCGCAATATTCATCAATTCAAAGCAGTCGTCTGATTTTTTCGTTAGAACACAGACACCGACTGTCTTCTGTCGTATTTCTGCACGATAACAGCGGCTGTTTTTCAGATACGCACGGACATTGTCTTCTGATGGATCAGCTTCAAGCAATAGCGTTATTGATAACTGTTCCATAAGCAACTGTTCCGGCGTTACAGCCTGAATGGATAAATAATACTCGTCGTTCATTTAAGCTCCGTAACAGTCAGTGAAAATATAAAATCAACGTATGATAGCCATTTAACCTAATCTTTACCTGTTAATTGAGTTATCGATGGGAGGTCGATAATGCACAGGTCTGGTCATCTGGTTAAGGCTGTCGGGTTTGCATGTTGTCTGACATCCGCCGCTTATCTTAAAGCCGACAAAGTTGAGTTGCACAATGGCAGCGTGATTACTGGAAAGGTTCTCAGCATTAAAGACGATAAACTGGAGGTAGACAGCGGCTATGGCAAACTGCTTATACCACTGAAAGATATTGCTTCCATGGATTCTGAAAAACCTGTCTGGATCCGGTTCAAAGGGGAAAGTTCGTTCAGTCCCTGGAAACTGGAAACCATGAATCAACAGCTTCAGCTGGTCAGCCCTGACCAGTCGCAGATGCGCCCGGCCGATCCATCACAACTTGCCAGCGTCAGTCACATAGCCCCTGACAGCGATAAATGGCGCTGGTCCGGTAATGCCAATGCTTATCTGAGCTATCAACGGGGCAATACCAAAAAAGATGCCTTTAATGCTGATGGTCAGTTCGCTGCCCGGGACTACATGAACCGCAACACCCTGGACTGGAAATTTGATTACGAGGAAGACGATAAAAAAAAGCTGAAAGACCGCTGGTTGCTGCAATACGGTTACAACCGTTTTCTTAATCCCGTCTGGTATCTGAGTGGCAACCTCGGCTGGGAAAAAGACACCATAAAATCACTGGATTACCGTACGTCGGTTGGCGTTGGTCTGGGTCATCAATTTTACGATGAACCCGATCTCAACCTGAGAATGGAACTGGGACCAAGCTATATCTGGGAAAAATTCTCAGACCCTAAAAAAAAGAAAAACAGCGGAGCAGGCCACTGGAAACTTAACTACGATCAACTGCTTTGGGATTGGGTGACCCTCTTCCATAACCAGGATATCTATTATCGTTTTAAAGAAAAGAGCTGGCTGTTCCAGACGTCCACAGGCTTCAGGGTTCAACTCATTGATCTGCTGCATCTCATTGTGAAACTGGATTATGACTATGATAACGACCCACAACCTGGCAAGAAAAAAGACGACAGCACTTTAATGTTTGGTCTGGGTGCCAGCTGGTAAATCAATCTTCGTCCTCCTCCGGGGTGGGTAGTTGCAGATGAATCCACCCTTCCCGGGGCTGAAAATCATCGCTACTGAACGTGATCGTTTTGCCTTCGCAAATGATGATCGCCTGATAATGACCGGATTGCCAGTATTGAGGGTAATAACGGTGGCCTAAAGCATGAATCACTGCATGAATGCGCTGAAGTGCAACTCTATACTCTTTAATCTGGGACTCGATAACTGCCCTGGCTAAAAACGCCTGTGGTATACCAAAAAACTCTGCCAGCTCCTGGTCAGATGACTGCAGAAGGGATAAGGTCATACAGTGATTCACCAACTGAAAAGCTCTTGCACTGACATAGAGACTAAACAGAATATGGTGCAGAGGATTAGCTACTTCAAAGGGAATAACAACGTTCTCATGCGTCACTGAAATACGGTCGGGATGCTGTTGCCCGGATGGCAGACGGGCAAATGACGTGTCAGAGAAGTCGAAGTAGTTAGGACATCTGGTAGTATCGGACATCTGGCTGGAAGCCAGATACGATGAACAAATCCCGGAAAATGTTAATCCTCCTGAACGCTGAACAAGCCTGTTGATCAACCGCTGGAGCAGTGAAAGCGTATCCCAGACTGAGCCTCGTGTCGGTAACAGCGATGCCATAAAATCTTTTAGCCTCACGTTTGTAACCTCCAGATAGTCATTCATGGATTCCCCAATAAACCTGATGGCTATCGGTGAAACCAGTGTACGGCTGACACTGTCAATCATGCGGGCTGTATGGCCAAAACGATCACTGGCCCACTGAAATGCCGGATCAGAGATATCATCTGACTCACTGACGGCATGAATCAGCTCCAGCTTCATATGGAGATACGCTTTCATCAATGATGGTAAGCTGGCAGCAAAAACTATTTCCTGTAAAGCTTCCAGGCTGCTGTGTTTAAGAATCAAAAGGTTGTCCGGCACCTCCATACCGGGCAAATAGACCCACCCATGAAACGATTCATCGCCATCCGTTTCGTCCAGAACAGGTTCGGTTTCTTCTGCAGTCAGCTGTTCGTGCAGCACCCCTGAAACCTGGTTTCTGTATGCCTCCCAGTCAGGACTCCAGGACTGCAAAAAGTCATCTGTTTCCAGTAACCACCACTCACTGCCCGCATGTACAAGCTGTATGGCCGGGATGGCGACGTCTGCACCTTCAGCAATGGAGAACACTGGCAAAATGCTGTCGGGCGTTACCAGCAAACTGTGTTCATCCACCCGTAAATCCTGATTCACATGCCATACCAGAACCGGCTGACCCAACATGTGTACCATTGCCACAAGCTCGGGCATACCTGCCCAGCTGTCACGGTTGGCCAGTGACGGAGGAGTAGAGGCCAGCTGATCTGCCAGAGTGTCAAGGCTGCTACCAACCACCGCATCACTTAGATGGGCTTCCAGCAGAGGATGACTGGAGGCACTGGCATCATTCAGGAAGGCAGACAGACTCTGAAACAGTGGTCGTCCGTCAGTTTCCTCACCCATCGCCTTTGCCATGGCATGATAAAAACAGAAACCATCGTGCTGAACTTTCACCAGACCAATATGGAAGTCCATACCTGCCGCCCACTGGGTGACCTGAATGGCTACAACAAACAAACCTGTCTGACAGGTTTTTCTGAGGCAAGCAGGGATAAACCTGACCAAATGAACACCATATTCTGACTACCCGGACAGTTATATATAGACTATCGACATTAAGGGCTGACAGAAGCCAGCCCGAAAAGATGAATCAATCTTCGAAAACAACCTTTAAAGGCCCTGACATGGGTCGGCACTGACAGGCAAGCGTCAAGCCTTCATCCAACTCCTCTTCCGTTAATACTTCATTATTGCCCAGTACCGTCTCGCCCCCTTCTACTGAACAGATGCAGGCTGCACACATACTTTCTTCACAGGAAAACGGTGCGTCAATGCCCGCTTTAAGCATGGACTGAAGCAGGGTATCCCCGGTTTCATAAGGCACCTCCTGAGTCTCACCATCCAGACAAACGTCAAAAGCTGTCACAGTAGAGGTACTGACAGATAGCCATCGACATTGTCATACAGATAAACCACCTGCAACCGGTCTTTATAGTCGGCCTCAATAACAGCCAGCTCTTCCCTGAATATGACCGACTGCTCATCCCGGTTGGCATAGTTAACCAGAACATCAAACGGATCATCGTCCATCAGGACTATCACTAAGCCGTCCAATAACGGCTATTAGAAAAGACTATGCAGAGCAGCTGCGATATACTCGGTCAAAATAACAAAAAACCACTGGGGAAAGACGATGTTAGCCGAAGTACACCCACTGTATCCAAACCTCTTCCAGCCTCTTGACCTGGGTTTTACCACTCTGAAGAACCGCGTCATCATGGGCTCCATGCACACCTATCTTGAAGAGCAAGGCAAGTTCAAAGAGCTGGGTGCCTATTACGCAGAGCGGGCTAAAGGCGGTGCAGGACTAATTGTCTCAGGCGGAATTGCCCCCAACCAGGCCGCCGGAGGGATGCCCGGTGCCGCAGCCATGTGTACCGAGGCAGACGTCGACCACCATCTACCTCTGACCAAAGCAGTACACGACGAAGGCGGTAAAATCTGTATGCAGATTCTTCATACCGGCCGTTACGGGGTTCATCCGGACATTATTGCTCCCAGTGCCAGAAAATCACCGATCACTCCTTTTGTTCCCAAAGCCCTGACCAGTGACGAAGTCGAAAAAGAAATCAATGACTTTGTAAACTGCGCCAGACTGGCACAGAAAGCGGGCTATGATGGTGTGGAAATCATGGGTTCTGAAGGTTATTTCCTCAATCAGTTCATCGCCAGAGAAGTGAATGAAAGGGACGATGAGTGGGGAGGCGACTACCACAACCGGATAAAGCTTCCAGTAGAAGTAGTTCGTCGTACACGGCAGGCCGTTGGAGAACACTTTATTATTATTTATCGCCTGTCGATGCTTGACCTTGTAAAAGGTGGCAGCACCTGGGATGAAATTGTCGAGCTGGGCAAAGCCATTGAGCAGGCAGGCGCCACCATTATTAATACCGGAATTGGCTGGCACGAAGCCCGTATTCCCACCATTGCCACCATGGTTCCCCGGGCAGCCTTTACGTCGGTCACTGCCCGAATCCGTTCAGAACTGTCAATACCGGTCATCACTTCTAACCGGATCAATATGCCCGATACGGCCGAGGAGGTTCTGGCAAAAGGCGACGCCGACCTTATATCTATGGCGCGCCCTTTCCTGGCGGACCCGGAATGGGTTAACAAGGCAGAACAACAGCACGCCGACGAAATCAATACCTGCATTGGCTGCAACCAGGCCTGTCTGGATCATGTTTTTCAGCTGAAGCCTGTTAGTTGTCTGGTCAACCCAAGAGCCTGTGATGAAACCCGACTTAACTACCTGCCTGTCAAAACACCCAAAAAACTGGCCGTAGTCGGTGCAGGTCCCGCAGGGCTGGCATTTGCAACAACGGCGGCATCAAGAGGGCATAACGTCACTTTGTTTGAAGCGTCTTACCGAATTGGCGGGCAGTTTAACATTGCCAAAACAGTACCCGGTAAGGAAGAGTTCAATGAAACCCTGCGCTACTTCCAGCGCCAGATTGAGTTAAGCGGAGTGACCCTGAGACTCAACACGACAGTAGTCGCAGAAGACCTGGACAACAGTGACTTTGACGAAGTGATTGTCGCCACCGGTGTCTCCCCGAGAACGCCTGATATCGAAGGCATCGACCATCCCAAAGTACTCAGTTATCTGGACGCTTTTCAGGGGGCTGAGGTGGGTAAGACAGTTGCCATTATCGGTGCCGGAGGCATCGGCTTTGACCTGTCAGAGTTCCTGACCCAGAACGGTCCGTCCACCAGCCTTGATCCGGCCGCCTTTATGGAAGAGTGGGGCGTTGACCTGGAGGTCAGGCACCGGGGCGGACTGGTGTCCGGGCATGCAACCGAAACACCGGCACGCAAGGTTTATCTGCTACAGCGTAAAAGCCAGAAGCCGGGTAGCAACCTGGGTAAAACCACCGGCTGGATTCATCGCTCAACACTGGCCAGACGCGGCGTAAAAATGCTGCACTCCTGCGAATACGAAAAAATTGATGATCAGGGATTGCATATCAACGTCGAAGGCCGGTCTGAAATCCTGCCCGTCGATCATGTGATTATCTGTGCCGGACAGGAACCTTTGAGAACCCTGGCTGATTCGATCACTTACAAGCCCGTTCACCTGATTGGAGGAGCGGATGTCGCTGCCGAGCTGGATGCCAAGCGTGCGATCAATCAGGGATGCCACCTGGCTGCTGTTATCTAATTCAATGCTTTGACGTGTAGGTTGGAACGAGTGTAGCGTTTATGCCCTTCAAGGTGATTCCCAACATTGGGGCTAAATGCTACTCACCGTGTTGGGAATCGCTACGATCGTCCCAATCTACGACAACTCACTCCACGATCGCCGGACTGGGTTCAGCTGGCTCTCCTAAAAATGCCCTGTGCGACGGTGGCTGGCTACCATCAATGCCCTTAACGCCCAGTTCTTCCCCCAGCTCGGCTGCAATCCACACCCTGCCGCTGCGAGCCATCAGATTGTCAGACTCGACCAGAGCGGCAATTCCCGGTCCATCATGGAGGCACGCAGTGCACCGACCAGGGCATTGCCCAGCATCAGCAGGCGATCCCCGGATGATTTAAAACGCCAGGGAAGATCGCTCCAGTAACGCCACATGACTTTAAGGGTGGTGGGTAAAAAACCGGGAGAGCGGGTCCATGGAGCGATAGCCAGGTAAACCACCTTATGTCTCCGGATAATAATCCGCATAAGCTGGCTGGGATTCGTAGCGGACGCGGGTGTTATTCTCAAGGTACTTAAGCATCTTCTTCGCATTGCAGACAAATGCTTCTATACGACCATCGCCCGGATCATGGCCAATAATATTCTTGAGATAGCTGATGGATTTTTCTCCGGAATCTTCACCACCGAGTTGAGATATCTGATGATTGTCGGGTATCCAGATACCACCACCAGTACTTTCATGCCCAGGTCATGAGATCGCAGGGCAGCCGTTAAAGCGCCTGTCCCCGAACCGACAACGACGACATCAACTGTTTTATCCCATGTTTTATCCGGGACTATGTTGTTATTATTTTCCATCAGCCTACCTCTTCAATTTGCCAGCATTTGCAGACTAAAACAGCAATCATCAGCAATTAACACAAACCCACTACGATTCTTGCCCCAGTCATGCACAGCAACATCGTCTAAAAAGACTAAGTAAAAGCTTGCCGGCAAGGGGAAACCCCTATACTCTGCGTGTTGCGCAACCCACCAAAAGCGCATGAATAGTATCTGACGATTACAACGATAAAAGAACAGATTCATGAGCGAAACAATCAGCGTCAAAGAGTTCAGCAGTCTGACTGACGTCCTGTACGAAGGCATTCAGGAAGACGTTCCATGGAAATCCTTTCTGCACAGCCTTCAGGATCAGATGCATGCCAACTCTGCCACTTTCATCCTGAGACCTCCTTCCAGTGATGCCGAAGGCATTATTGTCAGTACTGGCGAAAGTACTGACGACGAAGTGGCGGCCTATAACAAACAATTTTTCGCCCTTGACCCCTTTGTCGACCTGCCCCATGGCAAAGTCGTCACTCTTGACGAATTTATTCCTGAAAAAGAACAGAAGACATCAGACTACTTCAGCCAGTACCTTGCGCCCATGGACGTGTATCACATTGTCGGCACGGATATTCATACGAAAGATGGCGCCCATTGCAGTCTGAGAATCAGCCGTGGTAAAGAGGCGGATTCCTTTTCCACGGACGATAAGACAGTGCTTGAACTGCTGGTCCCTCATCTGGAATCAGCAGTAAAAATCCACATGCGCCTGAACCGGGTAAAGTCTGAACGAAACCTGTATGCCAGGGCGGTGAATCAGCTGGCGGTCGGTGCCATTATTCTCGATGAAGATGGCAAGATCATGAAGGTAAACCAGGTTGCAGAAGAGCTGGTCAAGGACAATGACAGTCTGAAAATCACGGGCAAAACCCTGCAGGTGAGCTCCAGCAGCGATACCCGAAAGTTACGGGAAATGATTCGCAATGCGCTCAATTCACACCGTCATAGTGTCAACGGGAGCCTTGAACCATCGCTGGTCGAAGCACTGCGCATCCAGCGCCTGTCCGGAGCCAGTGACCTGGGCATTGTAGTTCGCCCCATTCCCATGGAGAAATGGTCAGAAGGCATCCAGTGTCCGTCCGTAGTCATTTTTATCAGCGACCCGGAACGAAAATCCAGGGCGCCGCAGGAAATCGTGAAAGCCCTGTTTGACCTGACGCCTGCTGAGGCGCAGCTGGCTATGCTGCTGGCCAATGGCCTGACTCTGGATGAAACGGCAGAAACCCTGTGTGTCAGTCGCAACACCGCAAGGGCTCACCTTCGTTCAATCTTCTCCAAAACCGGTGTCACACGTCAGACCATGCTGGTACGACTGATTCTCAAAAGCGTCGCCTCTCTGGGTTGACCCGGATGCAGACATCACCAGAACACCAATCAGCAAGATAATAAACTGTCAAATCACTTTTTATAGTATTTAATTTCATAAAAACAATGATTTACAGCAATATAATTCGCAGCCACCTCTCTTATATAATCACCTCGTTGGTCTCTGGTACAACACGACCAGTACGGCCATAGTTTTTCCTGATAATCAGTACAACAAGTCCAATAAGCCTGAGCTCAGGTCAATAACCGTAGAAAAGTGAAGAAGAAGAGGGAATTATCAATGAATCAAGCTCAGTCGCTGTTTGGGCGAATGACGAGCGTTAGCCTGGTGCTCAGAATCGTTATCGGTATTGTTCTGGGTACCCTGATTGCAGTTGCTTCTCCAGCGGCTGCAGGCTCCGTCGCCATTCTGGGTTCGCTGTTTGTAAGAGCTCTGCAGGCCGTTGCCCCGATTCTGGTATTTGTTCTGGTAATGTCGTCTATTGCCAACCAGAAAAAAGGCCAGCATACCAACATTCGCCCCATTGTGGCCCTGTACCTGATTGGAACCCTGGCGGCAGCCTTTACCGCAGTAGCCTTGAGTTTTCTGTCTCCGGTAACGTTGAGTCTGGCTACTGAAGGTGCCAGTGCAACACCGCCGGAAGGTATTGGAGAAGTGCTGAACACACTGCTGTTCCGCATTGTTCAGAACCCGGTTGAAGCACTGTTGAACGGTAACTTTATCGGCATTCTGGCCTGGGCTATTGGTCTGGGTGTAGTACTGCGCCACGCTTCCGAGACCACCAAAAACACCCTGCAGGATATGTCCGATGCAGTTTCCAGCATCGTTCGCTTCGTCATTCAGCTGGCACCTTTCGGTATCTTTGGCCTGGTAGCCGACACCATTGCCACCACTGGTTTCTCTGTACTGGCAAGCTACACACACCTGTTAGCGATTCTGGTGGGCAGCATGCTGATCATTGCCCTGGGAATTAACCCTCTGATCGTCTTCCTGAAGACCCGCCAGAACCCATACCCACTGGTGCTGCGCTGCATCCGTGAAAGTGGCGTCACTGCGTTCTTCACCCGCAGTTCTGCCGCTAATATCCCGGTAAACATGCAGCTGTGTAAAAACCTGAAGCTGCATGAAGATACTTATTCTGTATCCATTCCTCTGGGAGCCACCATCAATATGGGTGGTGCTGCGATCACAATCACTGTGATGACGCTGGCAGCGGTTAACACCTTGGGTATTCAGGTGGATATCGCCACTGCCTTTATCCTGAGTGTGGTGGCAGCTGTATCTGCCTGTGGTGCTTCCGGTGTTGCCGGTGGTTCACTGCTGCTGATCCCTCTCGCCTGCAGCCTGTTTGGTATTCCCAACGAAGTGGCCATGCAGGTGGTAGCTGTCGGCTTTATTATCGGTGTGATTCAGGACTCTGTTGAAACCGCGCTGAACAGTTCTACCGACGTCGTCTTCACGGCTACAGCCTGCATTGCGGCTGAACAGAACGGTTCAACGGTGGTATCCGGGCAGAAAGCTGAAGCCTGATAACAGACGGTGAACGTTTAAAGCCCCCGTTCTCAGATGACTGAGAACGGGGGCTTCTGTTAACGATTCAGATCAACCCTTTTTCTTTTGCCATAGTCAGCGCCAGATCTTCTATCATATCCTCCTGACCACCCACTGTACCGCGACGTCCCAGTTCAAAAAGAATATCCCGGGCCTGAATGCCATATTTTGCTTCTGCCCGTCTGGCAAACAGCAGGAAAGAAGAGTAAACCCCCGCATACCCCAGTCAGGGCATCCCGGTCGATACGAATAGGCTGATCCATAATCGGCACCACACGGTCTTCTGCCACATCCATGACCTTATAAAGGACGCCCCCCCGTTTCAACGCCCATGCGATCCAGTACCGCCACAAACACTTCCAGCGGCGTATTGCCTGCACCTGCACCCGCCCCCAGCCCGGCAACTGAACCATCGATACGACTGGCACCGGCTTCAATGGCTGCCAGCGAGTTGGCAATCCCCATGCCCAGATTATGATGACCATGGAAACCTATCTCAGTATTGGCATTCAGCTCCGAACGTAACAGGCCAATTTTGACAGTTACGTCAGCAGGCAACATATAACCTGCTGAGCCAGTGCAGTAAATGCAGTTAGCACCATAGCGTTCCATCAGCTTTGCCTGTTTCAGGGCAGGCACTACAGCACTCAAGTACTCTTCATCTGAGTGAGCTGGAAAACCATAATTCAGCGACGCGCCACCCAGACCGTCGCCGTGCGTGACTTCAATCATTGGCATTCCGGCTTCATCCAGACCAGTGGCTATATCCACCATCTCTTTCAGGCTGATCTGGTGAGCTTTGGCGTGCATTCCGTCCCGCAGGCTCATGTCGTGAAGGATGACGCTTTTACCTTTCAGGTCCATTGTTATTCTCCACTTAGCTGACTAGCTGCGTTCCGGTAATATGAGTGACCCATTTTGTGCTTCTTCCGCAAACGTTTGGGTCCACCTCCTGATCACCCAGTACAAATACCCCGCAGGAGGCATTGTCTGCCACGGTATCCTGAATTTTGATCTGCCAGTTATGGATGCGGGAATCGACAATCCCAAAGCAGGGCATTACCGACTCCGTCGCATCCTAACCATGTGCAGGGAAATGTGGTAGGCGTCGTCTATGGGGATATCGTCATCCCTTTCGGTAAAGGGCTGAATAGTCTTGCCAGAAGTCAGCGCTTCGTACAGCTCATCACCATACTTCGCTCTTTTATTATTATTCATTTCCCGTCCTTTCAGCGGTCTTCCAGAAACTCCAGACACTGACGATTAAACAGTTCCTGATGCTCTATCATCACCCAATGTCCGCATTCGCTGAGCAGGGTAAAACGAATGTTACGGCACTCCTCCATCATGGTCTGGGCGCCATGAGCAGGGCAGAATTTATCATTCATACCCCAGAAGCCAAGAATCGGGCATTGCAGCTCTTTCAGTCGTTTGGCCAGCTTTGGTACATGCATAGTCGACAGCACACACCTGGGCTGTTCCTTAACAACAGCAACCCGTTCCAGCACCACTTCCTCTGTCAAGCCGGAAGCGTCGTACATCTGCAGGCTTAATAAACGACGCATACCTTCAGGCTCGTTCAGTTCATTACCAGCAAAGGCGGCTGCCATTTTCTGAATGCCTTCCATTTCCTTAAAATAGCGCTCTTTTTTCATCAGCCCACCCGGAGCCATCAAAATCAGGCGATTGACCAGCTTTGGATAATCCAGCGCCAGCTTGATCGCGATCGCGCCTCCCAGAGAGTTCCCGACCAGCGTGACCCTGCTGACACCAAGATGGTCCACAAGCTCTCGCACGGCTTCCACGAAAAAATCAAGCACATAGTCGGTTTCAGGCTTGCTGCTGCGGCCATAACCCGGAAGGTCGGGGACAACCACCCGATAGCCAGCCTTAAGAAATTCAGGGTAATTTAATTTGAAATTACTGTGTCCACTGGCTCCCGGGCCGGAACCGTGAATAAACAATACCGTTTCGCCCTCCCCTGCATCCAGATAGTGCAGAGTGACGTCATCATCCAGTCGAACGTAGCTATGCTCGGGTATTACACTCATCCCTAACCTCCTGACCAGAAAACAGCCACAAGGCTGTCGGATTTATTTAGTCATACCATCTGGCGATTCTTTCAATGCAGGGTTACACCATCATCGTTTAAACGGACTAATACTCTTGCTGGCTCAGTCGGTAACATTCGGCACAGAGCCTGTAACGAAAACAACAAAACCTGAAAAAACAAAAGAGTTAAGCATGCAAAACCCGTTGGATTTCACTGGTCAGGTTGTCATCGTCACAGGTCGGTGTTTGTCAACAATGCCGGTAGCGCACCGTTTGCCGAAGCTGCCACCGTGTCCCCCCCGCTTTTCGGAATCCATCCTGCGACTTAACCTGATGGCGCCACTGAACCTTTCTCAGTTCGCTAACCGTGTGATGCAACAACAAAGCCAGGGTGGCTGCATTATTAATATCTGTATCATCAGTGCCAGACGCCCATCTCCCGGAACAGCTGCTTGTGGTGCAGCCAAAGCCGGGCTGGTTAACCTGACTCAGTCACTGGCGGAGGAGTGGGCTCCAAAGGTGCGGATGAACTCGGTGATTGCAGGCATGATCCAGACCGATCAGTCCCACCTGCATTACGGGGACGAAGAAGGCATTGCCCGCGTCGCCAGAACAGTTCCTTTACAGCGGCTGGCACAACCTTCCGATATAGACGACACATGTCTTTATCTGGCTTCTGACCTTGCGTCTTACGTCAGTAGTGCAGAAGTGGTGGTACACGGGGGTGGTGAAAAACCTGCTTTTCTTGAGGTCGCTACGGCTGACAACGCGACTCTATAAATAAGCAGCTATATAAATAAGCAGCTATAAAACAACTATAACAAAGAGACTCCTTTTATCTATGGGTTCAAAAGCTTCACACCAGCTGGTTATCAATCTTCCCCTGGAACAGGCCTGGGCAATTATGAAGGATTATTATGAAACTGGTGTCCCCACCAATAAGGCCATGAATATAAAAGCTTCTTTGGGTAGACATTAGCCACTTTCGTCCGAGGTTCATTGGGCAGAGTCCATCTTGAACAGCCAAACTACAATCTGATACTTAACCATTATGAGACTGAACAAGATAAACCCTAATGCTATTAGAGGCTGGCGTTGTGTTCATTTTGACCGAAATATGCAGATAGTGTAAAAACCGCTAAGACCAGAACTTTTCTTGGTGTGGTCACCCCAAAATGCACTTTAAGTTGTTAAACACATGACTCCTGTTAAAGCTATTCCGCTGGCCATAGCGTCAGCACTAATTCTTGCTGGTTGCAGCGACAACTCTTCCGATTCTCCTTCATCTCCACCTTCAGAACCCACCGTCACCTTGTCTGGAATTGCCCTTGATGGTGACTATCTTTCAGATGCTACAGTCTGCCTTGATCAGGCCATGAACAACAGTTGCACCGGAGAGATAGTAGGGACTACTGACTCTGATGGAAAGTTCTCTCTAGAAGTGCCTGAGTCAGCCGCCGCGACAGGTTCGCAGATTCTGGTTATCCCTGGTTCTCATAAATCGTCCGGAGCCTTGTACCGAACGCTAATTGACAACTCTGAAAACAGTCATTCGCTAACCGTCTCACCCTTTACAACTCAGGTATCAGACAAAGTCGCAATGGGGGAGAACAACAATCTGCCTTTTGCTATCCGTCAAGCTCAGTCCGAAGTGATTGAACAAAACGATTTCAGCGCCAATGACCAGAGTATTATTTTTGGTGACTTTCTTTCTCACCATGACCATGACAACTATGACGCCATAGTCACAAGAGCCAGAGAATCTAAATTGTGGCTGGAAAGAGCCAGAGAGCGGGAAGCTGAACTGAAAAACAATCCTGACTATGCACAGTGGGACAGTATACATGTGGTCGCCTGGAATATCTGGCAGCACAGTTTTCATACCCATGCCTTTTTTGAGCGTTACGAAGAATCTGTTCATCTCAAAAAGAAAGAGAACGGGAAAAAAATTGAGAGGATAGAAGGTACCCAGTGGTTTGTTGATGAAAATGGAATCAAGACCGATGATATCCTTCAAAACTGGACTGAATCAAAAAAATGGGACACTGGCCAGCTGACTGTGCATACCTTCTTTGAATTTGATTATAACCGGGACGGGCTATTCCAGTTTCAGGGTGAAAAAGCCGCCATCGGCACCTACCAATACAACGACCAAGGCTTATTGGTTATGGATATGATGGAGCTTTACAACGAAGGCGACCCATCCCTTGAGGGTGGTAATGAGCAACCTGCCAGAAAGTTTTGCCCAAATTTTGATATTTTGTCAGAGCTGAACAAACTTTCCAGCAAAGACCCCTTTGACCCATGCGTCGATTTTGTTGAACAACGTATGTTTAAAGACAGTATCGATTCAAGCGGCACACCCACTGAGGCTGACCTTATGACAGAGTGGCAAAAGCCCGGAAATGCCTCACTGCCTGTGGAAATGTCTTCCCCTGCTTACTACGAGGAGAGATACACTTACTGGTTGGAAAACGGTGGTAAATCCAGTGAGATTTTTCGCGACTGGGAAGCAAAGTCTGAAAACCTTAAACTCGACAACCCTTTTAATGTTGTGCAAAAAGATAGCATTACCTCTGAGGGAGTGCTTTTTAACAAAATTATGGCACCAGGGTGGGATAATCCACCGGAACGGGAATTTGCAGTGCCGAATTCCAGTCTACGTCCATTAAACCAGGTCAACCTTGTAGCCTGGAACCAATTCGCGCCAACCTATCACTCAGAGACCTCTGAAAAAGACCTGCAGGGAAACAGAAACCTGAGTATAGAAGCTTTCATCCTGAATACATCCAGTAAGGAGACCGATAGTGGTAAAAAGATTCAGCTTAACCTGCCTGTTGAAGACGAAAATCCAATCTTAACAGCCAGGCTTCAATGGAATAATAAACTGGAAACGCTGGCCGGCGAATGGACTTTCTCACCCATCCGTAATGGTGTTGATGAATCCATAGATTCAGACCATGGACCCGATAAAAAAGTCTACGTAAAGCAGACTCTGGTTCATCAAGACTCTGTAAAAGGAATCAGAGGTGCCTACCAGACCACTCAGGTTGAAGGTGCAGGGGTGCCAGGCAGAATTGAGAAGAACCCAGTTTTTACTCCGGATTTTTTCAGTGACATTTCCTGGTCAGTGGTTAGCAAAGACCTGCCTGCTGAACTCATGAAATTACTATTTAATGGTGGAACCCAGTTCAGATTCATTGACCGAATTCCTGCCAAAGAGCTTCAGCCCCCTGCGAATATCTGCTGGGATCAGGACATTTTCAGCGTTGACTTCAATACCCTGAACTACAGGGGCGGCGATATGATTGTGTCAATTCGCTGTGGTGATGGTTGGTGGCTCAGGGATCAGTATATGCTTCGCATTAAAGAGCCTCTGGACCAGACAGGACATTTTACGGCAGAGTTGATGACCTGGAAGAAGGGGGGTAATAGTTTTATTGATAGTCCTGCAGAAAAATACAATCTAACATTTACCAGAGTTCAGTAACTGACCCTTTAAATAGGGCTGAAACCCAACGGTATGAAAAGTCACTACACTACAGGGCTTCAGTTCCTATACTCGTTTTGCATTTTTTGGGAGCTTAATGTCTACCCTAAAAAAAGCTTAAGTACCCGGCCATATGACACCATATGGTTGAGTACTTATATACACTCCCGGCAATTCTGATTACATTGATGGCTTAATCAACACAACAAGCTAGTAAAGCTGGAGGATATTCATGATTGCAGTAACCACCCACCGGGCAAACTGTCTGTAACACCCTGTTTGTAACTATTTTTGTAACAAGCTGTCTGCAAAGTTACAACTGAAACCGATTTAACCGTTACAGTACAGCACTCCCTTCTGCCCGGTATTCAAACCGGGGCGAATCTGCACGCCCCCTGCATAATGATTTTTTACCTGATGTACTGCCATTTGTTACGTCCGGGGTGGCTATAACATTGTTTAATTCAAACGAAAATTCAAATACAAACGAAAACCCAAGCCTGTCTCTGCACGAACTGGGCTGGAAACCTTTTTTTCAACAGCAACTGACTCTTGATGAGTGGGAAGACGCCGTCCCTGCCCGGGTGATCGGGCTGCATCGTTCTATTATTGTCGTCCAGACCGAAGACAAACGCCTTACACTACCTGTTCTCCCTGATATGACTGGAATAACAGTCGGTGACTGGCTACTGGTGAACCATGATGATCATTTCTGCCGTCTGCTTGAACGACAATCATTGTTTGCCCGCAAAGCGGCTGGCAGCAAGGTAAATAGCCAGAGCATCGCTGCTAATGTTGATACGGTCTTTATCGTCAGCTCGTTGAACAGCGATTTTAATCTCAACCGCCTTGAGCGTTTTCTGGCACTCGCCAATGAAGCCGGTGCTGAGCCGGTAGTGGTACTGACCAAAGCAGACCTGTGCGCTGACCCTCAGGATTATATCCGGCAGGTACAGGCTATTGATTCCATGCTGATGGTCGAAGCGGTTAACGCGCTTGACGCGAGCAGTGTGAATGCTCTTGCCAGCTGGTGTACGACGGGCAAAACCGTGGCTTTTCTGGGCTCCTCTGGAGTTGGCAAGTCTACGCTGGTTAATACCCTGTTGAATAAAGCTGAACAGGTAACCGGAACTATCCGTGAAGACGACAGCAAAGGTCGCCATACCACCACCGCCCGTTCGCTGCACCCAATGCCATCAGGCAGCCTGCTGCTGGATACTCCCGGCATGCGTGAATTACAGCTGGCTGACTGTGAACAGGGTGTCGAGGAAACGTTTGCTGACATCAGTCGTCTGGCCCGGAGCTGTCAGTTCAGCGACTGCCAGCACAGTGGTGAACCGGGCTGCGCCATTGCCTCTGCCCTGGAGCTGGGACAACTGGATACCCGCCGTCTTAACAACTATCGCAAACTGATGCGCGAACAGGCGCTGAATTCCGCAACCCTTGCTCAGAAGCGAGCCAGGGATAAATCCCTGAGCCGGTTATACCGCAGTGTTCAGGGTGAATCCCGTCGCAGAAAGAAAGGATAAACCAACATGGAAATAATGAAACATAAACTACTTCAGGGTGTACCCTTTCCCCTGGATGATAACCATCAGCTGTCGTTGATTACCGAAGCCGATATCGATGATCTGGTCATTATGCTACAGGACGACGAGGTCACAGAGTTTCTCTGGTTTGCCCCCGCACCTGAACAGTTCTACCGGGATTATTTCGCTCCCATGACTGAGCAGAATGCCCTGGCCATGAAAGGAGAAGGTGAGCCGGTGATGACCCTGATCATCCGTGATACCCATACCCGGGCATTTGCCGGTATGGCCGCCATCATCCCCATGGGAATGATTCCCGGTGTTTATGAAATTGGCTACCAGCTGGATCGAAGCTTCTGGGGCAAAGGGCTGGCAACCAGCGTCAGTCGTCTATTGCTGCGCTATGGTTTTGAGCAGCTGAATGCACACAAGATCGTTGCCGATTGCTACGCCAGCAATAAAGGCTCAGAACGAGTGATGCAAAAAATAGGAATGACTAAGGAAGGTCATCAGAAAGACTTCTACCCCTACCGGGGTGGGCTGGAAGACCGTATACATTACGGCATCAACAGATAGCCTGTGCACTATTCAGTATATTGAATAATTATTCAGTATACTGAATCCCGCCTGAATCGACCTGCCACACCAAATATAACAAGCCATTACAAAACGCTACAATTGTCCATATTCAACAATTCAATGCGCACATTGAGAATTATTATTCATAAATTGAGAATAATTATTTGCATATAATTCTATTTTTATTGCATAATCATCCTGCACGATCAGAGAGGTATCCGATTGAATCGGATATTCAGGCAGTGAAGGCCAGCCCTTCATGAATTAGAGATTACCGGGGAAAGGAGGCTCGTTATGAAGCAGTTTGCAGCCTTAAGCACCAACAACAGACAGCCGTATGGACTGGCAGAATGGATGACATTTGTTATCCCTTCACTTCTTGGGGTTCTGTTATTCATTACTCCCGTCAGCGTCGGTGAACAGTTCACTATTCCTGTTGCGCTGCTGGCATCCGCTTTAAAAAGTTCCATAGGCGACACCATTGCGCCATTAATCACGCTGATCATTATCTTTACCGGATTATTGACTCTGGCAACAAAAGTGTTCAAACCCGGCTTTATCAACCACTCCACTTTCCTGTCAGGTCTGTTTGATGTCAGCCCTGTCTGGTGTTTTGTACGCTTTCTGGGCATGACCTTTGCCATCCTCAGCCTGTTTGAAATGGGACCTGCTGCTATCTGGTCAGAAGACACTGGTGGTATGGTGCTGTTTGACCTGTTACCCACCCTGTTTTCTGTCTTTATTTTTGCCGGCCTGCTGCTGCCGTTATTAATGAACTTCGGCCTGCTGGAACTACTGGGCTCCCTGCTGACAAAAATCATGAGACCGGTGTTTGGACTGCCGGGGCGTGCAGCGATTACCTGTATCGCCTCCTGGCTGGGCGATGGTAGTGTTGGTATTCTGATGACCAGCAAACAGTATGAAACCAGCCATTACACCCAGCGGGAAGCTGCTGTCATTGGCACCACATTCTCGGCGGTTTCCATTACCTTCTCCCTGGTGGTTATTGCTCAGGTGGGACTGGAACACATGTTTGGCCCTTTCTATCTGACAGTCTGCCTGGCAGGCATTGCTGCAGCCATCATCGTTCCAAAGCTGCCCCCTCTGTCCAACAAGAAAGACCTGTACATTACCGGCGAAGTACGTAAAGCAGACAGTGAAGTGATTCCTGCTGGCCAGAGCGCTTTTTTCTGGGGTGTCAGCAATGCCATTAACAAAGCCACTGAGGCCGACAATCATCCTGTTAAAGTACTTAAAGACGGCTTAAAGAATGCCATCGACATGGTGTTTGGCGTGCTGCCAGTTGTGATGGGTATAGGTACTGTTGCCCTGATCACTGCTGAATACACACCTGTTTTTAACTACCTGGGCATGCCTTTCATCCCATTACTGGAACTCCTGCAGATTCCAGAGGCCGAACTGGCTTCCAGAACCATGGTGGTTGGCTTTGCAGATATGTTTGTTCCGTCCATTCTGGCTGCGTCCATCGAAACAGAAATGACACGGTTTGTAATTGCTGCCCTGTCCCTGACACAGCTGATCTATCTGTCTGAAGTCGGCGCTCTGCTGCTGGGTAGCAAGGTGCCAGTCTCCCTGGTCGAACTGTTCATGATCTTTATCCTGAGAACCCTGGTCACCCTGCCAGTGATCGCAGCCATGGCTCACCTTTTCTTCTGAAGCCGAAAAGCACCCTTCTGATAAACGAAAGCCCCTGATCTATGGGGCTTTTTCAGATTTCCACCACAGCATTCAATCTGTAAACTACGACCTTCAGAGGCGGGAAGTGACACCCGCCTGACTTATTTCTTCTCAGGTACCATCCAGTTCATGGAAGCTTTTCTGTCTTCAACCTTTGCCGTTGCCGTTGCCGAAATTGGTGACAAAACCCAGTTGCTCGCCTTTATCCTGGCGACACGTTTCAAAAAGCCTCTGGTTATCTGCCTGGGCATATTTGCCGCTACCATCCTGAATCATGCGGCAGCTGCCTGGGTTGGACAATGGATTGCCGACTGGCTGACCGGAGACATGGGGCGTTACGTTCTCTCAGCGTCGTTTGCGGCTGTCGCTATCTGGATGCTGATACCCGACAAAGTCGAGGCAGAAGAGAGCCGGTTTTACCGTTATGGTCCCTTTGCAGCCACTTTTGTACTGTTTTTTCTGGCAGAAATAGGCGACAAAACCCAGGTGGCTACCGTGCTGCTGGCGGCGATGTATGACAACTACTGGGCAGTGATTATTGGTAGTACGGTGGGAATGATGCTGGCGAATGTGCCAGTGGTTATGATGGGTAAACTCTCTGCCGACAAGCTGCCAATCAAGTGGGTTCACCGATTCAGCGCCTGTCTGTTTCTGGTGTTTGCGGTTTTAACATTAACTCACGGATAGCACTACTGCTCCAAAGGCCGAAGCCACTTCATGGTGGTTGGCTTTGCAGATATGTTTGTTCCGCCTATTCTGGCTCCCTGTTCATCTGAAGCCGCAAATCACTCTTCAGATAAACGAAAGCCCCTTCAAACAGGGGCTTTTTCAGATTTCCACAACAGCGTCCAATCTGTAAACTGCGGCCTTCAAAGGCGGGACATTTCTCCCTTATTTTTTCTCAGGTATCATCCAGTCCATGGAAGCTTTTCTGCCTTTATCTTTGCCGTTGCCATTGCTGAAATCAGCGACAAAACCAAGATAGCTACCGTACAGCCAGAAGCCTGAAGGGGCTGCGGAATTGTCAACCCTTCTCATCCAGCGCACCCATTCAGGAAGTTGAGTATGTACTTTGATTGCGTCAAAATACCTGATGGTACTTTTTTTAAGCATAAATCGTCTGCAAAGACTTTTACATACCGGCGCATTGTCAAAAGTAAATATGTCCTCGGGCCTCAGCTGTTGGAGGTCGACAAAAAGATTGGGGATGCAACCCTCGTGTACCAGACCGATCGTTTTTTCATGCATAACCCCTTTCGTGCCAGCTTTAACAACCCTGCATACTCTGAAGGCGCTTATGGTTTGCGTTCTATCAACGTTTCCGCTTCCTACCGAGATAATTCACTGGGTGCTTTACTGATGTTCATTGCTACTGCCGAAGTTCAGGCTAACAACGGCAAGCACTTGCATATTCTCACACCGACCGAGAAAGCCTGGGGTTTTTATCTTCAGTTTGGCTTTCATCCCGATCCGAAAGTTGTTGCCGCAGCAAGGTTCTTCAGGCCTGGTCAGGTAAGAAGCGATGACCATACTATCATGCCTGGTCATTTAAAAAGCGATGACCATTCTGATGCCGAGTTTGCAAAAAAAATTTTTATGGGCAGGAATTACCTAATCTGGCGGGGTGAGGTTGAGACAGCCCTCGGCTTACTCATAAGGAAAGTAAATTCCGCTTTTGATTTTGATTTTGACCATTAATTTAATAGAACTCAGGATGATTTCGGTTTTAACATTAACTCACGGATAACGCCTTATCGTTCTGGAGGCAGAAGCCACTTAAAGGGTCCGCCTCCATCTGATAACTGAATCAGCGGTCACCGCCAGTACGACGATATTTGGGCTGTTCCTGTCTGACTGGCACAATGTTATTCTTTTTCACATCACGCTTAACCTTGCAATACGCAGGCTGTGGGTCGTGCTCCCACTGACAGGGATTTGGACCATCCCTGGCAATGGCTTGAATGCAAACAGGCTTGTTTGGAAAGCCCGTTTCGAATGACTGATGTTAACGAATTACCGGAACAGCTCCTGCTGTTGTTCTTCAGCCGCTGGCATTCGTTTTAGCGAGTGAGGCAGAAACTTCGTTTCTACAATAAGCCACTGTCCATCCACACGCCGGTAACGGTCCTGGTAAAAACCTCCCAGCTGCTGACTGGCTCCCGTACGCCCGTCAATAGTAAAGTAATACAGCGCCCAGCGGCCACTGGCTTCTTCTCCATCCAGTTCTATTTCCGGATTGGCCCCATGGTGGAGATCGATCACATGAACATGACAGGCCATCTTCTGAAAGACCTCTATAAAGTCATCCCGGTGGGAAAACGTTCCGATAGCGCCGTAATCAATCAGTACCTCACCCCCTGCAAAACACTGACGGATAGCCTCAACGTCTTTCAGGTCACAGCTGTTCAGGTAACGGTGTTTCAGTTGCCTGATCGCTTCAAGATGCTCCAGTTTTTCAATACGCTGTTCCAGACTCATTGAACGGTTTCCTCCAGCGTATCTTCATGAATAACGCTGTTGTAATTGTGCTCCGGACTCCAGAACGCCCGCATGCAAACGATCTTGCCGTCGTCGTTAAAACGCATAAAATCAATGGGTTCTACGACAATGGTCTGGTCGTCATTACGCAAGATGACCCTGAACGGGACTGCGCCTTCGCTGGCAGCGGTTGTCCGCACTGCACCGGTCTGCTCAGCAGACACTTCAACCTGCCCCAGCCCTCCCCGGTAAAAGCTGGCAATGGCATCAATCCCCACATAAGGGTCGGTTCCCACCGGGTCTTCCACCACGGCATCATCAGCATACAACCCAATGATACCCTCAACATCACCCGCATTGAGCAGACGAATATACAACTCCATTTTTTGTCTGATTAGCTCTTTACTGACCATGACATGGTCTCCTTCCATGAATTCATTAAACGACTTCAAACAGGCCGGCAGTGATGATCAGCAAACCGGCAGTATGCCCGTCCGGTAAATACTTCAGAGTACCCGACAGCAAAAAACCATTACCTTCTGCGGTCGCAACACACTGAACGCTGTCGGTACCCCAGCGGTTTGCCGAGGTATACGCCAGAGTGGCTGTCAGGCTGCCTTCTGCAATCTGCGGTAACCACTGCTGTTGCTGCACTTCACTGGCTGCCACCAAAAGGCTGTTCACCCCCAGGCAAACCGTCGAGTAAAACGGCGAACACAACAGGCGCCGCCCCATTTCTTCCAGCAGAATAACCAGATCAACGTAGCCTAGCCCAAGACCGCCATAAGCTTCCGGAACAGGCAATGCCTGCCAGTACATGTCAGTACAGATACGCTCCCATAACGCCGGATCAAAGCCCGTCTCTGTCACCATGGCGGCGCGAACCGCTTCAGAGGTGGAATTATCCTGCAGAAAATTCTCCGCTGAGTCGCGGATCATCTCCTGCTCATCGGTAAAAGCGAACTCCATGGCAGCGCCTCTTGTTCTTCCCAAATAGCGATGGCGATAACTGTGACGGAATTCAAAGGCAGGTTAATCGTTAGAATGGACGATTTGAGGGTGGCTTCCGGCAATGTCCTTTCGCCGGACAAAAATAACATTGTAATCATTCACTGTAGAAAACCAGTTAACCAGACCACTGACTGCAAAAGCAGCGTACTCCCCACCCTGATAATATTGCGAATTAAACCCCATATACATCAGTCCCTGTAAGCGGTGAATACTCCATTTCACAAGCCTGCCATTGTCGAGCAACAATACCTGCCCGGTTTGAAGGTTATAACCGGCAATATTCAGATAGTGCCACCGCAAGGCACCCGATACAACCAGCGGAATAATTCCCTCTCCCCTGTCCAGGTGCGCAGTAATCTGCTGCCACAGATGATTAAAGTTATTTGTGCCGTAGTAAACAAATTCCAGCCCGTGCATGCCTTTGCCGGTTTCAGCGTAAGCATTCATATACTGAGCCAGCCATTCAGGGGGAGCCCCGGTTTTGAGATTCCAGCCAGACAGGCTGGACTGAACAATCTGGGCAACTCTCGGCATCAAGGGCAGATTGTAAACTTTTTTAAAACCATAGGTGTTATAGGACATGGCATCATCGTGCTGATGGTCATGGTAGGTTCCCAGCCCTTTGGGTACTCCAAGGGCAAAACGGGTATACTCAATATTGCTGGTAAACAGCGTTCTGCCTGTCACCAGACTCACTGCCCGGGTCACTGCATTTGGCCCACAGGACCAGCCAGCCAGGTCCTCATACTGAAAGGGGGTAGGAGCCGGAACTGCCATCCCCGACACGATCAGTCGTTCATTGCTGAATCGGTGCCAGCCTGTACCGGCCAACTGGTCTTTCATACGCAGGACTTTATATTCTATCTCCTGAACGCTCTGCTCCCGGGTTAATTCCGGTGCAGGCGGGGGATACTTTAACTGGGGCATACTTGCCAGCGAAACAAAGAACAGCAGTTGTTTTGCAAACCAAGGACTCATTCATCACCTTTCTGTTTTATGACAGTCCTTGTCCTGAAGGATCGCTAAAAAATAGTAGCGCTGAAAAATGGGCTATTTCAAAGTGGAGTTAACACTCTCGGAGGCAGTACACTGTGCTCGCCATTTATTGGCCAGGCAACCTGGGGACTGTGTCCATCAAAATTTTCCAGATAGTGAATTATTTCAGAGGATTTCGTCCAGTCAGACTTTGAAAAGTGAGCATCGGCCAGCTCCACAAAACAGGCTAATTGATTTTTATAATGCTCAAACACACCACATAACTTTCTTGCCTCATCAGCAAATTGACTAATCGTTAAACCCGTAGACTTCAGGTTTGCTGCTACATATACAAAAGCAAGTTTTTTTTGCCACTGTCGCATAGCCTTGTCTGAAGACACCGCCTTTATCTCGTATGCCTTATGCACTCTCTGGTAATGGCCATTGTCTAATTTTGTAAAATCAGTTCTAAACCAGGGAATTTGACACACCTGAGATTCCAGGCAGCTTGTAAACCAGGCTCTTAACTCTTCAGGAATTTTCCGGACTTGCTGACTACTGGCAAGGTAGCGCTTATAAAACATGTATATAAACTCCGCGTGGCTTTCTCTTAAGCCATGATCAGGCTCCGTGAGCAGGCTGAGTTGTTTCCCGTCGTCATAGCCTACAATACGGGCGTAGTGCTTCCATGGTGAAGATTCATAGACTACAAAATGTTTTAACTGGCTTAGCCCTGTTTTCTGTCCAGACAGAAATGCATTGGTGTGACGCACCCAAGCAAAGTCCTTACTAAAAAAGAAAGATTTTCCCTGAGTATAAGGGTCAATAAACTCGTCAGGAGAAATATCAAAAAGGGGAAATAATGGTCTATAGGAATTTTTTTGCAATTTAACAGGATATCTTTTCCCCAGAAGGTCTCCATCAGCATCTATCTCCCAAAAAGGAAGAATGGCAAACACATTTCCCCTGGAAATATAATAATCAGAGACATATTTGCCAAAATTCATAAAAGAGTAATAACTGCTTATTGTATTAATACCATTACTCTCAATCATATCTCGAACGTTTAAAAAGCATTGTTTTGTCTGGTTTATAATCGGCATTACTCCACACAGCATTGCAGACAAATTTGTGATCCTGAGACCATCAATCAATGATTTGTTCAGTAGTAGATCATGAATATCTGATAGAAGTTCTGCGTATCTCCCTCCAAAATTAGAGGATACATTGGACATTTTTTCCATTTTGTCAGGCGCTAAAAAAAACTTATCTTCAGGTAAGATATTATTATTCTCAGAGCCGTTATATAAAATAAAATCACTATAACCATCTTCATCATTTCTGATATACGGCTTATATAAAGGTATAATAAGATCACCCGCACTGAGTCTAACAAAGCATTTCATAGTTATTTTTGAGTCTTTAATAGTGGAGTCATCACCATTTGAAATAATATTATTCAGAAAAGGCTGACACTGATCTCCAAACGTATCCGTATCACTTTTAGCCTGTGAGTTTATATAGTGATAAACAACAATTGCACCGAGAAATAAAACTCCTGTCCAGGCAGCTAAAAAATACTCACCATATTTTACGAAAATAGTATCTTCTCCCATCTGCCTTCGATTGCTGTTAATCTGGTTACTTTGTGATACCTCCTGGCTCGGTTTGGTATTATCATCCGGCAAACTTGATTTACTTGACGCTTCCGCTGCGTTTCTATTATTAAACTGTTTTTTAATATTATTATTTTTCATCAGACCAGAAAGTTCTTTTTCCAGATTCCTAGATGGATCTGCCGAGGCTGAAACAACCGCTAAGCTCCCTAATGTATTTCTCGGGTTAAAAAGATCAACTGTTCTAAGCTGACCAGCGGTTTGTTCTGTTTTATGGCTCAGGTCTTGTGTCCGCTCCTGTTTACTACCTTCATTCTCTTGTTTGGCTTGTTCCCGGGCAAGCTCATCCTGCCGCTTCTTCTCCTCTTCTGCCTGTTTCCGGTCAAGCTCTTCCTGCCGCGCCCTCTCGGCTTCTGCTTGTTTCTGGGCTAGCTCATCCTGCTCACGCTTCTTCTGGTCTTCTGCTTTTTTCCGGGCTAGATCTTCCTGCCGCTTCCTCTCGGCTGCTGCTTGTTTCCGAGCTAGCTCTTTCTGCCGCTTCCTCTCGGCTGCTGCTTTTTCCCGGGCAAGCTTTTCCTGCTGCTTCTTATCGGCTTCTGCTTGTTTCCGGGCTAGCTCATCCTGCCGCTTCTTTTCGGCTGCTACTTTTTCCCGGGCAAGCTTTTCCTGCTGTTTCTTCTCGGCTTCTGCTTGTTTCCGGGCAAGCTCATCCTGCTGCTTCTTCTCGGCTGCTACTTTTTCCCGGGCAAGCTTTTCCTGCTGCTTCTTCTCGGCTTCTGCTTTTTCCCGGGCAAGCTTTTCCTGCTGCTTCTTCTCGGCTTCTGCTTTTTCCCGGGCAAGCTTTTCCTGCTGCTTCTTCTCGGCTTCTGCTTTTTCCCGGGCAAGCTTTTCCTGCTGCTTCTTCTCGGCTTCTGCTTTTTCCCGGGCAAGCTTTTCCTGCTGCTTCTTCTCGGCTTCTGCTTTTTCCAAGGCTAGCTCTTCCTGCTCACGCTTCTTCCTTTCCTTCTCTTTTGCTTTTTGCTGGGCAATTAGCATCTGCCGCTCTTGTTCTCTCTTCTCTTGTTCCTCACGCTCGCCTCTCTCTCTTTCACCCATCAATTTTTGCACTTCACGGTCGGACGAAGTACGGTGACTGCTGCTTTCTTTCTGTTTCTGCTGGTTGTTAGTGCCTTTATGGGAGGGCTTTCCTTCCTTATGGGTAGAGCTTTCCTGAGAATCTTTAATTTGTTGTTTCAGGGAGGCATTCTCTTTCACCAACCTATCTTTTTCTTTTCCTATTTTACTTTTTTCCCTCTTAAGCTTATTTCGCTGTTCTTTTAATTCGTCATTCTGTCCTGACAGATGTTTTAGCTGCTCTGTTTGCTCAGCCAGTTGCTTTAACTGTTCTGTTTTTACAGAATTTTCTTTAACTATCTGCGCGGTTTTATCTTCAAGATCCTTTTGCTGCTGTTTCAATTGTTTAATTTGTTCAGCCAGTTGTTTTAGCTGTTCTGCTTTTTCAGCTTCATTTATAGTTTTTTCTCTTTTATCCTGATCAATTTCATTTTTAAGTATTTGCTGTTGTTCTTTCAGACTGAGGTTTTCCTCTGTTAGCGCCTTCAGCATCTTTGCCTCTTCAGTTTCTTCCTGGGTAGCTTCAGCCCCTATAGGTTGCCCTACTTCGACGAAATTATTCTTTTCTGCTGCCACCCTATTTAGTTGGTACATAGTAGGACGAACCAGATTGGCGTTTACTACAAGAGGAGGTGGATATACAGGCAGAAGATGGGGAGGCTGAGGCATGACTGGTTGATGAAACTGAGGCTGTTGATGCGGATGTTGTAGCAACAGAAGTTGCTGACCTGGAACGGGTTGATTAAGGCTGAATTGGACAGGTTGCACACCTTGCTCTGGAAATAGTACCTGTCTTGGTCCGCTCACTGCCGGATGTTGCAAAGAGACGGCTCGTGAAAAAAATGTCCTGAGAAATGGGGTATTTCTTAAGACGCCTCTTAATCTTTGCCCACCTAATAACAGAGTATTAGATGGGTCATTTGGGCTGGCTTCGGGGGCATTGCCTGAAGCATCATACAAAAAATTATTAACCACAATGGCCACATGCATAATAAACTCATTAACTTGATAAACATTAATTTGTCTAATATCAAATTCTTGAGATATAACAGTAGTAAGAAAATTCAATGCACTATCATGGTATTCTGACTGCATTACAGGTGAATTTATACTGATCAGGTGATCGCCAAGTCTCTTCTTGAGATCCTCTATTGTGATTGATAAAACCGACGTACTAAATAAAGCGATAAAGAAAAACAGTAGATATTTTTTTATCCCTGCTAAATTATAATTTCTTTTCATACCTTGAAAAACTGCCGTATATGAAAGTGAAATCAGTCATTGGTTCGGAAGTTTAGAAGTTATTTTTTATATAGCAATTACAATAGACTCAGTCACTGATACTTTTGTTTCAGGTATTGAAACTATCTATCAAGCCCGGTAGAGCAGCATTTTCATAACAAATAGTCCGGATGCCCCTGAAACCATTTCACCAGCAGCGATTTAAACAACTCCAGTTTGCGCGGAATGACCCGCTGCCTTGCATACACAATATGCAGCTCATGCATCGCCAGCCGGTAGTCTGGTAATACCTGTATCAGCCTGCCCGAATTTAAGTCGTTCTCAATCAGGTAGTAGGGGATACTGGCAATTCCAAATCCATTTAAACAGAGCTTGCGCATCGTCGAATGTCGATTAGCAGATACCAGCCCACTGACGCTGATATCCAGCGAGCGCTCACCGTCAGACAGCTTCCAGTTATTCCAGTTCAGATGACGGCTCTGCAATACACACTCGTGGTCGTGAATATCCAGAGGTGTTTCCGGTATACCATGACGTTCAGCGTATTCAGGCGACACAACCATGGCATTGCGAATCATGCCGACTGGTCTGGCCACCGCATCGAGTGGCAGCAGACTGGTGGTTCGCAGGGCAATATCCTGTTCGCCATTGACAATATCATACGCAGAACTACTGAAATTCAGCTGAACCCTGACTTCAGGACACAGGTCGCGATATTCCGGCAAAATATCCTGTACTACCCGGTCGCCCAGCGTTACCGGACTGGTAAAAGAGATGGTTCCCTGGGCCTGATGGGAAATATCCATGACCTGTTGTTGGGCATTTTGTGCCAGCAAAAAAATCTGCTCGGCCTTTTCATACAAATGACGACCGGCTTCAGTCAGCGTGACACTGCGGGTGGTTCGGTGAAACAGCTGGGTGTTAAAGGCTTCTTCAAGACTGGCAACATGACGACTGACCAGCCCCTTGGACACATCCAGACTATCGGCAGCGGCAGAAAATCCCTTTTTCTGCGCCACATTGTAAAAACTTTCCAGGTGCAACAGGTTCATTATTTTTAGCTTTACAGGTTTAACAGTCTGTTTAGATTCTATTGTTTTTCCGGCAGGAAGCAATCTATACGATAACTTTCAAGGTACTACCAACGACGCCTTCATACTACAACGGGAGAACCATTATGAAAATTGTTGTTATCGGAGCTACCGGAACCATCGGCTCACGCATCGTCAAAGCACTGGAAGGCAAATATGAGGTGATAAAAGTCGGCAAATCCAGTGGCCAATACCGGATGGACATCAGCAACACTCATTCTATTCTCGCCGCGCTGGAAGAGATCAACGCCTTTGATCACCTGATCTGTGCCGCCGGTGATGTCGCATTCAACTCATTCACGAACATGAGTGCTGAAGAGTGGCAGGTCAACCTGTCCAGTAAACTGATGGGACAGGTCAACCTGACCCGGGAGGCTTTGAAATACCTGTCACCCAGAGGTTCCATTACCCTGACTTCCGGGGTTCTCAGTGACCACACGATTGCTACAGGCACAGGTGCCAGCACAGTAAACGGAGCCGTAGAACATTTTGTCAAAGCGGTATCTACAGAGCTGCCCAATGGCATTCGGATTAATGTGGTTAGCCCCAGCCTGCTGCAGGAATCTGTTGACGTTTATGGCGATTTCTTCCCGGGCTATCAGCCAGTGTCCGGAGACCTTGTTGCGAAAGCTTACATTCGTTCAGCACTTGGGGTCGCAACCGGACAGGTATTCAAAGTCCATTAAACCTCCGGGGTACAAACAATAAACTGGCAGCTATCCGATCTGTGTATTAGATTGTTAGCGTTACAAAAGCGCCGGAGATCTGATGCTCGTAATAAAATGGAGCTGCATAGCTGCCAGCCTCTGTGCTGTTATCCTCTTTAGCAGGGTGGCAACTGCTGCCGAAGTGGCCAAACTGGAACATGAGCCTGAATACCTGATTGTCATTGAAAATGACTACCTTGCAAGCGTCGACGCACAGTGCCTTGGTATTCTGGTTGCCCCCCTGTGGCTTATGACACCCAGCGAATGCATTGCTACAAAAGGCAGACAGGTTAAGGTGATCAGCAATGGCAAACCCGTTACTGTGACTATTTCAATCTTAACGACTATCAATGCAGAAGATTCTGCCAATAGCTTCGCCTTACTGAAGCTCGATCATACGCTGGCAGGAAAGAAGCCTGTAAAACTGGCCAATGAAACGCCTCTGAACACGACTATTCCCGAATCAGACTGGTGCTGCATCTTCCTGAGCAAGAACAAAAATGCTCAGACTCTGAATTACCACAAAAGGGCTGTTAAATTCAAACACAAGTCAGCCCAAAAGGATCAGTTCATCGTTACCCCTGCTGAACAAGGAGAAACTCTTCAACTATCTTTCAGAGGAATCAAAGGCAGTGCGTTATTCGATGAACGGGGTCGTCTTCAGGGACTAACGTTCACTGATAGCGGCATGACAAACTCTTACATTCAGGAGTATCGTTTTACATCGGTGGGCTACTATATTAGTTCGATACAATCTGAAATTATCAAATAATCAGGAGCCTGACCAAGAATAGGCTGTCCTCAAGTATCGCTTAATCAATCATTTAGCACTCTCCGTTATAAGTGAAAAAACATACAGATCAGCACAACTAGCGATTGATTATTTGAGTCAGCCTGAAAGAATAGGCGGATTTTTTTTCGTCGAGGTGAAGCTGTTGATTTCTAAAGAATTTTTTCTTAAAGCACTGGGTAATAACAAAGCCGTTCGCACACAGGATATGGAGTTGCTGACTGCATGGTTTGCCTTCCCTGAGCGTGCAGTCACTGCAGAGCAGGTTGCTGAAGTGACCGGTGCCAAGCGAGCATCGCTGATTGTGAATAATCTGGGTAAGCGTATCGCCAGCTTTCTGGACATCGAGCCTGAAGGCACTGCTGCATCCATTCTCGCTCTGGAAGGAACGGTTGGCGAAGCGTCTGCCTGGATCATGCGTGACGAGCTGGCTGCGGCCCTGGTAGAGTCTGGTGCTGTTGCCACTGTAACAGCCAATCTGGAAGAAACCAGAAACGAGGAAGAAGTGGCTGAAATTGACATTGTCGTTGAAAAAGCCGCTACCCCTGCTGAAACTGAGCTGGAGTATGAAGAAGCCGAGCCAGGTTCCCTGAAAGCCGTTCTGATTGAGTACGACCAGAAAGTTGTTCGTGCTGCCTACCCTCAGACACCTCTTGCTAACCGATTGCTCAACCCGGAAATGATCAATGCCCTGGTCAGTGAGCTGCCGGCTAACAAGCGTGTTTACCAGAGAGCAATCTCTGCTGAACTGCGTAAAAAGGTCAGCTCTCAGGAAGCTAACCGATTCCTGCAGCCGGTTCTGAAGTTGTTGAAAGAAAACGCCTGACTGAGCTTTTTATGAAGATTTATGCATCTTCACAGGAAGATGCATAAAATGGCTTTAACACCGAATCAGGGTTATCAGTAATAGCGTCAACGCTATTATTAATGACCCTGTCTTATACCAATTCCGCTTTCTAAATATGACCATGAGCAAGCCATTCTGGATCGCGGGATAATACCCTGAAGGGCATAAAGGCGGAACGACGAGTAATAGCGAGCTATTGCGAGGAGTTCCAACGCAGTTCAGTACTTTTTATTAACGAACCGTTTCTTAACTAACGACCGACAAAAAAGCTGTTGTTTTATTTTTATTCAGTTGCTGCATTTGAACCAGACGTGTTTCTGCCTCGCTAACAATTTGCTCAATCAGCTCTGCACAGGTTGGCAGGTTATCAATAGCTCCGGCAATCTGTCCGGCTGGCAAAACCCCTTCAGATGGTTTGCCATCCACCATGGCTTTCTGGATGACCATGGGGGCATTCGCTGACATCAACGCCTGTGCTGCGGTCATACCGTCATTACTGCGCATTTTCAGAGCCGATGAAACCAGGTCGGTAATGCTGGCGCCCGCGTATTTCCGATAGGCAAGGCCGTTGCCAAATGCCATCAAAAATCGCTTCCAGTTGCCCGCCTTTTCCAGCTTGCCCAGAAACGCATTGCTGATCATTCGTTGCGGCATACCGTCAATGGCTTTACTGACAATGATTTTTGCCGGGTTATTTTCTTCCACATAGCGACTCAGGGTTTGTACCGGAACCGGGCTGTCTGCCGTCATCAGGAACCGGGTTCCCATGGCAATGCCTTCAGCGCCATAAGCCAATGCAGCCACCAGCCCGCGTCCGTCCTTGAAGCCACCCGCCCCAACGACGGGAACATCGACGGCATCAACCACCTGTGGCAGAAGAATGGATGTAGGTACCGACCCTGTATGGCCTCCCCCTTCCCCACCCTGAACCACCACGGCATCAGCGCCCATCTGTACGGCTTTGACCGCATGTTTCAGTGCGCCAACGGTAGGGATACAAACGACATCTGCTTCTTTTAACTGCCCGATCAATGCTTTACCGGGTGAACGGCTGTAGCTGACCGCTTTTACATCGTATTTAATGACCAGCTCAATGATCTCCTGAGCATTGGACTGGTACATATGGAAGTTCACGCCAAAGGGCTGATCAGACAGCACTTTTGTTTCCACAATAGCCTGCTCCATCGCTTCCGGAGGGATCGTCGCCCCTGCCAGAAAGCCGAAGCCTCCCGCATTACCGGTGGAAGCCACCAGTTTTGCATCAGCCACCCAGCCCATGGCGGTCTGGATAATCGGATATTTGCACCCCAGCAGTTCGGTAAGTCGGGTTTGCAATGGCATCAGGATTGCCCCTCCACAGACGCTTTCTCTTTTTCCTGTCCTCTCTGGGAGTCAGCCATTTTTTTGCCATCAAAGCCTGCCAGACGATCACCGGAAACCAGTTCATTATGGGAGTGGGCAAAATGGTGATAGCCAAATGCCATATTCATGGTCGTGCGTTTACCCATCAGGTCTTCAGCGCTATTAATGACCTGCTTGGTCAGCTGTAATCCCAGCCGGGGCATTCTGGCAATACGGCTGGCCACCGCCATGGTTTCCTCTTCCAGAGTTTCCCTGGTCACTACCTTGTTCAACATGCCCATCTGGAAGGCACGTTCAGCGGGCATTCTCTCACCAAGAAACAGGAACTCCTTGGCTATCCGGGGATTCAGTTCATGGACATGAGCAAAGTACTCAACACCGGGAATGCCCATACGCACGACAGGGTCTGAATAAAAGGAGTCATCGGTGGCAATAATCAGGTCGCATACCCAGGCCAGCATCACCCCCCCCGCCACACAGGCACCCTGAACCATGGCAATGGTAGGCTTGGGAATATCCCGCCAGCGGCGGCACATACCCAGATAAACCTCCTGTTCGCGGGTGTAGAGAAATTCACTACCGGGTTTATTCACATGGTCATACCAGAGGCTCGCACGGTCGAAAGTTTTGTCCACATCCCGACCGAGTGTACCAATATCATGGCCTGCTGAGAAATGTTTACCGGCTCCTGCCAGAACAATCACCTTGACACTGTCGTCATCACTGGCACGCAGGAATACCGCATCCAGTGCATAGGTCATCTGTGAATTCTGGGCATTGTTATATTCAGGGCGGTTCATGGTGACAATAGCGATGTCGTCCCGTACCTCATAGAGAACCACATCCTGATTGTTATTATTCGTATCGGTCATGGGAGGGTTCCTCTCGTACTTCTTATTTTATTGGTTATCAACGTCTGCCCGCTGGATTACCTTTTAACTGGCTGGCACGCAGATTATGGGGGTCAAGCTGCTGGATAATACGCAGCTGCTCTTCATCTGGCAGAACCGTTTCTGCTACCTGCTCCGGGATATAAACGTCAAATCCCGTATTTTCCTGAACGTCCTGTACACTGACGCCCGGATGCAGGCTGACCAGCCGTAACTGATGATCAGGCCCCTGCCAGTCCATCACACACAAATCGGTGATAACCAGACGTAAATCCACATCGTCCAGACTATAGCCCCCGGGCAGTCGTTCCCGGTTATAGCCAACAGATGCCACCATGTCGCACTCACCCGCAACAAAGACCCGTTTGTTATGGCCGGGGACAAAAAAACTGTTGGCATGGCTGATGGAGTTACCCGGGAACCCCCGCACCCCCAGCATCTGAACTTTGGGCTGTTCATAAGAACCGCCCAGGGCAGAAATATTTGCCTGCCCATACTGGTCAATCTGGGTCGGGCCAACCATCGCATGACGTTTGCTACTCCAGACATTGTCAAAGATGCGGGAAAAGCCCATCCAGGTTTCGTTCTTCTGTACAAAGTTGTCCGGACGATTGCCAACCGGGTTAGGCTCACTGAGCAGATAAGCCTCGGAATCTGTCATCATCAGATCAGGGTTGAAGGTTTTCATTGCCAGACTGGCAGCCAGTCTGGGAATCAAGCCAATTCCGGTAGCCAGCACTTCGCCATCGTTGCGAAAGGCTTCAGCGCCTGCGCAGATCATCAGTTCTGCCAGTGAAAACTCTTTAGCCGGTGTACTCATAATGCTTCTCCTTAATAAACCGGCGCGGGCAGGCTGCGAATCGCTTCAAGCCCACCGACCCTTTTCTGATATTCTTCTTCTGTCGTATTGCTGATGTACTTGTCATAGTAAACAGCAAAGCCTCCCGCTTTGGCGCTGGCACTGTATTCTTTGAAATGAGGTACATCAAAGCCGTAGAGTGGTGCGCAGGATGATGGGTGAGCGCCACCAGGCATCAGGCTGACACCAGTTGTCGCGGACCGTTCCCAGAACACATAGCGCGACTCTTCAGGGTCGGCAAAATAATCGCTGTCCACCAGTTCATCACAGGTTACAAAGGTCTTGTCTGCTGCCCTGGCAAACCAGTCATCCATATAATGATCGGCTCCCCTGATCTGACAGACTCCACGCTCATCGGCCCGATCAACATGTAACAGTGAAACATCCAGTTTCAGGGCAGGCATGGCGACCCATTCTTTGTCGTCATAAGGGCTGTCAATCACCTTCAGTTCAGGGTTAACTTTAATAACATCCGTTCCCAGGCCAATCCGGGTAGGAATGAAAGGACACCCCCAGGCTGCCGCCCTCAGCCCCAGCAACATCATGCCTTCATCAATTTCCATCACTTCAATCTCACCGTTTTGGCGAGCCTGGCGGAAATACGGTTCCAGGGGGATAAAATCCAGTGATACAAAAGCAAAGACCACTTTTTTCACTTTCCCGGCGGCACAGAGCATGCCCACATCGGCTCCGCCATAGGCGACAATGGTCAGATCCTTCAGGTCTGATCTGAGAATTTCCCGAACCAGCGCCATTGGCTTGCGCCTGGGTCCCCAGCCACCAATACCAATAGTCATACCGTCACGCAGTTCGCCAACGATATCAGCGGTGGTCATGCGTTTATCCATTACAGCTACCCCTTAATCCTGCCTGAAGCCAATGCTGAAATCGTGTCCCCAGTGACTGGTTGCAGTGGTTCCAAACGCAGTATGTTTGTCCCAGTCCATAACCAGACCTTCACTGCCGTATTCCAGGTCGAAACCAGACGGTGTATTCATATAGAACGACACCATATCGTCGTTGATATGGCGACCAAGCGTGGCGGACAGTTTGACGCCATGCGCCTGTTGTCGGTCGAGAGCCCGGCCTACTTCATCTACGTCTTCCACTTCCAGCATCATGTGGACACAGCCTGAGTCACTGGGCATTTCAAAAATCGCCAGTGAATGATGACGTGCGTTGTTACAGTGCAGGAAGTGCAGACGTTTGTCTGGCTCGGCAGGGTCAGGGGTAAAACGGACATTCATCAGGTCAGAAAGACCAAAGCCCATCACATGGGTATAAAACTCACGACAGCGGTCAAACGCAGTGGCGGGCAGAACAACATGCCCCAGCCCCAGCTCTCCGGTAACAAAACCTTTAACACCTGCGGGCGAGACAAAACGGGAGTAGTCGCTGACGGGACCCCAGAAAATTTCATGACGATTCCCTTCCGGGTCCCTGAATTTTGCCAGAGCCTGAACCCTGCGTGCCTGAATCTCTCCCGGCAGAACATCCACGTCAGCCGCTTCAAGTCCGGCAACGGCCTGATCAAAGGCCTGCTGATCAGCCACTTCCCAGCCACTGACGCCAAAACCATCACGATCAGATTTTTCCACTGCAATACGAAAACAACGCTCGTCCAGCTTCAGTAACAGCACGTCGTCGGTGGATTCAGGGGCAATCATCAGTCCCAGAACCTGGATAGCGTATTCCCGCCATTGTTCCAGATCGGTCGATAACGCAGTGACGTAACCCAGACCACGAATGTCCATTTGCCTGCCCTCTTTTTATTCTGTTTTCGACGGGACTGACAGCCCTGTCCGGCGTAAAAACTTTAACTATTGCAAGGGATTAAACCGGACAAACACAAAGGGCATCATCGTCCAATAAGACTAACGGGTTTAGCAGGGGAAGGTCTCAGGAAGCTGTTTTACCGAATTGACGAAAGCACAACAAATTTGGAATTAGAGGCCACCAGCGTGCAATTACCAAACAGTTTTTTCATCAGGCCGTGATAGCCCAGATGACGGTTACCGATGACCCGAAACTCACCGCCTGGTTTCAGCACCTGTTTTGCATCCCGAAACATGCGTTGGGCAATCTGGTCGCCAACGGTGGTCTGCTGATGAAAAGGGGGATTACACAACACGCAGTCGGCGCTATTAGCCGCAAAGCCCTGCAACGCATCATTCACTTTAAAGCTCGCCTGCGCCTCGTTCATGTCGTTCGCCAGCCAGCTTGCCTGCGCAGAGGCCACCGCCATGTGCGACTCGTCAACAAAGGTGATATGCCCCGGATTCTGCATCGCGGTAGCAATGCCGATGATGCCATTACCACAGCCCATATCGATAATATCGCCCTCTATGCCCGTTGGCAGGTGTTCAATAAAAAAGCGGGCTCCAATATCCAGACTGTCTCTGGAAAAGGTGTTGGCATGATTAATCAGCTTAATGCCATTGTGCGGTTTGCGGGCGTTGTCAACCTGCCAGTGCCTGGGGTATTTAGACACTAACGCCTTTCGTTGCAGATCAGTGTCCGCCATCAGCAGGCGCGCTTTTTTCTTCGCCCTGGACAGGCTGGCAGGACCAATTATCTGTTCCAGTTGTTCCAGTGCTGAGTGAGGCAGGTGCTTAACCATGGCTGCCACGATCACTTTGCTGCCTTCATTTAGAAACGGCTTGATCTGAATCAGCTGTTCCCGGAACCAGGATTGATTTTTAGGCAGTTTCATCAGCACCACATCCCACTTCCCATTCCCGCTACTACCTGCAGGTTCAGCCGTTGAAGGAATCACTGAAACAGAAGACACAGGCAGGTTATTCAGCTGTGCATTATGAGTCAGTGCCAGCTCGGCAATATGTGAGTCGGTATACAGGGCAGGCTTATAGTCATGCAGGTTCAGACACAGCGCACCAAAGTTGTCATTACAGACCAGTACATTCTGGTCAGGAGCAGACTTCTGCCGGGCAAATTCGGTAAAGAAATGGTTGAGCAGATACTCATCGGCTGCATCCCAGGCCTGCAGGGTTTCCCGTCGACGCAAAGGGATGCGTTGCAAACTGAGAGTGTGAAAGGGTGAGTTAAAATGAGGGTCAACGACAGACATGCTAAGGACACGCAAAAGCCAGAGTTTACCATATCTGTCACTGCCAGCCTTCAGTACTTGATGAATAATGACCGAAGGCTGGTCGCACCAAAATGATTACATGGATTTTGTAAAAGTACGGGTAATCACGTCACGCTGCTGTTCCGGAGTCAGGGAGTTAAAGCGTACCGCATAGCCAGAAACTCGAATGGTGAGAGATGGGTACTTCTCCGGGTTATCCACAGCATCCTGCAGCATTTCCGCAGACAGAACGTTCACATTCAGATGTTGCCCGCCTTCACGCAGGGACGGCTGCTCCACAGGTACTTCCCGGTATTCAAACTCACCCAGACGACTCAGTTCAACCTGTTCGTCCTGTTCAAAGGCCTGATCACGGGAACACAGACAACGGGCGATGTTATCTTCTTCATCAATCAGCCAGAAAGAGTTCAAAAGAGCTTCATTGTCTGCCCGGGTAATCTGAATTCCTTTTACAGTGCTCATCGCTTACTCCTGATACTTATAAGTATTCATTGCTATAAAGCCAGTAAGCAGGACTATAACAAAGTCATTTTTGAGATAAAACTAAAAATTCATATAATTTGCATGTATTATATTCATATAAATCAATGTGATACGAAATCACACATTAACAATCTCAAACACAATTCTTCACCGCAGGGCAAAGGAGTAAAGCATGCAATGCCACCGTATTAACGAGCTGCTGGAACTGTTGAAAGACGAATGGATGACCAGCCAGAATGACAGCCTGATGACCTTTCTGGGTAAAATGGCTGAAGAAGCCGGTCACAAAGGCGACCTTCGCGCAATGAACGACGACATGCTGATCTATCACCTGAAAATGCGTAGCCGTGACCACCAGGAAATGATCCCCGGTATTGCCAGGGACTGTGTGGACGATTTCAAGTCCGCGATTCTAAAGGCCCGTGGCATCAGCTGAAGAATTTATCGACTCTTTCTGGCAGTCACCGCTATTTCTTATAGACTTCTAATGACGCTTGATCGCTATATTAGGAGTCTCAATATGTCCACAAGACTGGAAGGAGAGGCGCTGGCACCTTTCCTGCATATCATCAGACAATATGAACGCTGTATAAAGGACAAGGATGTAGACGGCATGATGTCCCTGTTCGTGGACGATAACGAACCGCACAGCTTCGGTCTGCACGTCAACCTGAACAGCCGCTCTGACATTGAACAGCGCTATAACGACTACTTCAGCAGTGAAGATGGCTTTGTGTCGGAAACTGAAGCGCCTGTCGTATACCTGTACGGTGAGGCAGCCTGCATGTGTACCCAGCTGAATGTAAAGGGGTACGACCACCCTAAAGTTCGTGTGACAGCATTTCTGGAAAACCATTCAGGAAAGTGGCTGATTCGCCACCAGCATTTCTCTCCCTCTCCGGAATAACCTGAGCAACATTATCTGATTTTTCTGAACATCAACGCACCAGCTGTTCACAAGAAAACCAATACTTTCCTGAAAATCAACCAACCCTTCCCTCGGAAAACCGAAATCAAGCTTTCCATTCAGGTTTTGTTCAGGATGAACAGACTAGTATGCCCGCAAATTTACTGTCCCTACACACCACTGTTTCTATACAGAAAGTGTTTTTACACAGAAGGTGACCCATGTCTTTATTGTTTGATCAATCTTCGGAACCTCCGTCTACGCCGGCGGGCAACAGATAAAGGATCACCTTAAAGACCGCGGTGTTCCTGCCAAGTGTCTGTTGCCTGCCTGAAACCAGAGGTTAACAACACGACACTGAATTAATTGCAGGATTAACGCCATGTTCAACGCACAGGCTCGCACCGCTGCCATCGGCAACGTATTCAACACTCGCGCAGAAAACACCAACAGCGACTATCTGAACCAGTCTGTTATGGACCATTTTCAGGCACGCATCGGCTGGATGGTTATGCTGGCGCTGTTCGGGTTCATTTCCGGCTACATTATCACCTCTTTTGAAGACACTCTCTCCAGCCTGCTGATTCTGGCGGTCTACATTCCAATGATTGCCGACAGCGGCGGCAACAGCGGTAGTCAGGCAGCGTCTGTGATCATTCAGGCACTGGCGAAAAATGACCTGCACACTGGCCTGTACCTGCGGGTTCTGTGGAAAGAGCTGCGCATTGCGATTATGACGGCGGGTGTTATTTCCATTATTGCATTCTGCAAGGTGGCCCTGCTGAGTGGTGACGCGGCTCTGCCAATGGATACCAGCCTGTTTGAAGTGGCTTTTGTTATCTCTTTTGCTCTGGCGGTTCAGATTGTTGTATCCACCCTGATCGGTGCCACAATCCCTCTGGGTGCCACCCGCGCGGGTATCAACCCGGCAGTCATGACCAGTCCAATGCTGACCAGCATCGTTGATATCTTCGGTATGCTGATCTACTTCGGTCTGGCCACCAGCATGCTGAACATCTGATAGTGTGGAATCTATGGGGTGGATGACTCCACCCCGAAAAAAACGTTTAATTCACCTTTAATCCAGCTCGACCTTTGCCCTTTCCCTCAGCTCGAATTTCAGAACCTTACCCGATGCGTTGAGCGGAAAGCTTTCCACAAACCTCACATGCCTCGGCACCTTGTAATTCGCCATTTCCTGACGACACCAGTCAATAATATCCGATGCTTCCGGCTGATATGACGCGGAAGGAATGATATAGGCCATCGCCACTTCCCCCATGCGCTTATCAGGCACACCGACAATCGCTGCCTGAGCAACGGACTTGTGAGCGCTGAGTACATTCTCAATGTAGACGTTAAAGCCTCCCGTGATGATCATGTCCTTAATCCGGTCAGTAATGCGCAGATATCCCGCTTCGTTCATCACTCCAATATCACCGGTATAGCGGCAGCGCCCGTAACCGCCACCCGCAGCGATGAGAGGTCATAGTTATCCAGCTCTGGCGTTGCAAGAATGGACTGGTAAAGCGTTAGCGGCCCCGGAAGCACAGAAACGCTCTCGCTGACAATCACCCTGAGAATCGCTTCCACATCAAACACCTGCATCGGAAGAATGGTACAGCCGCGCATCAGCGCTGCAATAAAGCCCGCTTTATAGCCAAATGAATGAAAGAAAGAAAGGGTTAACGATCAGGTACCGGTCACCGGACTGCAGACCCACCACATCACTCCAGTCTGAAATAACGCCAAGGTTCTGCCCATGCCGGGTGATAACCCCTTTGGTTTTTCCGGTCGTACCTGACGTAAACAACAGGTCGGACATATCGTTATTATGAACCTGATCCTGACGACTCCTGACAACTGTCTCTTCAACCTTTCCACCCAGAGTCAGGAAGTGTTCGAAGGTCATACGTTTATTGTCGTTTTGATCAGAACCTGCTGATCGAAAGGTTATGAACGTCCTGAGTTCTGGCAATTATTCGTCTGCCAGCAGAGCAAAGTAATCGTTCCCCAGAAATTCATCAATACAAAACAGCACATTCACACCGGCACTGCGTAGTATGTAGCCAGCTTCGGAATGGTACTGCCAACTGCCTGGTCAGCCATACTGAACACCTGTTTATTATTTCTGTTTTTAGATGAAGCAGGGCTTGCCGTTCATCCACAATAAACAGCAAGCCTAATGCCTGGCACATCGTTTCATTACGTTTGACCTGTAGGTTGGGACGAGCGCAGCGTTTATGCCCTTCAGGGTAATTCCCAACATGGGAGCTCAATGCTGTTCACCGTATTGGATATCGCATTCGGTCGACCCAACCTACGCAACACGTTAAAGTCATTGAATTTAAACGACTTCAGCCACTTCGTCCTGTTCAGCGGGCTCAGCTTCAGCATTGGTATCGTCAGCCGCATCAACCTTCACTACATGCCGACCGGCTCGTCTGCCGGAGAAAATACAGTCCGCAATTGAAAGACCACTTACGTATAAGTTGGAAGCGACACCCACTGCATTCCGGCCTGCAGAATAAAGCCCTTTGATTTCCCTGCCGTCTTCATTGATGACTTCGCCGGTCTCTTCATTAATCTGTAAACCGCCCAGAGTAATCATCGGGCATGGGAACTTCTCATTAGTGATGTCGAGATCCAGAACATACCACGGCCCCTCATCCAGGTTAGCCATAAAGCTTTCAGCCTTACCCAGCTGATCTCTGGTATTGGTTCTGGCATGTTTACTGTACTGGTGCAGGGTTTTCACCAGAGTCTCCAGAGGCGCACCGGTATAGTCGGCCAGCTCTGCAAGAGTATTCGCTTTTTTCGCCGCCACAAAAATAGCCATTAACGCAGGCATATACTGGAAGAACGGCAGCTTACCGGGTACGGATTGTGACAACGCCTGTTTGCGCAGCTCACCATTAAAAATCAGTGATGCTTTATTATTCTGCTTTTCAACCAGTTCATATCCCAGTTTTGCGCCATAAACATCTTCACTGCAGAAACGCTCACCCTTCAGATTCACAGCAATTCCATGGGCAAAGGCCAGTGGTGGATTAATAAAGCACCAGGCACTGATTTTATCCATCCGGTCAATAGCGCCACCAGCGCCCTGCCCCAGCCGGATGCCGGACCCTGTGCAGCCCGACGTTCCCAGCTGCAAAGCACCTACATACTTTTCACCGTACTGATCCATCATCGTCTGATTCATAACGAAACCACCGGCAGACAGAATCACTCCCTTACGGGCGCGTATTCGTTTTACGACACCTTCTGCACGTTCAAGGACAGCCAGTTTATCTCTCAGGCGAAAAGCAAACTTACGAGCCGCGTTATGACTGCGCTCCGCCAGACGATAAAGCAGCTTATGCCTGCGAGCAGCGCTTGAGCCTGCGGGTATCTGCCGAACTTCCAGACCGACCACCTGACCATTCTGATCAGTGATCAGCCGGATTGCTTCAGTCTGCACCTGAAGCTTGACGCCCCGACTTAGTGCTGATTTACGTAAAGCAGCAAACAGCACTTCTCCAGACAACCCTCTACCTTTCACCCGGTGACCTCGTGGCGCAGGTTTAACCTGTTCGGCATAAGAAGAAACCGCCTCGTTACCAGAGTAATACAGATAATACTGATCCGTGGGATACGACGTTTTTACCGGGGGAATATTGCCCGCAAACTCAACATTATGATGCTGTAGCCACTGCAGGTTAGTCACACTCTGGTCACAGAAACGGCGCAATGTCTCTTCCCTGACCGCATCCCCTACTTCCATTTTCAGGTATTCAAACATCTGCTCCGGAGTATCCTCGACACCTTCAGACTTTTGTATCGGGGTTCCACCACCCGCATAGACAACCCCGCCACTTCCGGCCGTTGCACCACCACCAAAAAAGCGGTCAACCGCCAGCACCGTAGCTCCCTGCTGAACAGACTCCAGCGCGGCAGCTACGCCTGCGCCACCAAAACCAACGACAACGACATCCTGTTCATCATCCCAGTCATACTGATCTGCACACTCAATGCTTAGCGCCTGCGGAACTTCAGTCATTTGCTGTCTGGTCATAGCTTGCCCTTTTATTATCGTGATGCTCAGGCTTCCACGGCTTCAGCCGTTGTCGTATATCGACCGTCGACATAAACCAGCGGGTTGACGTCTTCACTGTTTTGAATACTTTTAATCCGCCCGATAAAAATAGTGTGCGTTCCATAATCGTAACGACCATCCTGCACACACATCAGAACCGATTGAGCATCGGCCAGATAAGGCAGGCCACCTTCAGATTTAGCCCAGTTACCAAACGCAAAGCGTTCTTCTCCGCGCAGTCTGCCACCACAGGCAACGGATACATCCTGCTGCTCCAGACTGAGAACATTGATACAGAAATCAGCCCCTTCAGCCAGGGCGGAGTGCATGGCCGTTGACTGATTGACACAAACCAGCAGTGACGGTGGGTCCATGGAGAGAGAAGTAACAGAAGTAGCGGCCATGGCATGACGCTCTGCCTTACCGCTGCAACTCACTACTGAAACCGAGCTGGCAAGGCGTCTCATGGCCTGCAGCATACTACTCTTTAAATCGTTTTTGCCGCTCATTGTCTAACTCCTGTCATCTTTTTTACAGATAGCAGGATTGTCTCTGTCAGCCATGTTGGCATCATCGTCCATCAAGACTACAGGGCATTAAATGCACTAATTCGTTTAGATGATGTGTGTACTGACCGCTCTTGCTTCAATCTGCTCCATATTCATTTTCCAGAATCATGCGGTCACAACTAACCGGGGACGCGGAGATAACAATAATGATTGATAAAGAGCAGGTCAGGCAGGAACGTGAGGCACCGGATTACCGAACCTTCCTGGTCCCCCGCAGTGATTATGAAATTCAGGATAACTGGGATGTAATGGGTTTGAGGGCAACCGGATCTAATGACATTGTCGTAGACGATGTTTTTGTACCAGAGTATCGTACACACCGTTCACTGGACGGCTTTATGCAGAACAGTCCGGGACACTGCCCCCCTGTTTAAATTACCCTTTGGCCAGATTTTTGTGCGTTCTGTGTCGTCTTCTGCCATTGGTGCGTTAAAAGGGGCAGTGGACGAATACATTGAATTTAACCGCAACCGTATCGTCCTCAGTGATGGCAAAGCCGTCAGGGAAGATCCCGGAGCTCAGAAAGCGGCTGCCGATGCCCTGAGAGTTGTGGATGAGTGCAAGACCACCCTGTTCAAAAACTTCGACATTCTGGCGGATAAAACGGAGAACGATGTTCCACTTGATATGAAAGAACGGGTCAAGATGCGATACGACTCGGCCTATGTCATGACCAAGTGTGCAGAAGCCGTCAACCAGCTTTACACCTACTGCGGTTCTTCAGTGATCTTCAGGAACCATACCGTTAATCGTGCTTTTCGTGATATTCAGACGGGCCGCACCCATGTTGCCAATGTGCCGGACAAATACGGGCGCAACTTTGGCGGTGTTGTGTTTGGTCGGAAAAGCACTGATTTCTTCTTATAAGTAAACCTCTACCCCTTGCAGGGCGTTTGCTGTTCAAACACTCTGCAGGTTTCCTTTGGATTATCCCAGTGAGGACTGTCACCCAGTACCTCTACCAGATAATCAATAAACGAGCGCAATGGTCGTGAAACAAAACGGTTTTCCGGATAAACGGCATAAATTCCCCCAATCGGGACATCATAATCGGGCAACACCTGCACCAGCCTTCCCTCCTGAACATCCTGCCAGCAGATAAACGTTGGTGATAAAACAATGCCCTGGCCGAGAATCGCCATTTCATTAAGAAAGTCACCATTGTTGGCGATCAGCCTGGGCTTCATGGAGTAGCTGATGGTGGTTCCCTGCCGGTCTCTCAGTCTGACAGCGCTACCCCGGCTAGTTTCATATTGCAGGAGGGCGTGATCTTTCAGGTCTTCTGGTGTTTCCGGAGTACCATAGCGTTCAAGGTAGTCGGGGCTGGCTACCAGCATGCCGTTGGCAGAAGCTATGCGTCGGGCCTGAAGCGTCGAGTCAGGCAATGAGCCAATGCGGATTGCCATATCGCGACCAGACTCTATGAGGTTGACATACCGGTCAGACAGGTCGATATCCAGCAGCAGTTTTGGATGCAGGCGGGTAAACTGATCAACCACCCTGACCAGATGGTGTCGGCCAAAAACCAGTGGTGCCGCAATTTTCAGCACACCCTGAAGCTCCTGTTCCTGCTCGCAGACCACAGTGTGTAATTCTGAAACTGCATTAAGAATATTCAATGACTGCTGATAGCAGCGCTGCCCTGCTTCGGTAAGATGTGAGCGCCGGGTCGTACGGTTCAGTAACCTGACACCCATACGTTTTTCCAGCTTTACAAGACGCTGACTGACTGCTGACTTGGCAATCCCCATCTGCTCTGCCGCCTTACCAATACCTCCGGCCTCGACCACCCGGACAAAGACCTGCAACTCCTTAAGCTGGCTCACGTCACTGTTCTCTTTTTTGAAATTATTAATTCACATTCGTTGTGTTTTTCCTGCCCACTCTAATTCATACACTACTGCCAAACAATCTCTACGAACCGACAGAAAGAGAACAACAAAGGTATTACCGCATGGATCAGGCACAAAAACTTATCGCCCCGTTTGGTCGTTTACTCCTCTCCCTGATGTTTATTCTGGCTGGCTACAACAAAATCGGTGGTTACACTGGCACCCAGGGTTATATGGAAGCCATGGGCATTCCCGGCATGCTGCTGCCACTGGTGATTGCGGTTGAACTGCTGGGCGGTCTTGCCCTGCTGGTTGGCTGGAACACCCGTATTGCCGCGTTCCTGCTGGCAGGGTTCACCCTTGTGGCTAACCTGATTTTCCACAACCTGACAGAGCAGATGCAGTCATTACTGTTTATGAAAAATCTGTCGATTGCTGGCGGTCTGTTGATGGTCACCGCACTGGGAGCTGGCGCTTTTTCTGTAGACAGCGTACTGAAAAGTAAAAAAGAACAGCAGCCCCAGACAGCCTGAGAATAACGGAACCGGTAAAACAGGTCGTAACGTCGGCCTTTTTTACTTTACAGCCCACCATTGCACTGTGTCATGATAAACCGTGATCACCTGAAAAATGCCAGCTACATTTATGGAACTTTTATAGAGCTTTTATAGAACTATGGATCCCGTAGCTGGTGAGAATAATAAAACAGGAATCTTCGGTTATGACTCAGGTACTCTGGACCCCTTCAGAACAGACGATCAACCCCTCAAACCTGCAGGCTTTCAGTCAGGCGGCCCGGCTCAGGACTGGTCAGACTTTCCCGGATTACAACCACCTTTATCAGTGGAGTGTTTCTGAACGAGCGTCTTTCTGGGAACTGGTCGCCGATTACTTTCAGGTCATGTTCCATGAACCCCCACAGACCATTCTGGCAAACGACGCCATGCCCGGTGCCGACTGGTTTCCCGGCAGTACCCTGAACTATGCTGAACACCTGTTACGGCACAGGGAGTCTGACCGCCCAGCCATTATCTTCCGGGGCGAGACAGGACGGAGGGAGTCCCTGACCTGGCAGGCACTTTATCAGGCGGTTTCTGCAGCCCAGAGCGGGTTGGTTCAACAGGGCGTCAGGAAAGGTGACCGGGTTGCTGCCTTTATGCCAAACTGCCCGGAAACCATCATCATGATGCTGGCCACCACAGCATTGGGAGCTATCTGGTCTTCCTGCTCTCCCGACTTTGGCCTTCAGGGTGTGCTTGATCGTTTCGGACAGATAGAGCCCAAATTGCTTCTGGCCTGTGACGGTTACTTCTATGGCGGCAAAGTCATAGACTGCAAAGACAAGGTAGCCGCTATTCAGCAGGCCATTCCAGAGCTTCAGCTGACGGTACTGGTACCTTTTATGGAGCCTGAACCTGACTTTTCTGCGTTACCGGATACGGTACTGTATTCCACGTTTGCCGCACAAGGCAGCCATGGGGTTCACTTCGAGCCTGTCGCATTTAATGACCCACTGTTTATTATGTATTCCTCGGGTACCACCGGTGTTCCCAAATGCATTGTTCATGGTCATGGCGGTACGCTGTTGCAACACCTGAAAGAGCTGGGGCTGCATACCAATCTCAAGTCCACTGACAGTCTTTTCTATTTCACAACCTGTGGCTGGATGATGTGGAACTGGATGGTGTCTTCCCTGGCCCTGGGTGCGACTCTGATCCTATACGACGGCTCTCCTTTTTTCCCAAAACCTTCCGCACTGATTGATTTACTGGAAGAAGAACAGGTCAGTGTGTTTGGAACCAGTGCAAAGTACATAGCCGCACTGGAAAAGGCGGGTGAAAAACCGGATGAAACCCATGACCTTAGCCACTTGAAAGCCATTCTGTCGACTGGCTCCCCCTTGCTCCATGAGAGTTTTGACTATGTCTACCGTTCTGTGAAAAACGACGTATGCCTTTCATCCATATCAGGCGGCACAGATATCGTTTCCTGCTTTGCCCTGGGCAACCCGACGCTGCCTGTTATCAGGGGTGAGTTGCAATGTCGGGGACTGGGCATGGATGTGCAGTTTGTCAATAACGAAGGGCAAGCCCTCACAGACGAAAAAGGTGAGTTGACCTGTCAGTCCAGCTTTCCCAGCATGCCGGTTGGCTTCTGGAATGACCCGGATGGAAGCCGCTACCGGAACGCTTATTTTAATCGCTTCCCCGATGTCTGGGCTCATGGTGATTATGGCGAACTCAGACAGTCCGGCGGCATTGTGATCCATGGTCGTGCCGACGCGGTTTTAAATCCGGGTGGTGTCCGGATAGGTACAGCAGAAATCTATCGACAGGTCGAGAAGGTTGAAGCCGTTCTGGAAAGTATTGCCATAGGGCAGGAGTGGGACAACGATGTTCGTGTCGTATTGTTCGTTAAGCTTCGCCCCGGCCTGCAGCTCAGTGATGAATTAATTAAAACCATTAAAATGACTGTCCGCAGCAATACAACACCCAGGCATGTGCCAGCCGTTATATTGCAGGTGCCAGACATTCCCAGAACCATCAGCGGCAAAATTGTTGAGCTGGCAGTCAGGGATGTTGTCCACGGAAAAACCGTTGCCAATACCGAAGCACTGGCCAACCCGGAAGCTTTGGAGTACTTCCGGAATAGGGCAGAGCTGGGTTAATAACAAAGGTCAGACAGCGATCTGTTCTTTCTCAGTACCAATAACAAACTGGTAAAGATTTTCGTAAGAATCCCAGAGATGCGCACCAAACAGAGGGTCTGGGTTGCCATTCAGTGCGGATGTGACCGCTGCAACGTCCTCCTCTGTTAACAGTGCTTTCATGGCTGGGATCATGCAGGTGTTTTCCAGCTTGAGGTGATTAATCTGCAGCTCAGCATAGCGCTGGTAATCTGCCAGAAGTGCATCAATAGGCACTATCTGGTCATTCTGTATGGACTGGAAGCGATCAATAAGATTATTGGTCAACTGATTGATCTCAACGTGCTGGTCTTCAATAACTTCCAGCTTCTCCCGCAGTTCGCTATCCGTGATTCTGGGACGTAATTTTGCCAGCAGCCGTGATTCAAGTGGATGATGAAAACTGTCAGGGTAGTTATGGAGATAATCCAGTGCATCAATAATCACCGATAGCCTGGGTCGACGGGTTGCCCCTTCCTTGTACTTTGAGATTTCCCTGTCCAGACAAACCAGCAAACGTGTCAGGTGTTCATGATCTTTTATAATTCTATCGATCAACATCGACATAGTACTCCCCCTTGTGAAGGACAGCTTTTTATCAGTGCCTGGATAAAAAGATATCCAAAACTCATGGTTATTATTGTTGTTAGGGTACTTGTATCATGCTGTGTTCGAAAAGTGTCTGTCTCTGATACTTTGACTTATATCAATTTCAAACACCTGGCTGATTGATCTATAAGGTTCAGCTGGAACCATAAAGACTATTGACCCTATGAACGACAACAAACGTTTTTTTCAGGCATCTGAGCTGAAGCAGTGGCTGCTCGAAACCAGTCAGGCGGCCCTGGATAATGGCTCTCTGCAATCGCTTTCTACAGAACTGTTCACGCTTTCCGGCACTCTTTCCGGAGCTATCCCTTTTGAAGTCAGAAAGCTATCGAGCCTGCGCAAAAAACCTTCCCACAAGTTCGCTAAAAACACAGGCAAAAACCCTTTTCTTCCTTATGAGCAGGCACTGTACATCTGCCATTTACAAGCTGGTCATGTGGTTCTGCTTAATAAATTCAATGTGGTGGATCATCATCTTCTGGTGGTTACACCAGAGTTTGAAGCCCAGGAAACATTGCTGGGTGAAAAAGAGTTTCATGCCATATTACAGGTCATGGGTTCATTCCCGATGCTGGCTTTTTATAACAGTGGTATGGAAGCGGGAGCCAGCCAGCCTCATCGGCACTTTCAGGCATTTCCCCAACCCGCCACCCTGCCTGTTGATGCAGCCCTGAAGCGTATCAGCCAGAATCCAGAGCGCCTGCCGGCGCTTCCTTTTCCAAACCTGACGGTCGATATTGCCGGAAAAACAGCAGAACAGGTTTATAAACTTTATCTCTCCATGATCAGCCAGCTTAATCCCGGCAAACCGGCCGGGCAGCACCCAGCCCCGTATAACCTTCTGATGACCGACCACTGGATGATGATGATTCCCAGAACCCGTGATCGTTATCAGGGTATATCAGTCAATGCCCTTGGGTTTGCCGGGCTTATAATGGTTAAAAACGACGAGCAGCTTGATACGGTGCAATCCCTGGGCGGCAACAGGTTACTGGCTGAGGTTTGTACCTGACACTGGTTGCTGACGATGTTTCCGTCTGAACATGGCAATATGGGGGATACCGTCTTCATCGTATAACTCCCCCGATGCCACAAAGCCACAGCCCCCATAGTAGCTTTGCAGATGAGCCTGGGCGCTGAGATAAATATCACTGTCAGGAAAGGTTTCTTCAGAGAGCCGGACCGCTTCAGCAAGGAGGGCGCGTCCTAAACCCTGTCCCCGAAAAGCTTCAGCAGTAATAACTCGGCCTATTGCCAGTTCCGGCTTTACGACTTCCGGTGGAATAACGCGGGCATAGGCAGCCAGGGCTTTACGTCCATCGTCGTTGAAAGCCCAGCCCATCAGGTGATATGCCACCTGATCCAGACCATCTGCATCCTGATAAGCGCAGTTCTGTTCTACGACAAAGACTGACTGCCGTACTGCCAGAATCTCATACAACTGGTTCAGACTAAGTGTTTCATAATGACACCATTCCCATTCAATCACTGCAGTATTTCCTGATCGTTAAAAATGGCAAATGTATCAGATCAAAATAAAAAAAGCCGCGCCACCGAGAGGGTGAGCGCAGCTTATAGCAGAAGGAAAGGCAGGGATTTATACCTATTACAGCTCGGTCAGCATTTCTGCTGCTGGACGGTAAGGCAGATTTTGAGCGTCGGCAACGGACTGGCAGGTAACAACGCCCTTGCACACATTCAGCCCTTCAAGAAGGTGTGGATTTTCTTCCAGTGCCTGTCGAGGCCCTTTGTCCGCAAGCTGTAATACATAAGGCAGGGTTGCGTTATTCAGTGCCAGCGTTGATGTGCGTGCCACTGCTCCCGGCATGTTAGCAACACAGTAATGTACAACATCGTCGACAATAAATGTCGGTTCATCGTGAGTCGTTGCAACGGCTGTTTCTGCACATCCACCCTGATCAATGGCAACGTCAACGATAACGGAGCCTTTTTTCATCTTGCTGATCATATCCCGGGTAATCAGCTTGGGTGCTGCAGCACCTGGCAACAGTACTCCCCCAATAACCAGATCCGCTGTCGTGACATGATCATTAATAGCGTGCGATGTTGAATAGACAGTACGTACCCGGTTGCCGTACTGCTCATCCAGTTTACACAGCACTTCAACTGAACGATCCAGAATAACGACTTCTGCGCCCATACCTACCGCCATGGCTGCTGCGTTCTGTCCGACAACACCGCCACCGATGATGACCACTTTAGCGGATTCAACACCGGGTACGCCCCCCAACAAAAGGCCACGACCTGACATGGACTTCTCCAGACAGTGGGCTCCAGCCTGAATGGACATGCGACCAGCGACTTCTGACATGGGAGCAAGCAGAGGCAGACGGCCATTTTTGTCGGTGACTGTCTCATAGGCAATACAGGTAGCACCGGAGTGAATCAGGTCCTGCGTCTGTGCTTCATCCGGAGCAAGATGCAGATAGGTAAACAGTGTGTGATCCGGACGCAGGCGGGCGCGCTCTTCAGCCAGAGGTTCTTTAACCTTGACGATCATCTCGGCTTTAGTGAACACTTCATCAGCAGTTTCCAGAATGATTGCACCTGCATCGACGTAATCCTGATCACTGAAACCTACACCATCTCCTGCGTTTTTCTGGACATAAACACCATGTCCGTGTTCTACCAGCTCTTTAACAGAAGCCGGTGTCAGTCCAACACGGTATTCATGATTTTTTATTTCCTTAGGCACTCCAACCAGCATAATATGCTCCTCTCAGTAGAAAATTCAGTCTTATATTTAAGTATAATGATTCTTGTTAGATGTTTATTTCGTTTATAAGCACTTGTCGACAATTAACTCCAAACAAACAAAAAACAACAGAGTTATTCACCAAGGAACTTTTGTCAGCCGCACTTTCACAACGATTACACTTCTTTATACAACAACTGGTGCTGTAAATTTATGAAAATAGCATGCAAAAAGGTGCTTCAGGTCAAAAAACCTTAACAGAGGAGTGATATTCTACGCTCGAATTATACAAGACAGGTTAGCCCTGGAGGCTGCAGTGCCAGACCCCGCATTTATGCTTGAATACCTACAGCGTGTAGGTGTGGAAGTAAAACAAACATTAGACAGCAATGATCTTAAAGCTCAGTACCTGCGTCATATTTATCGTGTTGACGCTCGTGACAAGCTGATTGATCAGGACGGGAAACCGAAGGGTAAGCCGTCTAATCCAAGACATCTGCACTAAAACAACAAAAGTTAACACGCAACAAATTTAACAAGTTTTATCACATTGGAAAATTCTGTTTTTCTATTAAACACAATAAAAATTATCTGATCTCAGTTTTAGCCTTCGGCGCAGTTACTGGAAGGTAAACGACACCGAAGGTTTAAATAACTTCTTTCAGCTCAGAACGTTAGTTTTGCTGACGACGGCGGGCTCGAGCTTCCCGTTGACGAGCTCTGTTCGCTTCCAGCTGAGCCTCAGGCATCAGGGATTGACGCGAGGGATAATGGGTTTCCATCATCTTCAGCACCTTTTCAGGGTTCTTACGAGCCTGAAAAATGTCCAGCACCGGATCTTCAGTTCCCTGCATCCAGGATTCCAGCTCGCTGCGATACTCCTTGATGATGTCCTGATAGTCAGGATGATCAATCAGGTTATTCACGTTACCCGGATCGTTTTCCAGATCGTAAAACTCTTCCAGCACACGCTTGCGGAACATTTCTGCCCGTTCAACCTGCTTTTTATCACCAGACTCCATCATCAGGTCAATGGTTTCCCGGTCGTAACCTACACGGAACTCAGAGAAGCCGGTAAATGGATTGAAGATGTAGCCATAGTGTTTACTTTGTACAGCTCGCATCGGGGTCGCAGGACCTCCGATTTTGTAGTCGATCTGGGCAAAAATATAGCCACGGCCTTCCTGCTTCTCACCACGCAGTACTGGCAGGAAAGAAGTGCCGTCTACATTGCCCGGCACATCAATACCTGCCGCATCCAGAATAGTAGGCATCAGGTCAACGGTGGATACCATGTGCTCTACATCGGTCTTACCGTTTTTCAGGTTGCCGCCAGGCCACTGAACCAGCAGTGGTGTTCTGGTGCTGGCAAGGTAAGTGTTCGCTTTTGCAAACGGGAATGGGGAACCATTGTCGGATACGAACATAACCAGGGTATTTTCTGTCTGGCCTGTTTCCTCCAGAGCTTCCATTACCCGGCCGAAAGTATCGTCCAGACGTCGAACCGAGTTGTAATAATGAGAAAGGTCAAGTCTTACTTCTGGATAGTCAGGCAAATAAGAAGGCACTGTCACCTGATCCGGCTGATACAGTTGTGAAGGAATTTCTTCACCATCGAGCCGCTCATCTTCAGGATCATGGAATACACGATGCGGGTCGTGGGAGTTGACCATCAGATAAAATGGCTGCCCCGCTTTCTTGCTCTCTTTAATGAAGGTTTTGGTTCTCTGATAGTAGAGTTCAGGAGAACGACCAGAGCCCAGGTCGTCTGCGTCGTATGAATAGTCCCAGCTAAAGTCCAGATCAGGCGTTGAATGAGTCACCTTGCCGAGTACCCCGGTACGGTAGCCATTATCAGCCAGCACGCTCATAACCGTTGGGTTTTTCTCTTTCATGTTCATGAAACCCATCATCCCGGAAGACGAGCTGTACATACCCGTTGCCATAACGGAACGACTTGGCATACAGATAGAGTGGTTTACATGGGCATTGGCAAACTGGACACCTTTTCTGGCAAAGCGATCCATATTCGGGGTCAAATTAGGGAGTTCATTGTCGAACAGGCTATAGGCTTCATAACCAAGGTCATCTGCTGTGATCAGCATAACATTGACGGGTGCGCTTTCCGCCCACACTAAGCCACTAGCGGCAAAACAGCCTGCCGCCAGCAGGGAGGTGCATTTCTTCATGATTCTTCCAATGATATTCTGTTTATCATCACACGCTTGTGTGAAGTTGAGTTACCTAAAGGTTGACTGTGTTCAGCGGGCTGACTATATCGGGTATAAAAACCGATCTCGTTAGGTATTTTTCACTATTTCGACAAAGTTATTGATCTAAATCGCTTTTTTTCAACAATTTTCGACAATTTTTTAAGTTCTATTTCTATGCTTTTGATGGACACTGTAATCTGGATAATCCCTGCAGCACTCGCCTTCTGGTACTGGTCAGACACTTCCAAAGCCCGTGAAGTTGCCATCACTCATGGTAAAAGAGCCTGCCGGGATATGAACCTTCAGTTTCTGGACGGTACCGTCGTACGTTATAAAACCAGGCCCCGAAGAGGACCCGATGGGCAGATGTGTCTGGCGCGGGATTTCAGCTTTGAATTTACGCCGGATGGCATTCGCCGATACCCCGGACATATTCGCCTGCTGGGCTCCAGACTGCAGATGATGGATATTCAGTCTCCTGATCAATCCACAGAGCATGATACCAACGTTATTCTTTCGGCTTCCTATAGAAAAGAAAAAAACGTCGAGTCTGGTAACGTGATTCAGTTCCCGGACCAGAAACATTAATTTTGTCGACATTCATGCTTTCAGATAGTCAACCGCTCTCGTCCAACAGCGGTCTCTGATAGAATGCCCGCACTTAATCATCTTGAAGGACTTGCTGTATGAGTTACGCAAGAGAACTGAAAAAGGGTCAGATTGTTCAGATTGACCGTCAGTACTACCTGGTACGCCAGATTGAAACCAAAAGCCCTTCTGCCCGTGGCGCGTCAACGCTCTATAAAATACGCTTTTCTTCAGTCCCTGGTGGACAAAAGCTGGAGCAGACCTGTACAGGTGATGATCAGTTCACTGATGTCGACCTGCAAAGGCGTACTGTTTCCTTCTTATATAAGGAAGGCGATGAATACACGTTTATGGATTCAGAAGATTATTCCCAATACCTGGTCAACAGCAGCACGATTGAAGACCAGCTTCTGTACCTGAGTGATGGAATGGAAGGTCTGACGGCCCTGCTTGTCGAGGGGCAATTGCTGGCTATTGAACTACCGGCTTCCATTGCCCTGGAAATTGTCGACACATCTCCGGCCATCAAAGGCGCATCAGCCGCTGCCAGAACCAAGCCTGCCCAGCTGAGTACGGGCCTTGAAGTTCAGGTACCTGAGTATTTGAGCATTGGTGAAGTGATCAAAGTAAACACTGAAACGGGCAAGTATATGTCCAGAGCCTGATAAATCAGCCAGCAGCAGGCGATTGCTATGAATCGCTTTGCTGCCTGTCAAACCGGTATCGAGTTTATCATCCCCGGCTTAGTGTTCCGCCATCTATTCAAGATCATCAAATCCCATCCGATAAACCTCTACACAGCAGTTTTTTGTATAGATTTAAGTTTATCGACAGAGCAAAGCACAAAAACACCTGAAATGAATTAAAAGATAAATTGTATTTTATCCGTCATGTTCATTCGGCTTATATGATGGCTAATCTCCTATGATAATAAGTTTTTTTTAACTTTAGATTTAATTGTTATATGGTGGAATCGAGTTAGAAGTTCACCAAACCGCATGCTTAACTAATCAGATAGAGGTTATTTCCTTGCCAGCATGGTGTACCGACTGGCAATATATTTATTGGCGTTAATGGATAGACGTCAGGGAAGGATAGACACCATGGATGGACGCAAATCAATTCAATGTCATCTTATCTGTCGATCGCTGAAGCGGCTGCTGATACTTGCGATCACCCCTGCTGTCTGGGCTGAAACCCCTGATACCAACACGACCATCAGCTACACAAAATACCTGAACCAGTATTCAAACGATGTAGCGCATGTGGACTCTTACACACCTCCTGCATCTCAATTGCTTTTTTCCACTAAACGACAGAAAGACATGCCGAAGCTTGATGTCGAAAGCAAGTCAAATCCGTTTACTCAGAAAAAAATCAGTCAATTTGTTTATAAAGCCTTTAAAGATCCTAAAAAACTGAGCAGCGATGCCGCAGCCAGTGCCGCCTATCTTGGACTCGATGCAATAGGGTTTGCCAAACCTCTGAAAGAACGGGTTGAATACATTAAGGAAAAAGCTCGTTTCGACTTTGGCAAATGCGGAAAGGTTGAATTCAGCGGCAAATTAAAAGCAGAAAGCTGCCTGATGGACAATTCCAAAATTGAGCTCAATTCTGATTACAAACTTGACTCCATTACTGTCAACTTCAAATGGGCTCTTTGAGCAGGCTGCCCGGAAAGCCCCCACTTTTTTATCTGACAAGTACCCATCCCCACTTCTCCTGATACAATACGCCCCCTGATTCAACAGCAGGAAGTCACCTTGAATACACATAAGCAGTATGCCCTGTTCCGTGACAGGATCGAGTCATTCTCTGACTGGAAACTCACTGCGGCTGCCACAATCGTCACTGAAAGAGCATGGCCAAATTTTGCATTATTCTCTGAGCTGGCTGAATTTGGCGACCGCTCAACCGTCAGGCACTGTCTGAACATGCTATGGGATAATATTGCCGGGTATCAGTCCGCCAAAAATTTTGAACGACTGCTGGAAAAAATAGACGACAATACGCCCAATCCCGATGATTACGATATGTTTGGCGTCCAGCCCGCTCTGGACACTATCGTCAGTATTAACTGCGCCATCAGCTGTGCCATGATGCCCAGCACAGATGAAGCAGCCAGCGCTCTCACACTTTCTCTCAGTACTATCGGAAAATTTATTCGCTATGCAGAAGTACCTGATTTAAACGGCACTGAGCTGGCACAGTATATTGAAGAGCACGACCTCTACAAACAGCACCTGGGCTTTCTGGATGACATCCTTAACAGGTTGGAAACCCAGAAAAAACAAAACCCCGATTTTATGAAAGAAATCAGGGCGCAGGCTCAGAATAATGGTATCAGCCAGCTCGGAATATCGCTGGACTAATTGCTGAACTAGTGGCTGAATAAACAGACCCTAAACGTCTATTTGATATTGTTCACAATATCCCTTAGCAGGCTGTAAATTCTGTTCTCTGCATTGGACATGGCATCATAATTCTGATTATGCGATTGCATTGCTCTTTGCAGCTGAACAGTCTGCAGCTGGTTACTGCCGGTCAGGTTCTCCTTGGCTGCCAGCAGGTCAGTCTTAAGGAAACCCCATTCCTGCGGTGTCAGGTCACCCCTTATTGTTGCCCAGTCCTGCGCAACCAGGTTGCCTTTGCCATCATCTTTCTTAATTGAAATTTTCAGGATGTTAGCCAGGATATCTTTCTCTTCTTTTGTCAATGAAGGTGTAACACCACTGTACTCGTTATTAAGCGTGTTTTGAAAAGCAAGTTTACGGGCTGCGTATCCACTGACCTGGGCATTTGCATCATTGGGGTTAGTCTGGGTCATACTGGCAACTTTAACACCATCGTATTCCCAGGAGTCCAGCCCTCCCGCCTCCAGCAGGATATAACCGTCATTATCCAGAGTATCCAGCGCACTGCCATTTAACGCTGCAGCTACAATCTTTGGATCGGCCGTGTTGACATCATTAATGGTCATCCCCTGATTACCGCGCTTAATAGTGATCTTCTGGATATCGGCCAGGCCACCGGAAAAGTCGCTGGTGTCAAAAGCCGTAGCGGGGGCTCCCGTATCAAAGGTAATTTCAGTACCGTCATCCAGAACCATTGTCATATCGTTCATAACAGGGATACCAACTTCACTGGCGTCAACACTGCCCCCTGTTGGCACTGGAATCAGGGCCTTATCTTTATAAATCAGTTGATTGCCTTCAGCATCCACCAGCGTAAACGAAGTATTTCCATCATCATCCGTCTGAAACCCCAGCCCGTACCCATTGTCCAGTACGATATTCTTGCCATTTACCGTCCAGGTTGGATTAGCATAATTACTGTCGTTGTACTGAGCGATATTAGCCTTATTAACCATTGTATTAACGGAGTGCAACAGATTGTTGGACGTTTCTATATCTTTGGCGATTCTGCGTACTTCGCCATCGAGCATACTGCCTCGTTCAAGATACACGGCTGCAATAAAGTCCTGCTGACTCAGTTCAGCCGGATCAAGCGGCTGAAACGAAATATTACTATTATCTACGCCATTAACATTACTCATGCTGCTCGCATCCTTGCTGTATTAACAGATCTGCATGCCTTTTCTTTATACAAATCCGGTACGGCGCCTCCGGACAGACGGCTTGCTCTTGCGTTTGGGCTTAAGAAGGTTGTTAGCCAGACGGATTTCTCTGCGCTTTTCAGAAGCCTGCTCAGACATATCCTGTTTCAGCTCTTCGCTGAAGCGAATCAGTTCCTGACGGGCTTTATGTCTCTGTTTAACTGTCCAGCGGTCGCTGTTTATGAAATCTCTGAGCGCCTTGCGGTCCAGGCCGACATTTTCCATAAATTCAGCCTGCTGCTTCATACTTCTATTCGCTTGATTGAGAACTGCTTCTGATTCTTTCTGCACAAGCCAGGATGACTTGCTGAGCTTGGTAATGTCTACCAGACGGATGCGGGATGCCATTCCCTCTCTCCATAAAAGTCCATGAAAGTTGCTAATTTTCAGTTTAGACAGATTTCATACAAACATTCACCCGTCAGGCATGAGCAGCTAAAATCACTCCAGCAGAAGGCTGCAGATGCAGAATAATAAACAACAGAGTGTGCCGTAATGGATATAGAAAGTTTTGAGTCCCTGATGCTGAAAACCCTGCTCACAGGGCTTATTTTATTTATGGGGTTTATCGTTTACGACCTGTCAAAAAAGTCCAAAGCCGGCAAGTTCGGTACCTTTGTTTTATTTGGAGCACTATGCTTAGGTGTGCTGGGGTTTCTTATCAAAGGAGTACTTATGCGTTCGATTGGCTGACAGTTGTCTGCTGGGAAAACTTAAAAAAAAGCCCGGGTCAAAACATTGACCCGGGCCAGAATAGAAGAACGAACATGACAAGTCAGCAAGTCAAACAGACAGACTTACCGTTGAGTACATCAGCACTCCATGACAAGAGATAAGAAACATAGCAGCTTATCTGTCTGCTATTCTGAACGTTCTGACAATTTCATTAATCCGTAGATATACGCCAAGTTTCAACACAATCTGACAAACACCCACAAAAAGCCACCCAGACAACAGCGCCTGTTCGTATTTTTACCAATCTGGTCACGGCACCAACTCTGTTTTGTAACAAACTCATCCAAAATAACCCAGCCATTTCATCCAGGTAGTTCCTACCGTAAGCCAGATCGTCAGATAAACCAGGCTCATCAGAAAGCCAGCTTTCCACCAGGTAGTCAGTGGAACATATCCAGCGCCAAACAAAATCGGGGAAGGCCCATTGCCATAATGTGTCACAACCGCACAATTACTGCTCAGGTACGCCAGTATCAGGGCAGCACCTGCCGGGTGAATGCCGGCGCTGATCATGATAATCAGAAAACTGGCATACATAGCACTGATCTGAGCCGTCGTTGATGCAAAAAAGTAATGAGCAAAGTAATAGACCACACTGATTGAAACCAGGCTGAGCCAGACAGGCAAACCTTCAAACCATACGCTGATAAAACTGCTGAGATACGAAACCACTCCAAACTCACTCAAATAGTGAGCCATAGTGACAAAAGCACCGAACCAGATCATGGTATCCCAGGCACCTTTATCACCTTTTATTTCATCCCAGTTGAGTACACCCGACAGCAACAGTATGCACACTCCACACAGGGCCACCAGCGAAGCAGAAAGTCCGAGATAACGCCCCGTTACCCAGAACACCAGCAAAACCATAAAGGTGCCTGCCATAATCCATTCATCCCGCTTGAAGCTGCCAAACTCGTGTAATTTCTCTTTTGCCATTTCAACGGCTTTTGGGGTTTCCCTTAATTGGGGAGGTGAAATTCTGTAAAGCAGGACAGGCATGAGAGCCAGACAGATCAAACCCGGAACAATCGATCCAATAGCCCAGGATGCCCAGGTAATATCAACACCCTGATCACCTGCCAGCTTCACGACCAGCGGATTCCCAGCCATAGCAGTAAGAAACGGGTGCAATTAAAAGTGTTCCCCGGTCAGCAATTTCCCAGAACTTGGCCATAATGCTAAGAGTTCATTTTTCACCCGATGCGTTCCATGTCTACTTCCAAAACCCTTGCGGAAAAACTTGCTGCCCATCCAGAGCTTGAAAAAAGAGTATCTGAATTGATCAGTCTGGTAGAAGCCAAGTCCGGTCATCTTGACCGGGCTGATGAAGCAGAGGAAGCTGTCATTGAAAACCTTAAAGAACTGGGGAATGAGCTTCTGACGGACTGGGGAGCCCATAAAGAGAAGCAAAAGTTTGAAGAGGCCCACGATCTTCACTCTGAATCAAATACTAAAAAAAAGACCTCCACTGGATGACCACTTACGGCAAAGTTCGTCTCTGTGAGCGATGCTTGACCGTTGCAGGGCATCGTATACGCCCTTTTTCCGAGAATGCCCATATCCACTGTCGTGACTACTCTTTACCGTTACAACGGCGATTGGTGGATTTTGCATCAGACAGTTCTTTTGCAACAGCTTCACAGAAAATGGAAGAGCATTATGGCGTTATCGTACCTGAGTCATCAGTACGAGCCATTACCCTGGGTCACGCCCGCTGCATGAGTGAGCAATCTAAAGCTTCCCTGAAAAATTGTCAGGAATGTGTAGGAGAAGGCAAGCAGCTGATTGGTGAAATGGACGGCAGCATGATTCCAGTGGTTCTTTTTGATGAAGAAGCTGAAGGCGACAAGCGCAAGGCCAGAAAAGTTGACTGGCAAGAGGCCAAGCTTTGCTTGGTTTATGAACAAGGAAGTTGCGATAAGCGACATCGTGTAGTTATGGGAGAGCCCGGTGAAGCAGGCGATCAGTGGTTGAGTTGCGCTATTGAGCAAGGTTTGAATCGGCAGTCATCTATTCATTGTGTAAGTGATGGGGCTAAGTGGATTGCCAGCCAGGCAGACCGCGTATTCGCATCTCAGGGAAGTTTTCTGGTGGATTACTATCACCTTTGTGAGTACATCGCAGATGCTGCTAAAGAGTGCATTGGAAAAGATGAAAAAGCCCGTAAAAAATGGACTGATGAACAAAAAACAAGAATGAAAGCAGGTGAGTCAGAGAGAGTTCTGGCAGAGCTTGAGCCTTATCGTAACGGTAAGGTTGGAAAGGAAGCCAACAAATCGGAAGAGTGTCATCGCTATATCAGGAATCGTCCCGGACAATTTGATTATCAGGCGGCAGAAGCTGCCAATTTGCCTATCGGTTCAGGTGAAATAGAGAGCTCCAATCGTTCTGTTGTTCAAACCCGGTTGAAACTTCCCGGAGCATGGTGGAAACCAGAGCATGCTCACGATATGTTGAACCTTAGAACTTTAAGGGCTAATGGTGACTGGAATAAGTACTGGAAAGCCACTGGATAGAACACTTTTAATTGCACCCGTAAGAAACATACCGCTGGTTATTGCATTGGCATGGAACACCACCAGTGTTAAAAAAGTACCCATTCTTCTGGCAGAAGGATTACCGGGGTAGCTGTCATACACCTCGGCTATTGAGCGCATAATCGGGTAAACCACAGCACCGGCTCTGGCCGTCTGGCTGGGCATAGCAGGTGCCAGTACGGCATCCGTCAGCGCCACACCATAACCAAGCGTGATCGTCTTTTTCCCCAGCAACCGCATAAAGCAAAACGCTATTCGCAGTCCCAGACCCGTTTTAATAAAACCGTTGGAAATGAAAAACGCCAGCACAATCAGCCAGGTAATGGGTTCACTGTAGCCAGACAACGCCTGTTTCAAAGTCAGGGTCTGAGTAAGCCCCAGTGCAGCCATACCAAAAAAAGTGACCGCAGACATGGGCAAAGGCATCACCATCACTCCGAGCAGGGTACTCAGAAAAATGGTCATCATTTGCCAGCCCCTGATATCCATAGCTTCCGGAGCTGGAAGATTCCAGAGAAACACTCCAAAAAGCAAAGGGACACAATAGCGCAACAACAAGGCTGGCTGAGTTAAAATAGAGCGATTACCGGAAGAATTTAAAGCACCCAACACTAACCCCCGTCCTGAATTTTTCGTTTTGTTATCCAGCCAGGAAAAACACCCTGTTGACTGGCTCATCATGATTTCAAGACTTCAGTGTAGTTCAGATTCGTGTTCTGAATATTTATTCAAATAAAGACTTAATCCATTCTCCTTAATGGACATTTCCTGAAGATTTTGCTTTCACGCAATAGCTGATTTTAAACAACAGCAATATAATCCTCCGCTATTTTCTCCGGATTTAAATCATGCGAAAGAATGCCTACCGTCAGCCCCAGAAAACTGCAGACAGTCCTGATAAGCCCGTCAAGCTAATCCTGTTCAATAAACCCTATGGTGTATTGACCCAGTTTACCGATGCAGAGGGCAGGCCAACCCTGAAAGACTATATTCCCATTCCCGGTGTTTACCCTGCCGGTCGCCTCGACCGGGACAGCGAAGGTTTGTTGCTGCTGACCAATAACGGCAAAATCCAGCATCAGGTCAGCTCCCCCATGCACAAAATGCCAAAAACCTACTGGGTTCAAGTGGAAGGTATTCCTGACGAATCTGCTCTCGATCAGCTGAGAAAAGGCGTGAAACTGAATGATGGCGTAACTCTGCCCGCCAAAGTGAAACGTATAAGTACTCCGGAACTGCCGGATCGGAATCCCCCTATTCGTGTGCGCCAGTCGATTCCGGACTGCTGGCTGGAACTCACCATCGAAGAAGGCCGTAACCGACAGGTCAGGCGTATGACAGCAGCCATTGGCTATCCCACCCTGAGGCTGGTTCGTTATAAGATTGGAGACTGGACACTGGACAACCTGCCTCAGGGAACGTATCAGGAAGTCCCGGTACCAGAGGCATTAAAAAAGCAACTAAGCCAGAGTCAGAACAAGCCAAAGTCTGCCCACCACTGGCATCGTCGATCAAGGACCACACATTGGAAGCGATAATAAAAAAACATTACACCTTTCTTGCCAGAGTTTCTCTGGCAACCGCCCTGATCACAATAACCACTCTGTGTTTAGTCCCCACAGAGCAAATCCCACTGTCAGACTGGAACGACAAGGCACAGCACATTATCGCTTTTCTGATCCTGACATTTCTTATTGACGCCAGCTGGCCCGAAACAGAACTGAACTGGAAAAAAGCACTGGCACTGCTTGGCTACGGCCTGATGCTGGAAGTTTTACAGGGGTTTACGGATTATCGGGAGTTATCCGGGCTTGACCTGATCGCCGACGCAGCAGGCATAGGGCTTTATACAGTAACAAGCCCCCTGCTTAAAAAAATTCCTGTAATTAACTGGCGCTGGAGTCAACCCTGAAGCCCGGACTAAAGTCAACTTTCAGAAGCGTTCGAAGTAATCACCACCTTACCCTGTTCCACCTTCACCGAGGCAGGCAAGGTTCCAAGCTTACGGTACAGTGCGTCCCCGTCATCAAGAGGAATAACAGGCAAACTACCCAGTTCCTGCCTGAGAGCCTTCTTCAGCTGGTCGATAATCAGTGTTTCGATCATGGCGATATCCAGATCAATATGCGCCCTGTCCAGCTGTATATTTGAGAAAAAGAAGGCATGGTCGTCCGGCTGGTATTCCAGGTTGGCAGAACCTTCTACCTGGAAAGGAACGGGATCAGTAACACTGCCATTGATATAGTCACTAAACACGTCACCACTGAAAACATCCGCATCCAGTGTTCCCCTGAACTGAAAACCAAGCGGCTGATAGTCACCACGAATCGTCAGCCTGGGGGTTTCCAGATAGAGCTGAATATTCACAATAGGCGGCAATACCTCCAGATTACGAATCTGTGGCGACATGAATTTCTGGTTGACCAGAGCCTGAAGCTGCTCCCCGGTCAGCGTTTCTGACCGGGATGACGGGCAACCAGCAAGCATCACGGCCAGCAAAAACACCAACACCAGCAACAGGTTAAACGGAGCGCCCCAGGATCTGATTAGCTTTTTCAACAGTTTTCCCTCGATTCGATGCCAACCCGTCAGCCCAGCGAATGGGTTCAGGCAGTTTGTAACCGGCAAGACTTTCCTGCACAAAATGCACAGCGGATGTCAGAGAAATTCTGTGTCCAATACTAACATACAGAGGTTTGATGCCGGTGCGACTGCGTAGAACAGACCCAATGGTTTCCAGACCATCCATTAACGCAACGACACTGTTCTTTTCAACGGGTAAAGTGCCATGTTCTCCACAGAGCCTCTGTTTGGCAACACCAATGGAAGGAATACCGGACAACAGACCTATATGGCACGCCACACCAAATCGCCGGGGATGCGCCCTGCCCTGTCCGTCGCATAATAAAAGGTCCGGCTGCACAGTCAGCTGCTGCAGGGCAGCCAGAACGGCGGGGCTTTCACGAAAAGATAATAGTCCCGGAATGTAGGGTACACAGGTGGGCAGCCGGGCAATCGTAAAATCCACCAGCTGCAATGTTGGGAAATCAAGGACGGCGACTGCCGCCCTGGTCACAGAGCCATTTTCTTCAAAGCCAACGTCCACACCGGCCACCGTGTGAACATCTCCAATCTCATCGCGGCAGACAATCTGCCCTGCCATTTCCTGTTGCCACTCCCTGGCTTCGGCAACTGTCAGGCAACGACCTTGTGATTCAAAGGTAAACAAATAGTGACCTCCAGACCCGGATGAACATTCCTTGCTGTAATGGTTCCACCATGATTTTTCACAGCGCCCATCGCAATGGACGTTCCCAGCCCAAAGCCATCATTCTCTTTGCCACGAGTGTCATCTACCCTGAAGAACGGCTCAAACAGCGAATCCAGGGCATCTTCCGGGATACCCGGCCCAAAGTCCCTGACGGTGACAATGGCATATCGCTTGTGCTTCTTCAGCGCTACTTCCACACGGCTGCCCTGGGGCGTAAAACGGATGGCATTTCGTACCATGTTTTCAATAGCACTGCCCAGCCAGTCTTTGATACCGTTGATTTCGATGTCCTGCAGCTCTGTTGCAACCACCGACTTATCCTGAGCCTGAGCTTCAAAGTCAGCATCATCAACAATGCCTTCAATCAGTGCATGAAGCGGTACGGACTCCCAGGCCAGATCTGTCACACCATTCTGAATACGGGAGAAGCGGATAATTTCTCCAATCATCTGGTCCAGACGTTCGATTTCACGTTCAATACGGCCATGTTCAGATTCTGCATCCGGCGACTTTCGTCGCGCCAGCGCCAGCGACAGTTGCAACCGGGTCAGAGGCGAACGCAGCTCATGGGAGACATCCCTGAGTAATCGTTCCTTGTCGTTTATAAGCGACTCAAGCTGTTCAGCCATGTGGTTAAAGTCACGACCGAACTCACCCAGTTCATCGCCACGATCACGCACAACCTGAGCCACCCGGGCCGTCAGGTCGCCCTGCGCCAACCGGCGCGAAGTACCCTGTAACTGTCGTATGGGAACTACCAGATAGCGCGCCAGCATGATGCTCAACAGGAAGCTGACCCCAAGGGCAATAATGACCAGGTGCCACTGCTGGGCAAACACTTTCTTAACCCGCCAGTGTACCAACCGAGGCATCTCTTTCGTCAGGTAAAGATCAAAGGGGGTACGGTCAATCCAGACTTTGCGCGGTCCTACGACCACAACACCGCTGCGAAACGTGATAACAGGCTCGCGCCGGTCACGGGTTTTGTTGTAAGCGAACTGAACTTCAGAAGGTACCACCGGTCGCCCGACAGGTTCACCGTTAGGCCCGAACAAATAATAATAACTACCGGGCAGCTGCCTTATAGTAAGGTTGGTCGACCAGCCTGATGCCATTCGTTCAACCTGCCGGGAAGCCACTTCCAGCTCCCGAAACAGGGCTCTTCGTTCAGACAGGAAATCTGCGGGGTCAACCGTAATGGCAACGGCCACTACCAGCGCCACCATCATTGACACCATGGTCAGCCAGAACCATAAAAACAGTTTCCAGAACAAACTGCGAAAGGGCCAGGCCAGCATTTTGTGTATTTGTGCTTTCATTCAATCAGTTACTGCAAACGTGCGCACAGCCCGTCGATCATCCTTCATAAGTTGTCAGGGGCGAATATAAAAATAGCCTGCACCACGCACTGTTTTAATTCGTGCAGACCCGTCAGCGCGGGTACCAATCTTTTTACGAACGTTGCTCACGTGCATATCAATGGCGCGATCATACAGGGTCAGACGACGGTTCAATGCAATCTGGGTCAGCTCATCACGGGAGATCAGCTCACCTGCTTTTTCGATCAGGGCTTTCAGCACCATAAACTCGGTGGCCGTCAGCTCCAGCACCTCACCATGAATCGTGGCTTCACGATTAGCCAGGTTCAGTGTGATGTCGTCAATACTAAGGGTTCTTGGGTTGCTGTCAGCCGCGGGAGTGCGGCCGCGGCGCAGAATCGCCTTGATACGGGCGACCAGTTCGCGGTGGTTATAGGGTTTCGGCAGATAATCGTCTGCTCCGAATTCCAGACCAATGATACGGTCTACATCATCGCCACGGGCGGTCAGCATAAGAACAGGAATATCAGAAGTCTGGCGAATTTTTTTCAGCACATCAAAGCCGTTCAGTTTCGGCAGAGTGACATCCAGCAACACCAGCTGGTATTCACCGGACAGTGCAGAAACCACACCCGACTCTCCATCGTGAACTGCCTTAACGTCATAGCCTTCTGTGGCCAGATATTCGATCAGCAACTCACATAATTCGACATCATCGTCTATCAAAAGAAGTTTTACGCTGTCGCTACTCATTTGATACTCCATCCAGACAACCATGAGCACAGAGCAACTGCCCGGTAATGCAGCCACTCCAGATAAAAAAGACCCCGGCGGGGTGCGTCGGGGTTGAAGTACAGCTCAGGGTAACAGGGAAATTTAACAATATGCTACCGGTCAATGTACTTGAACCTGCCGGTATCATATTGGATTTTAACTGACAGTGCAGTTACAAAATCGCACATGCCAACAGAATCAGGTTCAAACGCTCTGAACCTGACCTGAAACGCCTTTCAGTGTATGCCTGCTGATCTAAATTTGGCGGTTAGAATCAGTAAGAGTCCTGTAAATGAGTGATAGGATCACGATTGAATACATTCACATCTACAACATTGCGTCAGTTGCTTGTAAAACCTGACCTGACGACTACAAGGCAACTCTGTGAACAGGTAGAATCCACCCCCAAAGTGGAGAATGGCTAAACCGGCCTGACAGCCTGTTAACCCCCAGACAGGCTGCTAGACTCAACACTCAATCTGCCACCCACCACAAAGCTCGCAAACCTTTCTGTTTTTTCCGATCGGAGCTGTCAATGAAATCGATCATTTCGAACACCCGCCAGCGGCATTTAATGTCGGCTGGCCTTCTTGTCGCATCTTTGTTTGCGCTGGCCGGTTGTGATCAACAACCACAACAACAGGGGCAGATGCCTGCACCTGCCGTTTCTGTGATTGATGTCACTAAGCAACCCGTTGGTGACTACCAGGAATTCGTTGCCCGCACCGAAGCCGTTAAAACCGTTGACCTGCGTGCAAGGGTTGAAGGTTTCCTGACCAGACGCGACTTCATCGAAGGGGAAAACGTCAAGAAAGATCAGTTACTGTTTGAGATTGACCCCAAACCTTACGAAGCAGCCCTGAAAAAAGCCGAAGCTGACCTTGCCAGTGCCAAAGCGGAACGCACCAAAGCCGTCAGAGACCTTCAACGCAGCAAAGATCTGTTTCAGAAAGGCCATATCAGCCAGGCCGATCTGGATACACAGACCAGCAATCAGGCACGTGCCGCTGCCGCTGTTCAGGCAGCAGAAGCCGGACTGGAAACCGCTAAGCTGAATCTTGGCTATACCCGTATCCATGCACCATTTGCCGGTCAGATTGGTCGTGCCAGCTACAGCGTTGGCAACCTGGTTGGTCCATCGTCCGGTTCTCTAGCCACCCTGACCACCGTAGACCCGATGTACGTCAGCTTCCAGGTTGATGAACGCATGCTGGTAGATTACCTTCAGAACACGGGAGGGCAACGCACCGATAGCGGTAATTTCGATATGCGCCTGCGCCTGCCGAATGGCTCCGAATACGGTCAGCCAGGTGTTTTCAACTTTGCCGACACCCAGGTTGACCAGACCACTGGCACCCTGACCCTGCGTGCCAAATTCCCGAACCCACACGGCATTATTATTCCTGGTCTGTACGTTACCCTGATGGTTGAAAGTCATGAGAAGGAAGAGCGTCCGGTCGTGCCACAATCTGCCATTCAGGAAAACCAGAGTGGGCGGTTTGTACTGGTAGTGACTGCTGACAATCAGGTAGAAAGCCGTCAGGTCGAAATGGGACGCCGTATTGGTCCGTTCTGGGTTGTTAACAGCGGTCTGAAAGCCGGTGAACGCATTATCGTGGAAGGCTTGCAAAAAGTTCGTCCCGGTGTGAAAGTTCAGCCAAACCTCGTCACCATTGACCCGGAAACCGGCGGTATCATCCTGTCGCCACAGACCGACACTCAGGCTCAGCAGGGTAATTGAGATGTTCAGTCAATTCTTTATTAGCAGGCCCAAGTTTGCCTTTGTCATATCAATAGTCATCACGCTGGTCGGCCTGATTGCCCTTAATACATTGCCCGTGGCAATGTTCCCGGACATCACACCGCCACAGATCACTGTTAATGCCAGCTACCCTGGCGCCAATGCGGAAACCATTGAAGAAGCGGTTATCAGACCACTGGAAGATAACATCAATGGCGTGGAAGACATGCTGTACATGGAATCTTCTGCTGACGATGGCTCTGCGACAGTAACCGTCACCTTCCAGTCCGGTGTTGATCAGGACATGGCTATGGTTAACGTGCAGAACCGGGTTGCCGTAGCTGAACCCATCCTGCCGGAAGACGTTCGTCGTATGGGTGTCAGGGTACGAAAGCAGTCGTCTAACATGCTGCTGGGTATCAACCTGATTTCCGACCGACCGGAATACGACGGCATCTACCTGAGTAACTACGCCAATAACTACCTGAAAGATCCGCTTGCCCGCGTCAATGGCGTTGCCGATGCCAGCATTATGGGTCCCCAGATCTACAGTATGCGTATCTGGCTGAACCCTGAGCGCATGGCGGCGCTGGAAATTACCACAAATGATATTGCTGCGGTTATGCAGGAACAGAACACCATTGTCGCAGCGGGTCAGCTGGGACAGGGGCCAAATGTTCCGGATCAGCAGTTCACCTACACCATCAAAACCCAGGGGCGTCTCAGCGATGCTTCGGAATTTGAAAACATTATCATTCGAGCCCGCCCTGATGGCACCATTATTCGCCTGAAAGACGTTGCCCGCGTGGAACTGGGCGCACAAAGCTATGGTGGTATTGCTAAATTTAACAATGCTGACACCGGCTTCCTGGTGATTTATCAGCAACCTGACGCTAACGCAATGAGCGTTGCAGCTGATGTTAAGGCAGTGGTAGAAGAACTGTCTGCCAACTTCCCGGAAGGTGTAGAATACGTCGTTGCGTTTGATACCACCGACTTTATTGATGAGTCCATCCGCGAAGTAGTCAGCACCCTGTTCCAGGCCGTCCTGCTGGTTATTCTGGTGGTATTCCTGTTCCTGCAGAACTGGCGCGCCACCCTGATCCCGGCCATTGCAATTCCGGTCTCCCTGATCGGTACATTTGCCATCATGCTGGCATTGGGCTTCTCGATCAATACCATTACCCTGTTTGGCCTGGTGCTGGCGATCGGTGTTGTAGTAGACGACGCCATTGTTGTTATTGAGAACGTTGAGCGCCTGATCACCAAAGAAGGTATGGACCCGAAAGCAGCAACCAGCCAGGCCATGAAAGAAGTGGCAGGTCCGATTGTTGCCACCACTCTGGTACTGCTGGCGGTATTCGTGCCTGTTGCCTTTATGCCCGGCATTACCGGTGGTCTGTACTCCCAGTTTGCGGTCACCATTTCTGTCGCAGTTGTGATCTCCTCCATCAATGCTTTGACTCTGAGTCCGGCATTGTGTGCAACCCTGCTCAAAAAAGAGTCGATGGGGCATATTGCCTGGCTGAAGCCTCTGGATGCTTTCATCAACAGAATGACGGGCGGCTACAAAAGCTGGGTAACCCTGCTGCTGCGCCGTTCTGTTCTGGGTATTGGCCTGTTTGCCATCCTGATGGCCAGCACAGGCTATATGTTTACCTCTACACCAAGCGGCTTTGTACCTAACGAAGACCAGGGCTTTGTCATGGTCAACGTGCAACTGCCTGATGCAGCTTCCGTTAACCGGACTCAGCAGGTGATGGAAAAGATCACCGACATGATCCGGGCTGACAAGGACGTAGACAGCGTCATCACCGTTTCCGGTTTCAGCATCATGGGGGGAGCTGGCTCCAACGGTGGTATGGCAATCGTAAACCTGAAAGACTGGAGTGAGCGCCCTGATCCTGATCAGCATCAATCTGCCGTCATGCAGCGTATTCAGGGTATGATCTGGACACTGGCTGAAGCTCAGGCCATGGCTTTTGAATTCCCACCCATTCCGGGACTGGGTACTTCCGGCGGTTTCGATTTCCGCCTGCAGGACACAGAAGGACGTTCCGCTCAGGAACTCGGACAGGTTCTTAATGGTCTGGTTTACCAGGCTAACCAGGACCCACGTCTGACTCGTGTATTCAGTACCTGGCGTGCTGATATTCCTCAGTACTTTCTGGATGTAGATCGTGACAAAGCCAAGGCCCAGGGCATTGCTCTGTCTGAAATTTTCATGACTCTGCAAACCCAGCTGGGCTCTGCTTATATCAACGATTTCAACCGGTTTGGTCGCTCTTATCAGGTGCGCCTGCAGGCTGAAAGTGAATTCCGTACAGGGCCTTCCGACCTGAACCGCTTCTTTGTTCGTAACAACAAGGGCGAAATGGTTCCGCTGACAACAGTGGCCACCCTGAAGCCGATTCTGGGACCAAACAGTCTGAAGCATTACAACATGTTCCGTTCAGCGAATGTGAGTGGTCAGGCCGCACCGGGAATGAGTTCCGGCCTTGCGATTACAGCCATGGAAGAAATCGCTCAAACCCTGCCAAGCGGCTACACCTTCTCCTGGTCCGGCCAGAGTCTGCAGGAAATCGAAGCGGGTAACCTGGCACCTCTGCTGTTCGGCCTGGCGTTCCTGTTTGTTTACCTGTTCCTGGTCGCCCAGTATGAAAGCTGGACTATGCCGCTGGCGATTATCAGTGCGGTTCCGGTGGCCACCTTTGGTGCCTTTGCCGGTATTAACCTGTTCCGAATCTTCGCTCCGGAAATGTCGAATGATATTTACGCCCAGATCGGTATGGTCCTTCTGATTGGTATTGCTGCCAAGACCTCGATCCTGATTGTTGAATTCTCTATGGTTCAGCGTCAGCAGGGCAAGAGTATTCTGGATGCTGCGGCTGACGCGGCCGCTCTGCGTTTCCGTGCGGTACTGATGACGGCTCTGTCGTTTGTACTGGGTGTAATGCCTCTGGTATTCGCCAGCGGTGCCGGTGCAGCCAGCCGTAAGATCATTGGTACAACCGTAATGTCCGGTATGATCGCCGCGACCGTGATCGGTACTCTGCTGATACCAGTGTTCTACTTCCTGCTGCAGCGACTGCGTGAACATTTCAACCCGGATAAGGCTAACAGCTGATCCGTTCCCTTCCGCCCCGGATAGAGCCTTATCCGGGGCAACCTTCCTTACAACGCACACATCCCTGTATAGGCTTACATGCCCCTGATGAATATAGGGAGCCTCATTAGTCGATACTGAAGAATATTTTCAGGCCAGGAGCCTGACCGGGAATAGCGCCTGTAGCGAGCTGTCGGCGGGAAAGGGGATTGGTATGTGTCCTGTTTTTCCAGATAAACGAAACTTTAGACCAAAATACGACTCTAAGTATCCATTAAAGAGAGTGACAAACCACTTTTCTTCAGGTTTTCCTGAAATGGGCTGCAAATGTTATAGGGAATGATTAAAAATGGATAAAATTATAAAACCTTTGTCACCGCTTCCAGGTGTTGCAGCAGTTGAATTAGCCCCCAAAGAAACGCCATCAAAAGAGAGTGCCGCTGGCGTTGTCGTTGTCACTGTAAATAAAACCTTTTTAAGCGGGGAGGCTCAGCCCGGGTATCACCACGAAGAAATAAGTAGCGCAGTGAGACAAAAGAGGCTGGCAAGTCAGCTTTCATGGAAGGAAAAAGTTAAAGAAACAGAAGGTCTCAAAAATGAAGTGGGCAAAGAAGTGTATGAAAAAATATATGAAAAAACCAAGCTGGATTTTAACGGTTGCGTCCCATTTGATAATGCTTTTGTAAGAAACAGCTTTGATTACTACATAAGTAAGAGTATGCATAAAGATATCTTTGGGGAATATGAAAGCAAACTGGATTCTCTTGCCAATGTTCTTTGCCATGAGTCCCATAATGTAAAGAAAGAAGCCGCTCAATGTCTTAAAGAAAATATAAATGATGTTGAAATAAAGAAGCTTTTAATTTTAAGGGGCAAAATACTAAACAGGCATTCCAATTTTGTGAGAAGGTCTGTCGTGAAAATGCTTCAGGATAAGGATTTTCTGGAAGAATGCAGGAAGATAATTCCAGAAGAATCAACGACAAAAGAAAGCGCCTTTTCAGATAAGAAAAACCAACTCTTTGCGGAGGCAAAAAAAACACTGTTACAAAAGGGGCGAGAACCTGATGCTACACCTGTAGCACGAAAGGTTCGTAAAACCCGGGGTAAAGCTCGAGCGCCTAAGCAGGAAGCACCTGAAAAAAGATCAGGGTTTCAGCCTATAGCACCTAAACCCCCCGGGGCATTAGTTTATCTATTACCGGCAGATGATAACCCTAAAGATGCAGGAGGGTGTTCATTCTGGTCCGTACCATCTGATGAAGCAACAAAGCCTGAAACGCCTGAAGAAAGCCATCAACAACAGGAAGAAACATTAATCGTATTGGAAGAAGGTGATATTCCCGATCAGTCTGAACACCCATTATCCATTCTGGTCTCAGAGCTGGTGGCGTCAGGACCAGAACTCTCTCTTCAACAAGAATCGGCTGTAGCAGCAGAGGGGCGTTTTTCCGAAACTGAATCAACGAGCTTGTTAGCGGGGCAGCATGATGATGGATCGTCGCATGATATAGCAGGGGTGGCAGAAAAAGAAAAATGGTTAAATCAAGCGGCTAAAATGTTTGAAGAAGAAAAAGCCGAACGAAAACGTCAATTAGCAATATTGATGGATGATTTAACCAGCCCGGATTAAAAGCTAAGCGTCACATCCCGAACCTTGCTAGTCCACAGTACTTGTTTCCGGGTCGGGTTGTTGGCAGGAAGCGGGAGAGGAGTGGACTGTCACCTCAACCGTCACTGCACTGCCTTCCCGAACGAGATTATCATCCCTTCCAGACTGTGTTAGTTGCTCGCTTTCTTTCGTGAAGCAAATGGTTTCGGAACGGGTTAATGAGCCTCTGTATAGGGGGCTTTGATTTTCTTCCGGGAGGAAAATGGTACCCGAACCGGTCAATGGGTCTTCTAACGGCGAGAGCTGTCGAAACAGAGTAAGCTCTATGCCCCCCGCGCAGTCATCTGGTGGGGGCGGGTGTCCCCTTAGGCATTTAGCCTGCTTATTCAGGCCGGTTGCCGTTGTAGTGCCTTTTTCTTTGACCGGGCAGCAATAGTAGAGCCCGAGCACAACCGACAAGATAATCGTTAAAATAATTACAAGTGCCATTTTTAGTGGCCCGGCCTTTGATCCCGGTGTTTGTTTCGATCCGTCAGAGGGGAGAGTGATATTAATGGATGTGCTGTTTCCGGCCACAAACGATGAGTTCAAAAAAATACTGGCGGGGGTAGTGGTCTGACTGGCCATGATGCTGTTGTTGGTCTGGTTATTATTGAAATCTAATCTTATTGCCGGTGCGCTGACTCCGGGCCGGGTGGCAAGGGAGGCCGTGGCCTTTATGTCCATGGTATCACTGGTCATCTGATAGAGACTTCCTGAGGCAGAGGTCCTTACCCTGAGATTAAAGTTAATGGACGGACTGAGGCTGTCGTAAGGTTGAAAGGAGTAATCAACGGATCTGTCTTTATTGCGGGTCGCCGTTATAGCGTATGTGGTGCGATTAATGATAACAGTGTTCGGTGAGAAGGATGCCGTAATTTTGGATAACTCAGTGTGTTGCGCCGATATGGCGACTAAGGGAAAACCAGCCATGGAATACAAAAAACAAAATGGCAAACGTTGCAAAAAACCGGATCGGCTGAGTCTGAACGAAAGGGCAGAGCCGTCAGGGCGGGTAACTCTTTTATTCTGAAGCTGTCTTTTACCATAGCTGGCAGTAAGTCCCATAATATCCTCTGAGCACAGATCAAACTTAAAAGAAACTTGAAGTTTTTAGCAAAGTTTTTACGATGACCCTATAGAGTAAGGTAGCTTTCCTAGGCATTTTGTCTGTCTCTTTACAGGCATAAAAAGCCCGGGGGCGCATTCTTTAGCTTTCACAAAATCAGCACTGATTTGTCTATAGTGACTCCGTCACGATAAGGGCAAATCCAATGCTGACTCGCTTTTTCCTGCAACGCCCCCGGTTCGCCCAGGTGCTGGCGCTGATTATTTTTATCAGCGGACTCATGAGCCTGCCCCTGCTGCCAACTCTGGAGTATCCGGATGTCACACCACCACAGGTTTATGTAAACGCCCACTATCCCGGTGCCACAGCCAGCCAGGTTGAACGCAATGTTGCCAACCCCATAGAACGACAGATCAACGGACTGGATAACCTGCTGTACACCTCCTCCCGAAGTGCAAACGATGGTTCAATGAGCCTGGAGGTCACCTTTGCAGCGGGAACAGATCTCGATATTGCCGCTCTGGCAGTACAGAACAGAGTCACACTGGCGCAGTCTTATTTGCCTCAGGAAGTGCGGGAAAGAGGTGTACAGGTTTTAAAAAAGAACCCGACCCAACTGATGTTTGTGGTGTTTTATTCCGACAACCCTGAACACTCCGACATCTGGCTCAGTAACTATGTCAGCCTGAATATTATGGACAACCTGTCCAGACTTCCCGGGGTCAGTGATGTTGTAATTTTTGGCAACAAAGAGTACAGCCTTCGAATCTGGCTCGATCCGGATCGTATGGCAAGCCTTGGGCTGACACCACAGGATGTCGAGAATGCACTTTACGACCAGCACCAGGAAATCATTTCCGGCAAAGTAGGACAAAGACCATCCCGCGAGCATCAACAGCTGGAATATGTTATTGAAACAGAAGGCTTGCTGTTTAGCCCCGACGACTTTAAGCAGGTGGTCATCAGGCGTTCCAAAGAAGGCAAACTGGTTCGTCTTGGGGATATTGCCGACGTGGAGCAGGGCTCAAAAGACTATGATTTTATAGACCGGCTGGACAATGCCCACGCCATTCACCTGTCGGTGTACCAAACCCCTGACTCCAATGCCATAGAGGTCAGCCAGGCCATCCAGAAAGAACTGGAACAACTGAGTAAAAAGCTGCCCTCCGGGCTGAGTTATACCGTTCCATACGACAGTAGCCTGTTTGTTAAAGAAACCATTAATGAATTGAAATTTACCCTGCTGCTGACTATTGCCCTGGTGATTCTGGTCATTTATCTGTTTCTCGCCGACTGGAAAGCAACGCTGATACCCGCAGTGACCATCCCCGTTTCACTGGTAGGCAGTTTTACAATTCTTTATGTATTAGGTTACAGCCTCAATACCGTCACACTGTTCGGACTGGTACTGGCTGTAGGCATTGTTGTTGACGATGCCATTGTTGTCGTAGAAAACGTTCAGCGACAGATTCAGGAAAACGGGCTCCCACCCGGTTCTGCGGTTGTTGCTGCCATGAAAGAAGTCACTGGTCCGGTTATTGCCACCACACTGGTATTACTGGCGGTGTTTTTCCCAATCGGGTTTATCCCCGGCACTTCGGGGCAGTTTTATAAAGAATTTGGTATCGCCACGTCCAGTGCGGTCATGATCTCCTCAATCTGCGCTCTCACATTAAGCCCATCCATGTGTGCGCTGCTGTTAAAAGAAAAATACAGCACAGGCCACCCTCTTCAAGCGCGGCTATTGTCTGGTTTCAGGCAGTTAACTGACTTCTACCTGAGGGTCACCCAATGGTGTCTGAAACACTGGTCTGTTGCTTTGATCACCCTGCTGGCGTCAATTATCGTAGTCTGCTGGCAGTTTAAAGTACTGCCCGGAGGCTTTATACCAAACGACGACAGAGGGGTTTTCTTTGCCTTCGTACAACTGCCTGACAGCCATTCCGTCGACCGAACCGACAAAGTGCTGAAGGAGGCTGTCACCATTATTCAGAAAGAGGAAGAGGTCGAACATACGGTTGCGGTGACGGGTTACAGCCCAATGTACGGATTCAATGCCTCCAACTCTGGATTTATTGCCGTGATTCTCAAGCCATGGAGCGAGCGAAAAAACAGGCGCTCCTCATCACTTGCAGTGATGAACAGGGTTCAGGAAAAGCTGGACAGTATTGCCAGTGCAAACGTTATGGCTATGCCACCCTCTGCCATACCAACCATGAGCCTGCTCGGAGGATTCAACTTCAAACTTCAGGATCGCCTGCAACAGTCGCCACAGGCGTTAGCCCAAATGCTGGATATCGTTATGGAACAGATAAGCACCCGACCTGAAATACAACAACCGTTCAGCACTTACCGGGCCACTGAACCCCGTCTGAAAGTCATCATTGACCGGGAAAAACTGCTGAACCAGAACATCAGGATGTCCAGCCTGCAAAATGCCCTGCAGAGTTATCTCGGCACTCGTTATCTTGGTTATTACTACAAATTTGGCCGACCCTACAACACGATTCTACAGGCACAGACTAAAGACCGGACAACACCGGAAGACCTGTTTGAACTCTATGTCCGAAGTGAAGATGGCAAAATGGTACCGCTGAAGACACTGGTGGAAATACAGCCCGCAACAGGTCCTTCAAACCTTGAACATTACAACCTGATCCGCTCAGCATCTATTGGTGGTCAGGCTGCCCCGGGATACACGACAGAAGATGCAATGAAGGCCATGGAAGCAATCGCCGAACAGCTGCCTGACAGTTTCACCTATGAATGGTCCGGCCTGTCACAACAACAGTTAGAGTCTGGTCAATGGACAGTAGTGATTCTTCTACTGGCCATACTGTTTTCATACCTGTTTCTGGTTGCACAGTTTGAAAGCTGGTTACTGCCCATTGCCGTTATGGCATCCATTCCCATTTCACTGGCTGGCGCACTGCTGGCGTTATATCTGTCGGGTATGGATAACAATATTTACGCCCAGCTCGGAATGGTTCTGCTGATTGGCCTGGCTGCCAAAAATGCCATCCTGATTGTCGAATTTGCCCGCCACAGGGAACAGGAAGGGAATACCGTTTTTAATGCCGCCAGAATGGCTGCAAGGCTGCGCTTCAGGGCCGTAACGATGACTGGTCTTTCGTTTATTCTTGGCGTACTGCCATTAATGCTGGCCAGTGGAGCGGGTGCGACAGCAAGAATCTCTCTCGGACTTCCTGTGTTCTGGGGAATGCTCACCGTCGCCATCCTTTCGACCCTGCTGACACCGGTCTACTACCTGCTCATCCGATCTGTGCATATACATCAGGGCAAAGGCAGGTGATAATCAGACCTTAGCGGGATGGATATTCGCAGGGGGAGAGTGATGGGAAAGAATAAACTGTACGCTATAACAGTGACTGCCAGCCTGCTGCTGTCAGGTTGCAATACGAATAATGCTCTTAATTGCCACTATGAGCCAGTCAGGGGATCAGTCGTTATGGACAGCACTGAAGCCCCGCTTATGGTGAGCTTCACACCGGACTCTGCTCCCCATGCCTACTGGTTCAAGCGATATAAAGTCGATATGTCCAAACTCTATCTGACCCATCATAAACAAAGCTGGAATCTTGAACCTGGCCAGCGATACGATGCAATTGTCAATATCAGAACCACTGGCCAATGTACTCCTTATGTCATTTACCTGCTTAGATAAGCGGCTCTCCATTAAGCAGGAAATGGGCAAGAATACTGGCGATATACCCAAGGGCAATCACCCAGCTCCAGCGCAGATGGGACAGGAAGGTATAATGCCCTTTCGACGTCCCCATCAGGGCGACACCCGCAGCGGAACCCACAGATAACAAACTGCCACCCACACCGGCTGTCAGGGTAATCAGCAACCACTGGAAAGTATCCATCTGCGGGTTCATACCAAGAATTGCAAACATCACCGGAATATTATCAACAATGGCTGAAATCACACCGGCCGCAATGTTTGTCCAACTCATGCCTATGCCGTCGTACATCAACTCGGAGACCACTTCCAGATAACCGAGATAACGCAGCCCGCCCACTGAAAAAATTACACCAAAGAAGAACAGCAGCGTATCCCACTCCGCACGGGCTACCCGCTGGAACACGTCGAGGTTTTCATAATTGTGCATACCGGAAGGAAAGCGCTTGCTGCTGGTTAGTCCCTGCAGGTTGAGGAAATAGGTATAAAACATCAACAGCGCCAGTCCGGTCATCATCCCCATAAACGGAGGCAGGCCAAGGAAGTGTTCAAAGGAAACAGCGATGAAAATAGTCAGCAGGAACAGGGCACATATCATCAGGCCACCCGGACGAATAGCGACCTGATCCTTAATCGGAAGCGGCTGCCCGGTACTGACAAAAGCACTCATAATCATTGCCGGCAGCAGGAAATTCACAACCGAGGGAATAAACAGTACAAAAAACTGTGCGAACTCGACTTTACCTGCCTGCCAGACCATCAGCGTGGTAATATCCCCAAAGGGGCTGAAAGCTCCGCCTGCATTCGATGCGACAACGACGTTGACCATTGCCAGAGAGATAAAGCGGACATCTTTCTGTCCCACTGCCATGATCACCGCTCCCATCAGCAACGCAGTCGTCAGGTTATCGGCTACCGGGGAGATAAAAAACGCCAGAATCCCTGTTACCCAGAACAGTTGCCTGAAATTGAACCCCTTCTGTACCAGCCAGGAGCGCAGGCTGGCAAACACATGTCGTTCTTCCATGGCGTTGATATACGTCATCGCCACCAGCAGGAACAGAAACATCGCCGCATACTCTTCCAGGTCATGCATGACTGCCCGTGACAGGTCATTGTGCGAGACCCCCTGCTCTTTCGCCAGCCAGGCAATCAGAGCCCAGATCAGACCCGCAGCCAGTATGACAGGCTTGGATTTACGCAGGTGGATTTTTTCTTCCGCCATAACGGCGATGTAAGCAATTACAAAAATAACGACACAGGCCCATGCTACAGGATGGGTTGTCACTCTTAACAAATCATCTGCAGCCCAGGTTATCTGTGGGAAAGAAATCGCTAACGTGCCTGCTGAGGCAAACCTGGCTCTGCACCCTATTTTCATTACCAGCAACCATAATATATTAACCAAAGTTAAAACAGGATACCGTTGTTAAAGCAGGAAAGACAGGATGATATATCATACAGAACAGCCTCAATATACGTACGAAAAAGTTTGCATAACATATACGACGTTGTTTTAATTCACTTTTGTTCTCAGCTTCCGTACCAACTCATCAGGCGTACGCTCTTATTCCATATAAACTTTATTCTTATCTCTTCTTTGCACAGCGTCTGACCATTTGCTATTCAATTGGTTAACCGGGGTTACTGACATGGCTATTGCCCAGCAACTGCAATCTTTTCTCCATGAGCATCATGCCGATTACGAACTGGTCTGCCACCCTTATTCCGAAAGGGCTCTGGATACAGCCCGTTCCGCCTGTATACCGGTAAAGAATATGACCAAAGCGGTTGTACTTCACGACGAGCAGGGCTACCTGATGGCTATCATGCCCTCCATGAACAAACTGATGCTCCGCTGGATCAATACCAAACTGGATCGTCATTTACGACTGGCTACGGAGAAAGAGCTGAGAAAGCTGTTTCCGGACTGCGATTCCGGCGCAGTTCCGGCTATGGGAGCCGCTTACGGCATGAGTACCTGCTGGGATGATGAACTCAACTCGGTTCAGGATGTCTATCTTGAGGCAGGTAACCACAGAGAGCTGGTTCATATGAATCGGGAACAGTTTAAGGAGCTGCTACAGGGGCAGGTTCACGCTGCCATCAGCTGTGACCCTGAAGAAAGCGAAGCCTATCGAACAGGTTGAAAGGAATGACGCCTCACCGGGTCATTTTTTTTACAAAAACCACCACAAATAGCGCCATACTGAAGCTACCGGTAAAGGCTTCCAGCGCCGCAAAAAACCTTGAAATTCCCACTGGGGTAATATCGCCATACCCCAGTGTCGTAAACGTTACAACGCTGTAGTAAAGCGTATCAAGCCAGGTTCGTGCATTGGTCAGAAAAGGCTGGTCCGTCGAATACTGAATAAGCCGTCCACCTTCCTGAACCCCAAACAGCAGATAGATAAAAGAAAACAGAAAGATCAGGCCAGCCGCAAACGAAATGACCCTGCGTGGTTTTTCACCATAACCACTGATCAGGTCAACCAGCATTGATAACCCTCTGTCGTAAGACCACTTAGGATAACGCTGACGCCTGATCACCATTTCACGATAAAAAAAGTCACCCGCTATAGCAAACAACCCCTGATTCTCACAACTGCGGCGTATATTGCGTGCGACCTCTTCCGCCTCCTGAAACAACACCTGAGCCGGTTCGTTCTGGTGACAGTGCTGCTTTTCATAACCCAGACGCTCCTGCAACAGCTGGTCCCCCCAATAGACTTCATCCAGCCGGGCATGTTTGAAGTTCACTCCCAGAAGGTTGCAGTCTGAGAGATCGGTAAAGTGCAGATTCGCATTGCTGAGATTGGCCTTAAGCAGATTACACTGCAACAAACTCACCTGATATAAGTGCGCCCGGTGCAGATTAGCGCGATTCAGGTCTGCCCTGACCAGCCGATAGGGTTCTCCGCAATGATTCACAAGATTGACATTCTCCAGGTTGGCACCTTTCAGCAGAAAACCTTCCATGGGGTGTCCCGTCCCGGCTCGCTGTTCCAGTCTCTCCCTGAGATCCATACCAGACTTGTCAATATCAGGGCAGTGCCAGAAACAAAACGTTGAACCGGATTCCGCCAGCTCGTCGCAGCCAGAACCTGACGGGCCTTTATAAGCGCATTGCAAACCTTCCGAATGCATGATTCAGACAGCCTCAGTGAATTAATAAACAGTCATTCCTATACTGTCGGCACAAAACCACAGGCTGTGAAGCGCTCGCAACTGTCTGCTATTTGAGGCATAGCTTATTTGAGGCATAGCTTATTTGAGGCATGGCGGTATTTAAGGCATAGTAAGCGCGGCAAGGGCTTCAGAGTACACCTGGGAAAAATTATGACCATTCTTGACGGCACAACTCTTTATGGCATCACTCTTTATGGCATAAAAAGCTGCGACACAATAAAAAAAGCCCGCCGCTGGCTCAGTGATAATGGCATCAAATACCATTTCCACGATTACCGTAAAGATGGGTTAACCCTTCAGCAGCTTCAGGAATGGTCTGAGGAGCTGGCCTGGGAGCAACTGCTGAACAAACGCGGTACCACCTGGCGTAACCTTCCGGATGAGCAGAAACAAAGCATTAACAAAGATCAGGCCCTGGCTTTGATGGTGGAGTATCCTGCCATGATCAAGCGTCCATTGCTGGATACCGGCTCTGAAAAACATCTTGGGTTCAGGGCAGACCTTTATAAACAGATTTTTGCCCCCATTACCCGGTAATCATCAGATTCAAGTTAAAAATTGCAAATAAGGCAGCACACTCCATGAGTACAACCAACACACTGTTCAGCCTCGCCATTGGCATTGGCACCAAAAACAACAAAGGCGAATGGCTGGAAGTTTATTATCCGAAGCCGATGATGCATCCGGATGAAAAGCTGGTTGAAGCCATCCGGAACCTGATCCGGTACGAAGGCGGCAACACCTGCGTTGAGCTGGACAGCGAAACCTGTCACGCCCTGGAAGAACTGTTTGAAAACCTGGATGAACAGGAGCTGGCCAGCATTATGCTGAGTCTGGAAGAGAGTGACCGTCCCAGAGTCATTACCTTTCTGGAAACCGACAGCGCACTGACCAGCACGCCTGAAGCCTACCTGAAACTGCATCTGCTTTCTCACCGGATGGTCAAGCCGCATGGTGTGAATCTGCAGGGGATTTTCCCACTGCTGCCTAATGTCGCCTGGACCAGCGAAGGCCCAATCGACCTGACTGAATTGCAGGAGCGCCAGATCAAAGCCCGTGCTGAAGGTCGTTACCTGAGCGTTAACTCTGTGGACAAATTCCCGAAAATGACTGACTACGTTGTGCCAGCTGGCGTTCGTATTGCCCACACTGCCAGAGTACGTCTGGGCGCTTACGTCGGTGAAGGCACTACGGTCATGCATGAAGGCTTCATCAACTTCAATGCCGGCACTGAGGGCAAAAGTATGGTGGAAGGCCGTATTTCTGCCGGTATCTGGGTGGGCGAAGGCTCCGACCTGGGTGGCGGCTGCAGTACCATGGGAACTCTGTCCGGCGGTAACGATATCGTTGTATCCATCGGCAGGAACTGCCTGATTGGTGCCGAAGCGGGTGTCAATATCCCACTGGGTGATCACTGCACCATAGAAGCGGGTCTGTACCTCACGGCTGGCTCAAAAGTCACCCTGCTGGATAACGAACGCAAGCCGGTTAAAACCGTTAAGGCTTCGACACTGGCCGGGCAGTCCAACCTGCTGTTCTGGCGTAACTCCCAGACAGGTGCCATTGAATGCCTGACCAAAAAGACGGCTTTTGCCCTGAATGATGAGTTGCACGCTCATAACTAAGCATCCCCAGAAAGCCCCGGCTCTGGGGTTTTCGACCTTTTCAGTCAAAAAACCAGCAGCTTCCGGAAAGCTTTCCCTCATTCCTTTTCATTTGCTGGCAAAACCCCCCTTCTCCATCGCCAGAAACCTCATGCCTATACTCTCCTCAAAAGCACCCAAAGCGTTTCCCGCTCGCAGGTGTCATTACATAAAACCATGGATGGAGAAGTACCATGACGATCAGCAAGCTGAAGCTCAGCGCCATCATAATTGCCCTGCTGTTCACAGCGGGCTGCGCCTCAACCTCAAACCAGAAAGATTCTTCTGCACCTTCCCGACACTGGGCAGCCTGTGCCGTCCAGGGCGGTGTTGCCATAGGCATTCCAGGTGCCGCCTACAACTGGGCCACCGGGGGAGCTGCTTTTCTTGCAGGCGCAGTACTCTCTGGCACCGCATGCGCTATGGCTGACTCAGCTGCAGACGATGTGTGGGAGGTACCTAACCAAGGTCGTTTGAACACGCTGCACTTCGCCTTTAATTCAACCGCTATACAGGCGGCAGATGAGCGAAAGCTGAATGAGCTGCTGATGCTGATCGACGATGATAGTCGTATTGTGATTACGGGCCATGCCTGCGCCATTGGCACAGAAGCTTACAACCAGGATCTCTCAGAACGCCGTGCCATGGCTGTTAAAAAATGGCTGATGAAACGCGGTGTACCCGGAGAACATATTAAAACTCTGGGCAAAGGCGAAAGTGAACCGGTAAGAGGCAATGAGACAGAAGAAATGCGGCAGGAAAACCGCAGGGCGGTCATCAGTGTCACCCACTGATTAGCGGGAAAGGTGGTGGCAGCGCCACCGCCTCCCTAATCGGTCATAACTTTCAGAATATCCAGCACACTGATAATGCCTTTCAGCTTTCGGCCTTCCGTCACCAGAACCCTGTGAATCCTGCCCTTTACCATGGCTTCTGCCACTTTCACCAGCGGAGTATCCGGTTCCACCTCAAACACCATTGGGGTCATAATGTCGTTAACCAGAACACTCTGGTCAATACTTTCATGGAAAGCGTGCATATCTTCTTCAGACAGTTCCGCGTCCAGCATAGAGCTGTAGAAGTCTTCATCACGACGCTTCATATCCACCAGTCCACTGCCTGCCTGACGAACAATATCAGACAGTGTCACGACGCCCACCAGACGGCGGGATTCATCGACAACCGGCGCACCTGAAATCCCCTTGTCGGTGAAAAACCTTGCCAGACGGTCAACCGTCCAGTCGTAGGGGACACTGATCACCTTATGGGTCATGATCTGCGCAGCGGTGACAGACTGCAGAGAATAGTCCTGATTCATGGCTCGGCCTCCTGCGTAAGCGTCGAAACTGTCTGAGTTTGACTACAGTATGGCCGATTTCGGGAAACCACTATCGTGATCTGGATCAATAGAATTCGTCCCCCTCTGGTCTGTTTCTTGCTATTTCCTGGCATTGTCTTTTCACGGCAGAAAACCAGCTGAATGATCAAGCTTAACTGACCCTGTCTGTCAGCAAAGCCTTATGTGTCGTCTTTAATGCTGCTAAAGTACGGTCATCCACCGATTATCCAAACCAGATCTGTTTATGAGTGATACTGTTTATCTCGAGATGGCCCGATCGCTGTCCAAGCTGTCTAAGTGTGTGCGCCTGCAGGTAGGCTGTCTGCTGGTGAAAGACGGGCGAGTGCTGTCTACGGGTGTGAATGGCACGCCGTCTGGCTACATCAACTGCAATGAAGCCGACTATGAAGACCACCATCACTGGTCATTGCGCCATGAAATCCATGCGGAGCTGAATGCCGTGATCTGGGCTGCCCGCTGCGGCACAGCCATTGAAGGGGCAACCGCCTATGTCACCCACAGCCCCTGCGACCAGTGTACCAAGAACCTGCTGGCCGCAGGCATTAAACGCATTGTTTATGACGAACAGTACGACCGCAATCCTCAGGAAGAACTCTCCCGGTTCTGCCGTGAAAATGGCGTAACCATTGAGCAGGTTCCCCTTAGCTGAATCACCGGACTCATACCGAACTGTAGTAATGACTCTAAAGAATGACACCAAAGAAAACACTGGTGGTATACGCCCACCCAGACCCTGAAAGCTTTAATGCCGCCATTAAAGCGCAGGTAGAGAGTACTCTGAAAGAAGCAGGCCATGAGGTCAATGTGCTTGATCTCTATCAGCAGAATTTTACTGCAGTCATGAGCAGGGATGAGCGGCTACGCTACACAACCAGCGATAACACTACTGGCATCGAACAGGAAGTCTGCCGACTGCGCTGGGCTGAGGCTCTGGTGCTGGTCTACCCCACCTGGTGGGCGGGACCACCCGCTATTCTCAAAGGCTGGCTGGACAGAATCTGGTTGCCGGGCATTGCAGCAAAGTTTAATTGCGGTGTCGTAGAACCGGGGCTGACAAAGATACAAACCGTTGTGGTGATTACCACTCAGGGTTCGTCCTGGTGGCGGATGAAACTGATTGGAAATCCACCCAGAAAGATGCTGAAGCTAAGTCTCCGGGCCTGTACCCACTTTCGCCGGTTTCACTGGCTGGCACTGTACAGCATGGACAAGAATACCCAACAGCAGCGGGAGCAGTTCTTACAGAAAGTAAAAACCAGACTCCCGAAACTGCTCAGCCGTTAATCGTCTGAGAACGAGATAGTTGGTGCGGCTGCAGCCTGACTGTTCTTCAGGGACAGCTCTGCGGCCAGCCTGCGCGCCATATCCCTGTAGATCATGGTGATCTGGGAATCCGGCTCGGCCACCACCGTTGGCATGCCGCCATCCACCTGTTCACGAATCATCATGGACAGAGGCAGAGCGCCCAGCAAATCTACGCCGAATTGTTCTGCAATGCGGGTGCCACCGCCTTCACCAAACAGATGCTCACTGTGACCGCAGCTGGAACAGATATGGACTGCCATATTTTCCACCACACCCAATACCGGAATGTTGACCTTGTTAAACATCTCGATACCTTTTTTAGCATCAATCAGAGCAAGGTCCTGAGGCGTGGTCACCACCACACTGCCGGTGACAGGGACTTTCTGCGCCAGCGTCAGCTGAATATCGCCGGTACCCGGTGGCATATCAATCACCAGATAATCCAGATTATTCCACACGGTCTGGGTCAGCAGCTGCTGCAAAGCACCACTCACCATGGGACCACGCCAGACGACTGGTGTATCTTCGGTGATCAGGAACGCCATGGACATGGCTTCTATACCATGAGCCTGAATCGGCATAAAGAACTTTTCATTCTTCACTTCAGGGCGGGTGCCATCGGCAATACCCAGCATCAGTCCAACACTTGGGCCGTAAATATCGGCGTCCAGAATACCCACTCTGGCACCTTCAGCCGCCAGCGCCAGTGCCAGGTTAGCCGCCGTCGTAGACTTACCCACACCGCCTTTGCCGGAAGCCACAGCTATAATGTTTTTCACATTGGCAAAAGCTTCCAGCTCTCCCTGAACCGGTGCAGAAGCAACACGCCAGCTGATGCTGACAATGCAGTCTTCAACGCCGTCAACATTATTGATTTTGGTACGCAGCAGTTCCGCCACACCATTTACCAGACCGTCTGCCGGATAGCCCAGTTCAACGGAAAGCTGAACTTTCCCCCCATCAATCTCAAGGGATTTCACGCAACCGGCAGAGAGTAAATCCTGTTTTAGATAAGGGTCCTGGTAGGACTGGATCGCAGTTTCAATCACAGCGCGGCTGATTGCAGCGCTCCTGGGAGAACTCATAAACACCTGACTCCAGAGAAATCGTATCAGGTGTGCATTATTACCAAACAAAACGGTTTAGTAAAAAATATCACTGGATTAGCAGTAAACACCGACTCACCATTTGCTGAACTAAACCTCTAATTGACCAGAGAGGCCGACACATTTATGAATGATCAAAAGACATATTCACACCAGATGATAAATTATGCCCGTCAATTTTTTAAGCTGTCTTTAAAAACAGGTAATAAATCCTTCTCATTGGAATATGGGTTGGCCTCTCCAGAGAGGAAGCAAAGACGCCTTGCCAATGAATATAAGGCTTATAACGTAATATGTGATTTACGAAAATATACAACTTTTGATGCATGCAGGCTTTTAGACTCATACCCTCCTCAGGAGAGGGCGGGTGACTGTCATGAATACAGCTGTATAGCCCTCCAGTACGGTAAGGCTTTGGAGATTCCAAATGTATGGTTGGTCGATCATAAATGTCATACGTTTCTGGTAGTAGCGAATGAAATCGAACTGAAAAAAAAGTTAGCACTGAAAGAGTTTGACCAGTACAAAAATGAGAATATTTGGGTATGCGATCCATGGTTTAATATACATTGCGAGCTGGATATGTACGGACCAATGGCAATAATACAATCAAGTCGCTGGTCGATTGCAGGCAAGGAAATATGCAGCGATTGGGATTTGCAGGAACCTGCAAATCAATGGTGCCAGAGACTGTTTGATGGCGAAATGAAATTCCTGAGAATGACCGACAACAGTGGCCTGGCAACCCATGATTGCAACAACTTTCTTATTGATATTAGATATGATTGACCTGACCGCTACCCATTTCATAGAGGGTGTCAGTCAGGTCAGGCTACGTTACTTATTCCTGAGCAGCTGGTCACGCATCCTGATAAATGCCTCACGCCCGGCATCCGGGTCAATCCCCTGCTTTTCCATCTGCTGACGCAAACCCTGTTCAGCCTGCTCATCCGCCAGCCGTACAGCCTCTTTGCTGCGACTGTCTTCCAGACCCTGCAGAATATCCGCTTCAAGGTCTTCACCATCCAGCACACGGTTGCAGATGATTTCGTAATTGCGCTCAAAAATCGGCAGAGCGATACGCTGTTCTTCACTGCGCAGAGTCATCCAGCCGGTCTGTTTGGCTGCCAGATAAACGGCAATGTGCGACCAGTGATAGTCCCGGGTCTGCACCGGCGCATAACAGGCTTCATAATACGCCTGCAGTGGTTCTTTCAGCCCCACCTCGTCATAGCGCAGCTTACACAGCTCACGGATATCACTGAGGTCTGGAAAGAACTTGCTGGTATCCAGCGCTTTCTGCGCCGCCTTAACAATACGCCGGGGATGAAATTCCTTAAGAGACTGAAACCAGACCCGCTTGGCCCGGTTCAGATCTTCTTCGGTTGGGAAGGCCCGCTTGAATTTTAACGGGTAGGCATCTTCAAGCAGTGTAAACAGGGTGTTGATGGCGTAGCGGTAGTTTTGTTGCTGTTCTGCGCTTTCATTCTGACCAGCGCCCCGACCAGAGCCAGAACCAGAACCCTGTACAGACTCAGTTGTCGGTGTCGTCGAAGTCGAGCTGTATGCCGTCTGCCCAGCTGGTGTCTGTAAGCTTTTCAGCTGTTGATCGATTAGCTCTCTGCCCTGTTTCACTTTGGCTCCGCTTCCACTGGTAAATCACATGGTTCTTGAACTTGTTCTGCCATGCCTTGCGTGCTTCCCCCGTTTCACGCCAGTACAGTTTGAACTCAACCAGCTGAGCCAGGGTAAATTCACGGTCAATGCCATGGTGAACCTCGAGAAACTCGATGTATACCGGATCAGGCTGAAAGTCGTCCGGTAAAGGCTGCACCCTGGCACCTTCGTTCGCGGGTGCTGCCGGCACTTCCTGCTGAATACCCTGTGAAAAAACCGGATGTTCCGGCTCGACAGATCTCGATTCTTCAAGTTCCCAGGGCAATGCACCGGCGTTGCGTTGACGAATATAACGCTGTTTTCGATCCTCTTCGGTCATGGAATTAACAATACCTGCCTTCCCGGTTCCGGTCTACCGGTCATTGAAATTAAACATGGATCGGGCGAACACTTGCTGGCGATGATCCGGGTCTACCACCAGTTCTGCCCAAACAGCCGTGACAAAAAACCTGCAAAAAATCTCAGGGTTTCTGAAAGAAAAAAGGGCGGGCAAGTCTGCTCCTGCGTCAACAAAAGAGCAATGCGTATATCTACACTTTTCAGCACTTTCCGCCTTTGTATGAACGGTTAGTAGTTTACCCCGAGCTCAGGTTGAGCAACAGTGACAATTTTTCATCAGAGTTGCAGGGGTTCCGCCGATAGCCATGACATTCCTTCTCCAGAACAAGAGATACAGTTATGGACCCCAGTACACTCAATGCTTACCCGACAACGTATAACTTTTGCAAAACCATTCGTGAATACGAAAAAAGTAAGCCCGAAGAAGAGCTGGGTATGTCTGATAACGGAAGGGTGATGTCTAAAGAGGAGTTCTTTAAAGAGTTCGGGCAGACTGATAAGGCATTGGGCTGGGCAAAGTCCTGGGTGCTAACGGTAAGAGACCCGGAAGGTAAAACATTTGCAGATTATCAGAGCAATATGGAAGGCAGCCTGAACACCTACGTTGAAAGAACCCACTTAACAGAGCGGGGGATTAAATTCAGCTCTATTGAGCGCCTTACCCCTTCAGGATTGAAACCTTTTGTAGAAAAACTTGAGGAATCAGCAAAAACTCCGTTCAGCGCAGGCGCCAAAGCATACGAAGGCGCTAACAACCTGAAACTCCCAGGACTCCCTTCTTTAAGAGAAGGAGACTACAACCATCTTATGACCTATCTGGAGTCCGGACTTTCTGAGAAATTTGCCCCTGACTTCGCAACACCCGCCAACAAGAGGGCACTTTTTCAGGAACTTTGCTCAATCAACAAAGGCCTGGTGAAAGAACTGGCAACAAGAGTGTCAAGTTCCTACAGAGACAGTGAACAAGAGTCTTCTATTCAGGACATGTTAACTATGGAGCTGTCGACCCGCAGAAAAACCGTTGCAACTTCATTATTAGAAGCCCAGCTAAAAAATTTTCCGGACAAAGACAAGGTCACAACCCGGCAGGTCAAAGGCCAGCCTGTAGAAACAATGAAAGAACAGTCTGACTTTGCTGCCCCGCTAAACCCTGCCGGACTCTCATTGCAGGAGCTACAGGATCTGGACTATCAGGTCACCACTTCAGCGGCTTTGCTTAAAGACGAGCTGGCAGAAAACAAACAGCGGGCGCAAGCGCAAGGTAACGCTGAGCAATTTGACGAGAAAACCCATGGAAAGTTTCAGGCGCTTCTGGATGACCCCAATAAGTTAGGACGTTGTGAATACCTGTACAGCTTTAAAACCGCTTCTCAAGAACTACCTGCCACAGGAATTGCCGGAGCCGATGGCAATGTCTCTTATGGCATGGAGGATGTGCCTGTTGCACAGCATGTGCATACCATGATTGCCGGTCACTGGACACCGGTCCGGATAACCGCTGTGCTGGACGGTCACACTGTCGATAACAGAAAAGATACCGGAGACAATTCCGCAGCCACTGAAAGTGGAAAAAACCTTCCTGAAGCCCTGACAAAGCGCCTGAATTCACTGAATCAGAAGACCTTCACAAAAACGGGTATGACGGCTGCGTGCCAGGCTGCAATTGTCGACCTGGACCGGCAGGGCAATTACCAGTCAGGCGGTAGCACACTGAACTGTGCAGCCGTTATCGGAAACCATCTATGCATTATCAACACCGGTGACAGCCGTTCTCTCTTTATCAACCCTGATAAAGCGCCATCCGATGCAGGCGCCTGTATCCAGCTCTCTGAAGATGCCGGTTTACTAAACGAACAGGATAACCCGGATAATGCAAAGTCCCGGTTTAACAAGATGGTTCATGAACGTGGTGGTATCGTTGCTCCACACCCGAAAAAGCCGAGCCAGGTTCGGGTAAAGTGCAGGGATACTCCGGAAGGAGACAATGGTATGAGTTGTGTCACCTCTATTGGAGATCATAACTATAATGGAGTGACCAGCCCGAGGCCATTTGTCACGGTTTTTGATGAAAACGAGCTTGACCCGAGTGGCTTTCTGGTACAGTTCTCCGATGGCATTTCGGAAGTCGCCACCAATGAGCAAATTACACGGCTGGTTAAAAGGTTGTGTACAGAAAAACCCGATATCTCCCCGGAAAATCTGGCAGCCAGTATCAGGGATCACGCTTTCAGGGCTGGTTCGAAGGACAACCTCGTGGTCATCGTCACCCGGGTCAGAGACCTCTTCAAACCACCACAATCCGCTGCCGATACAAGTGGGCAACCGGCCTGATCCATTCTCAGACTCTTTTCAGGTCAGGAAACCGCTGACAAGGTTTCCTGACTGCCCCTTCCAGCCTCTCTGCCAGACATGCATCACTTCCCGTTCCCCTTATGGCTCCCTGAACACAATGCAGTATAATGGCTGATTAATTTCCAAAATCTGCCAGTTCGAGCGAAACAGTAAACGCATGAGCCAAAGAAAAATTCTCGTTACCAGCGCCCTGCCCTATGCCAACGGGCCGCTGCACATGGGCCATCTGGTCGAATACATCCAGACCGATATCTGGGTTCGTTTCCAGAAGCTGTTCGGCAACCAGTGTACCTATGTGTGCGCGGACGATGCCCACGGCACCGCCATCAGCCTGCACGCTGAAAAACAGGGTATTACGCCGGAAGAGTCTGTCGCCCTGATCAACAAAGAGCGTGTGCGTGATTTCAGCGAATTCCACGTGGAATTCGACAATTACCACTCCACACACTCCGATGAAAACCGCGAGCTGTCCGAAGCCATCTACCTGGCTTTGAAAGAGAAAGGCCATATTGCCAGCCACAACATTATTCAGGCTTTCGACCCAGAGAAAGAAATGTTCCTGGCTGACCGTTACATCAAGGGCGACTGCCCGAAGTGCAACACGCCTGACCAGTATGGTGACAACTGTGAAGCCTGTGGCGCCACTTACTCTCCGGCTGACCTGAAAAATGCCCGTTCCGCCATTTCCGGCGCTACGCCGGTTGAAAAGGAAAGTGAACATTTCTTCTTCAAACTGTCTGACTTTGACGCCTTTCTGAAAGAGTGGACCCGTTCCGGCACCATCTCCGATGAAATCGCTAACAAGCTGGCAGAATGGCTGGACACCGGCCTGCAGGACTGGGACATTTCCCGTGATGCACCTTACTTCGGTTTCGAAATTCCGGGTGAGCCCGGCAAGTACTTCTACGTATGGCTGGACGCGCCTATCGGTTACATGGCGGCATTTAAAAACTTGTGCGACCGCCGTGACGACCTGAACTTCGACGACTATTGGAAGAAAGACAGCGACTGCGAAGTTCACCACTTTATCGGTAAAGACATCGTTAACTTCCACTGTCTGTTCTGGCCTGCGATGCTGCATGGTACCGACTACCGCACACCGACCAGTGTCAGCGTTCACGGCTACCTGACCGTTAACGGCGAGAAAATGTCCAAGTCACGCGGTACCTTTATTACAGCCCGCACCTACCTGGATCATCTCGACCCTGAATACCTGCGTTACTACTACGCTGCCAAACTGTCTAACCGTATCGACGATCTGGACCTGAACACCGACGATTTCATCCAGCGCGTAAACTCCGACCTGGTGGGTAAGGTGGTCAACATTGCCAGCCGTAACGCCGGTTTCATCAAGAAGCGTTTTGGTGGCAAGCTGTCTGCCAACAACCTGATTCCTGAACTGACCGCAGACTTCCAGAAAGCCGGTGACAGGATTGCCGGGCTGTATGAAGGTCGTGAGTTTGGTAAAGCCATGCGTGAAATCATGGCCCTGGCCGACAAAGCCAATGCCTGGATTGATGAAGTGAAACCGTGGGTGGTTGCTAAAGAAGAAGGCAAGGATCAGGAACTCCACGATATCTGCTCCGCAGGCATCAACCTGTTCCGCCTGCTGATGATCTACCTGAAGCCGGTTCTGCCTGCCATGGCCGTTAAAGCTGAAGCCTTCCTGAACGTTGAGCCACTGACATGGGCAGACAGCCAGTCCCTGCTGCTGGATCATGGTGTGAACAAGTTCAAGCCACTGATGACCCGTGTTGAAGCCGATAAGGTGGGCAACATGATTGAAGCCAGCAAAGAAGTTCTGGCAAAGATGGCGGAACAAAAACCAGTCGTAAAAACAGCCAGCAACGAATGGCTGGAAAAAGAGCCGGTGGCAGAAGAGATCAAGTTTGATGATTTCGCCAAAGTTGACCTGCGTATCGCCAGAATCGTTAACGCCGAGCACGTTGAAGGCGCTGGCAAATTGCTGCGCCTGACTCTGGACATTGGTGAAGCGGAGACTCGCAACATCTTCGCCGGTATCAAGTCAGCCTATGCACCGGAAGCCCTGATCGGCAAACATACGGTCATGGTCGCCAACCTGGCACCACGCAAGATGAAATTCGGCGTGAGTGAAGGCATGGTTCTGGCTGCGGGTCCCGGTGGTAAAGATCTGTGGATTCTGGAACCTCATGAAGGCGCCCAGCCTGGAATGCGGGTGATGTAATCACCCTCTTCTTTTCAGTGGAGATGACGACAAGTCATTTCCATTGAGCCTGACCAGCTCAGACGAACTCTGAACTTTCCCGCCACCCACATTCCACAACAACTCAATACCCAGCGTCTGGCACAGCTCAACCTCAGGCGTATTGTCAGCTTTCCGATCACCACCGTTGGCAAAATAATCGGGGTTCAGGCGTGCCAGAGCCTCACACACTGAATTATCCGTGTCATCAACCCGAATTGCCGTGTCCACGCAGGCAAAACCTTCCAGTAATTCGCATCGCTCAGCCAGCGGCATGAAGACATAGCCTTTTTTACGCAGCAACCAGTCGTCGGAATTGACAATAACAACAACTCGTCCGTACTGACTTGCTGCCTGCATCAGGCGCAGATGACCAATATGAACCGGATCAAATCCTCCTGATACACACACGACCTTTCCATTGCCTTCAGCCATCATTATTTTTATCCATTAATTAAGCCAGCTATCTGTCCGACGATATCATGCATCCTCTACAGCCTGCTGCCCCTGAGGCTGCAGGTGCGTCATCATCATCGTCGTCACGAAACCCCTTGTTTATATAGGCGCGTAGCGGTAAAGGATCTGTTTCTTCATTTGAAGTACCAGCTCCTGCGTGAATGAGAATAGAGTAGAGAATAAATTCACTGCTACCATCAACCTTATTTTCACTCTCAGACAATAACGGACAGGTAGAAGATGTTTCAGGATTAAGGTAATTGTATGAGCAATGCAGGTCATCGTTTGTCCAGTTTGTCATTTGAATAAACAGATTAGAATGGCTTTGCTGGTTAACTAACTGAAACCCAATAACGACCTGATGGGAAACCATACGGCCGTTCCAAAGAATACTTTGCCCGGAAGACATGACGATTGCATAGATTGACCAGCCCTCATCAACACCAAGAATTCCATCATAAAAGGTTTGGTCCCACTGTTCCCTGGTGTAACGAAGGGAAATTGAAAGGCCAGGAACCACACGAGCATCATCTGTTTTAATTTGCCATTGCTTTTGTGTTCTGCTGAAACGTACATCTCTGCGTCCCATACAGTCTTCAACATCAATTAAAACATTAATCATTGAAAGAGGATTCCCAGTCATTTTACGATGTGATGTTTTACCGTTTGACCATGTACTTTTAACAGAGAACGACTGGTTATCCGACCTGCTGATTTCAATATTTCTTGGGATAGGGTTCGTGTCAGAATTACTTATTAAAAAGTCAGGCAACCGTTTATTTCTGAGTCTTTTTGAAGGTACAGAAGCACTTTTCAGAGTTTCGCGCCTTAATTCCGGATTGGCCATGGCAGGTATCTCAGGATTTCGCTGTACTTGATAATCTGAGTAGATGAAATATCGGTTTGGATCGTGGTTTACATGAATACTTCTGATAAAAGGAAGCTGTTGAAACATCGCCAGTATCTGGGAATCCTCATAAACCTGCCCGTCTTCCGTAAAATATTGACTGAAAAAACCAGTCGCATTGTAGACATCAATTCTAAACTCGCCTGCTTCTGCCAGACCTATCAGGAAAACGATAGAAACAACAAAACGTAAGAAGGCGGACATCCTCCCCCCAAAACTTTTAAAGACTCTTATTCTATCATCAATTGACGATTCAGCACTGAGACGGAAAGTGAATGACTGGACTGGACATCACCCTGAAAGATTGCTGCCTTCTAATTTGCCTGATGCTGACCACAACGGCAGAAGCCTTTAACCCCCCCCAGACTTTTGCCCTCAGCAGGAGAGACGGCAGGCTGTGCATGATGGATATCTCCGGCAACCAGTCAACACTGGTCTGCTATCATTCGGCACTGTTTGAAAAGGCAGTAGAAGGAAAGGGGCTTCCAGACAGCTCACAGTTTCTTACCCGATGTCCCGGGCGCTGGGTAGAAAGAAATAACTGCACCATTATGAGAATTGAACCAGTGGAGCCACTCAACGCAAGAGAGCGCCTCCATAAGGTTTTTTACACAACATACGCCACCTTCCTCGACGAAGTTAACCACTTTTTACATAACTCTCTGGATGATCTGCTGGAAGATGCCATCACTATCGCTCTTCCCTCCGTTGCAGGTTACGGAGCTTATGCCTGGTGGGGTAAAAGCTTTCTCACTGCCTTCCTGCTGTTTGAAGCGGCTAACTCCCTTCTTAGCATTCTGGGAGTAGGCGATAGTGCAGGCGATTTAGTTGAGAGTTACCAGAATAGCGATTATCAGTCAGAAGGTGAGTCAGAGTTTTCAATCCGGGGGATTGTCAGCAATAAAGTTGAAGACCACGCCAAGGTCGTCGGCTATATCATTACTTATAATTCATTGATTATTATTCAGTATCTTGAAAACACTTACAGGCCGTCACCTGCAGACGTGACCGATGGAGTGGTGACTCAACTCGGCACCGGGATCAGTCTGCTGGTGATAAAAGCAGGCATGTTTACCTTTAACACCTGGCAAATGGCAAATCATTACAGCTGGATGAACGAGATATCGGACGCGATTGCCGATATGGTGACAGACATGCTGTTTGGTGAACCATAGCTTTTTCAGTCCTTCCCGAATAGAATGCCTGCCTCTCAAATTCCCCCATGATTTTTTCTGCCGAGGACCCGCCCTTGATTTTCTCCGAACTGGCACTGCATGAACGCCTGCAAAAGGCTCTTGACCAACAGCAATTCACTCAGGCAACGCCCGTTCAGGAAGCCACGATTCCTGAGGTGTTAAAGGGTAAGGACCTTATCGTCAACGCCGAGACCGGCAGTGGTAAAACAGCCGCTTTCCTGTTGCCCATGCTGCATCACATGCAGAATAATCCGGCACCCCGTTCCAGCACCCGGGGACTGATTCTGGTACCCACCCGGGAACTGGCACGTCAGGTTCTGGCAGAGTGTGAAAAGCTGGCGGGCTTTACCTGGCTGAAAGCAGGCATCATTACCGGCGGTGACGATTTCCGCCATCAGGTTAACACCCTGCGCAAGAACCCGGAAATCCTGATCGCCACTCCGGGTCGTCTGCTGGAACACATGGAAAACAGCAACACTGATTTCAGTGATCTGGAATATCTGGTACTGGACGAAGCCGACCGGATGCTCGACTTTGGCTTCAGCCCCGATATGCTGAAAATTGCTGACGAATGCCGTGAAGAACGCCAGACCCTGCTGTTTTCTGCCACCATGAAACCCAAAGGCATGGGCGAACTGATCCGGTTTGTACTGACAAACCCGGAAACCATTACCCTCAGTACAGCCCGCGACAAGCACGAAAACATTCACCAGCAGATCATGCTGTCTGACGACAATCCGCACAAAGAACGTTTGTTGAGCTGGCTGCTGAAGCACGAAACCTTTGACAAGGCGCTGGTCTTTTCCAATACCCGCGATAATGCCGAGCACCTGTTTAATCTGCTGGACAGGCAGGGGTTACAGGTGGGTGTACTGCACGGTGATATGGATCATAAACACCGCAAACAGATTATGAACCGGTTTCAGGATGGCCAGATCAATATACTGGTCGCCACGGATGTGGCAGCCAGGGGTCTGGACATAAAAGGTGTGCAACTGGTGATCAATTTCGATATGGCCCGAAGTGGTGACGATTATGTACATCGAATTGGCCGTACCGGACGCGCCGGTGAAAAAGGGCTGGCTATTGCCCTGATTGGCCCTAACGAATGGAACCTGATGTCCAGCATTGAGCGTTACCTGAAAACCCGTTTTGAAAAGCGCTCCATTAAAGAGTTACGCGGTTCATGGAAAGGTCCGAAAAAGGTCAAGGCTTCCGGTAAAGCGGCAGGATCGAAAAAGAAAAAGATCAATAAGAAAGACGCCGACAAAACCAAGGCTCGTCATCGTGTGAAGAAAAACATCGGTAAACGTCGCAAGCCTGCTGAAGCCTCCGGTACAGCAGTCGATGCGGGCTTTGAACCCCTGCGCCGCAAGAAAAGCTGATAGCCCTCCATTTTCATCACAGGCTTTCTAGCAGAGAGCCTGTGAACACCATTCAGGCAGACTCTTCATACAGGCTTTTCATACAGACCATGTCATAGAGGGTTAAACAGTGCTTTAACGCAACTGATCCCAAAAGCGTTTGAGGAAATACACGCTGATCAGGGCAGTCATAACCTCTGTCTGCAAGAAATTGTACCAAACGGCATTAGCCATAAATAAGGTTGGCAATAAGAATACTCCTGCCAGCGGTAAAACCAGGGCCCGCAACATGGAAATAACCGTGGAATAAGCGGGTTTATCAACCGACTGATACAGCGTCGCCGTCATCAGACTGATGCACATAGGTACAAACGACAATGCATACAGCCGCAGTACATGCCCCCCCAGAGCCAGCAATTGCGCAGATGGCTTATCAACAAACAGCGCCACAATAGAATGGGCAAACACAACCATTCCCAGCGACAGGGTAAGACCAATCACCATAGCCAGCCCAAATCCGAGTTTGATGATTTCCTGAATCCGGTGGTTAAGCCCGGCACCATAGTTGAAGCTGATAATCGGCTGGGTAGCCTGTCCGACACCATAGACAAGAAGAACCACCACCCAGGTGCAGTTCAGGGCAATGGTATACACAGAAACAAACAGGTTGCCACCGAGCCTTAACAATACCCAGTTTGATACCATGATCACCACACCCACTGCAGACTCCATGACAAATGTCGACACACCGTTCTTGAAAATCAGTTTAGAAATGTGCCAGTCCGGCAGCACCAGTTTAAGTTTCAACGACTGCTTTGGGCGACGAAAGTGCAATAACAGCGTTCCCAACATGACCACCTCAGCAATACCCGTGGCACAGGCAGCACCTTTCATGCCCCAGCCAAATGGAAACAGGAACAGCCAGTCAAGAAAAACATTAGTGCTGGCGCTACTAATCATTGCAAGCATAACCAGTCCGGGGTTGTCATCATTTCGGATGAACCCGGACATAGCCCAGCCCATACCACATGGAGTAGCAAACAGCGTTATCATGCCCAGATAATCTTTAACCAGTGGCAACAGCTCTTCATTGGCACCAAACAGGCAAGAAATGTTTTCCAGTTCCAGCAATGTAAAAACCGTGAACAGCATCATAGTGATGCCGGTCAGGGAGAACGCCTGCTGAAACATAATAAGGCCTTCTTGTTTACGCCCTTCACCAAAACGAATCGCCATCAGTGCTGAGCCACTCACGCCAATCGACATGGCAACCGAAAACATAAAAGTGAAGTAAGGAATTACAATATTGATCGCTGCCAGACCAGCGTGTCCCATACTCTGACCAATAAAGATCAGGTCTGAAATAATATAAACAGACTTGATCATCATCCCCATAACCGAGGGCAGCAAATAATGCCGGAAACAGGTTGGCACAGGGTCTGCACCCAGATTGACAGCTACGCTGCTCACGTCAGATTACCCGAAAAAGCCAAATTAACAGGCGAAGTGCATCTATTACAGAAGACAGTCCGTAACATTTCCAGCCTGTTATATCTTTCAATGCAGACGGCCCCACATGTGTCCGCATAAATGTGATCACGCTACCAGTGAGCAATGTTAAACTAGGGGCAAACTATTGTTTCTGAATTATTGTTACTGGATGTAGACCGATGGAAGATGTCATTGAAGAACTTCGGGAAAATGCGGAACAGGTGGCCATTCCTCTGGATCTTCCCAACGAAGATGACCTGATAGAAATAGAGGAACAGATCCTGCTGCCTATACCCTACGAATTTCGTGAATTCCTGTTACAGGTAAGCGATGTCGTCTATGGCTCAATGGAGCCGGTCACCATTGCCGACTCCCATTCCCACACTTATCTGCCAGAAGTCACCGCAACGGCCTGGGACCTGGGTGTTCCCAGAGACCTGATCCCGATCTGCGAATACAATGGTGATTACTACTGCGTTTCTGCTGAAGGTGAAGTCGGTCTCTGGTCAGGCGGAGAACTGAAGGAAGAAGAAACATGGCCTACGGTCTGGCACTGGGCTAAGGATGTCTGGTTGCAAAGTTAACTGAGAACACTCCCTGCTCCGTTACTTATCCAAACAGCCATTAGGGAAAATGCAGTGTTCATCCCTACGGAGCCTGACCGAGAATAGCGCCCGTAGCGAGGATCGTAGAAAATTGAGGATGAAAATTCGATTTTGTGAGGCGAATAGCGAGCTATTTAACGAACAAAAGCGGATTTTCAGACCAATTTGCTACGACCGCAGTAGGGCAGTCTATTCTCGGTCAGGCTCCTACGGTAATGGACACTGCATCGGCCTGACTTAAATAGCTGGAATCAGGCTCTCGCGGAATGTGAGGCTGGTATGAGACTGACCGCCCCCCTGACAAGGCCAATCATTCCTGCAATAGGGGTTAAAGCCAGCCCCACTGCCGCACCTGCAATTCCGCCAACAATACGGCCTGTGCCTCCACCCAGAGATTCACCTGGACTGGCTATGCTACCGAGTAGTCTGGCAGACTGTGAGTCTTGTAAGAAAACTGACGCAAACGTTAAGGGTGCAGTAATGGGACACAAGGCTCCGAGAACGATGCCCGCACCAACATATTTACCCACTTTCTCCGAAAGGTTTGCAGCATTCCTGACGCTGGTTTTGATGGTGCTTTTAATATAACTGCCCGCAACTTTAAATGGTCGGGCTATTCTGCTCATGATGGATGTTTTGGGTGGCTTCGCCTGGTCGACAGCTGTCCGGGAAAGATACTTTTGTCCGTTTTCCCTCGTTACCTCCACTCCATTCAGGCTACCGCTTCCCCGGGTTTTATCAGCCTGGGGCTTTTTATCAGATTGGTCAACCCAAAAAGAGTCGTTCGTCGAATGGTTGAAAAGTTGTGTTGAGTACATATCATTTACTCCTTATCCGTTTTAACTAAAAGTTATTATTGGTCGGCTTTTTAATATGCTCTAAATTATGCCCCATGCTTTTGAAAATACACTGACTGTGCGGTTAGTGTATCTAACAATTTATGGAAGAAACGCTTGCACTGACTGATTCAGGCTTATTTCATACTGGAAGAGACTGCTACTCCAATCCCTGGTTGACTGCTACACTCTTCACCACATTCAACCAACCCATCATCCGGCTCCCTGAACATAACCCCTGATAATGCGTTGTACACTCAATGGACAACAGTATGGACAACAATAATGAAAACCGTTGTTTGCGCCCTCTACAAATTCGTGACTCTCACCGACTACCAAACCCTGCGCCAGCCCCTGTCCGAGGCAATGCACCGGTTGCAAGTCCGGGGAACACTGCTGCTTGCCCATGAAGGCATAAACGGAACCGTGGCCGGAAGCCGTGAGAATGTTGACAGTCTTCTGGCCTGGCTGCGCAATGACACCAGGCTGTCTGACCTGACCACCAAAGAATCTTTTACGGATCAACAGCCCTTCAAGCACACCAGGGTCAAACTGAAAAAAGAGATTGTCACCATGGGGATCGAGAATATAGACCCGATCCTGAGTGCTGGCACTTATGTAAAACCTCAGGACTGGAACCAACTGATTTCAGATCCGGAGGTTGTCGTGGTCGATACCCGCAATGATTACGAAGTTCAGGTGGGAACCTTCAGGCATGCTACCAACCCGGAAACCACAACATTCCGGGAGTTTCCTGAATACGCTGACAAACACCTTGACCCGGCCAGACACAAAAAAGTCGCCATGTTCTGCACTGGTGGTATTCGCTGCGAAAAATCAACGGCTTACCTTAAACAAAAGGGTTTCGAACAGGTGTATCACCTGCAGGGAGGCATCCTCAAATATCTGGAAGACGTTCCGGAGACTGAATCGCTCTGGGAAGGTGAGTGCTTTGTCTTTGATGACCGTGTCACGGTCAACCACCAGCTGAAAAAGGGACGATACGACCAGTGTCACGCCTGCCGCCTGCCTATTACCGAGGAAGATAAAGCCAGCCCGTTTTATGAACAGGGAGTCAGTTGTCCACACTGCCATAACAAACATTCCAGCCAGCAGAAGCAGCGTTTCAAGGAGCGGGAAAAACAGATGCAGCTGGCTAAAGCCCGTGGAGAAGCACATATCGGTGGGCAGGTTGCGGAAACCGTAAAATCACGACGCAAGCAGAAAATCCGTGACAGGGAGCGCCAGCGCTCCCGAAATCAAGCGATCAGACAAAAAACTGAGTCACAGCACTCAGAGTAAGAAGCCCACTGCGAAAACTGTGAACCAGCAAGCCACTGGCTGCCAGGGTGGTCAGTGGAATCAGGCGCTTCTTCTCCTCTCGACTGAAATACCAGAAGGTTCCGGCAGACGTTACCATCAGCATAATCAGCTGGGCAAAATGCGGTTCAATATCAAGGGAGGCTGCCATAATACCAATGCAGCCCACGATATTGATGAACAGCCATAACGGCGACAGTTTTTTTCCAATGCTGCCCAGCACAGGAAATTTTATCAGCGCCCCTCCCGTCCAGGCTTTGGGCTGAATATCAGAAGACAGATGCAGGGCAATGCCCAGCGATAACCCGGCAGCAATGGCGGGCAAGGCCATGAAATACACGACTAGAGGCAACAGTATGGAATGCGTCAAACCGGAACGGTGGCTTAACCCCGGTATCAAAAAATCCCAGTCAGGCCAACGCACCCCTGCCATCAGGCCAGCCAGAAACAGCAGGGGGTCTTTCCATTGCGCAATCATAGTCCAATACGGAAAAGCGTGTTCAGCACTATAAACAGAAGCAGTTATAGCAATCGCCAACAATGGCGCAGTCAGGAGTCGCATAGACAACAAACAATCGACAAACAAAATGGCTGCGAACTATACAACCATTAACTGAGAAATTGAAAGGTCTGTAGCGTCGTTATTAAGCAAAGTTAACGGTCATCGCTTTCATCATCAGCCATGTAACCATCGTCGGTATTATTACCAAGGCTATTTTCATAACTCAAAGCCGATACAGGAATCTGGTTGCCCAACAAAACTGGCATTTGCACACTTCCATGAAACCTGCGAATTCTCGCTTCAAAGACGATAAAAGAAGCTACTGGTAAAGCAAGCGCCCTCACGACTCCCCGTACGACCATCTCCTGTGTCGGCAAGCCGTTAATTTCAACGGTATTTGCGTGCCGGTCAATCCAGATTCTGAACAAAGTCCCCATTTGTCGCCTTTCCACAGCAGCAATCGTCCTTTCATAATCGTCGTAGCTGTATTGGCCACTTAAAACAAGACCTGCCATGTCATCCCGAATAGCCCCACCTCTCCTCAGGGCATATATGAATGACGTCAGCAGACTTAATAGTTGCGTTTCCAGATCCGGGATAACAACAAAGTGTTCTGTCGTTCTGACAGGTCTCTGTACCACCAGGTGTTCGGCAATATTCGTGTGCAATACTGGTGAGCGGCAATAAAGAGTCAAGTCTGACAACCCGCGCTCTATGATAATGTCGAACCCGGCAAAGGTCAGCTCTGCAAGCTCTTGAGACGTTCTGTCCCTGTTTGAATAGGCAATCCATATCATCCTGCCCTCACGCTGCCAGCGTGCAATAGACGACCTCCATATTTGCTGAAGAGTCCTAACATCTTCCACATTACCTACATCCAGATTAGATACCAAAATAACAGTGCCGCTATAGCTCCTCATTAGTGATTCTATAGTTTCCGCTTCTGATGGAGTCTCAGGTTCAGACTGGCTTTCATCCTGAACCTCCACGCTATTCTCAGACAAGTCACTTAAATTTTTGCTATCCTGCTGTAAAAGTTCCTGAATGTGTGCCTCAACGGAATCTATCGTCACTGTTGTAAAGCTTGAGCAATCATCCTCTGGCTCACTGTCACTGGTATTGTTTTGAGCAACAAGTATCTCACTGAGCATTAAGAGAACGAAGCAGAGAATTAATCTGAATCTGACAGCACCCATAATACTTCAGAGTGGGAAAATATTAAGCAAGCATAGTACACGCCCTGAAAAAGTATGTTGCCGCTGAATGCGCAAAAAATAAAAAGTAAATACAAATAAAAAGCCGGGCAGGTCGTTGTTACCTGCCCGGCTTTTTTAATCAGCAGCGGTTAATCAATGCTCGTGGCCATCCGGCCCATGCACATGTCCGTGATCCAGCTCTTCCTGAGTGGCATCGCGCACTTCCACCACCTCAACATCAAAGAACAGGTCTTCACCGGCCAGGGCGTGGTTGGCATCAATCACCACCTGCTTCTCTTCTTCGTTGATGGCAATGATGGTCACAATGCGAGGACCAATAGCGGTGTCAGCATGGAACTGCATACCCACTTCCACCTGGTGCTCACCAAACTGTTCCAGAGGCACTGGCTGAACCAGACTTTCGTCGTATTCACCATAACCTTCAGCCGCTTCGATAGACACCTTCAGCTTGTCACCCGCCTGCTTGCCTGCCAGCGCACTTTCCAGACCTTCCAGAATATTCCCGGCGCCCTGGAGATAAGCCAGAGGCTCGTGGCCTTCGGAGCTGTCCATGACCTCACCGCCCTGGTTCTTCAGGGTGTAATGAATCTTTGCGACCTTGTTGTCGGAAATTACCATTCGTTCATTATCTCTGGGATGTATTTAATTCAACAGGATACCTGCCTGTTCAACAAACTGACAGTGTTTTATCCCCCATACAGGCAGCGGGCATCCATGATCTGTGTAGTGATTCTCACATCCTGCCACTCAAAGCCGATACAGGATGGTGAATGGTTTAAGTGATCACTAGCAATCTATGGTAGGTCCAGCCGCCAGAGGCGCTTTCCCTGCCCACAACCAGGTGACTGAAAATGCCCTCCAGAACAGGGACAGCTCATCTCCTGTCAAAGCCATTAATGCGCAACCTGTCGAGGGGCTTAGAACGCCCGCTAACAGCGCCATTTTCCAGCCAGAAGCCAAAGGGCGTGGTAAAATTTCCCTGATTGCCCTGGCCGACGAAAACCTGTGGGCTTCTCTCGAGCCCAACAGTCGTTCTGGAAAAAACTGACTCAGGCATAAGCCCTGTAAATACTCTATCCTTGAGTCACACTCACCACTGCCGGGAGTAGCGATGTGCTCATTCCCCTCAGCGCTTTATGTGAACACTGTTCTCATTCATTTTCTCTGGGAGAGGCCGCAGAGCGAAGCATTATTGAGTTCTGGCGCAGACACTCGCTGATCATCAACCGGGATAATGCTCTTGATCGATTACTGGTGCGCATCCAATGCCGCGCAGATTCTGCCAGCACCCGTTCTCTTGAAGGGTCTCTCTTGCAACACAGCGACGAGACAACGCCTCTTCTGGCAAGCTGTCAGCATGCGGTAGGGCAAAGGACCAGCAGGCACCCTCTTTTTTTTCGTGCGCACCATATGTTCAGTGCATTGCACCAGAATTCCTATCTGAGAAGCGCCAGAGCATTGAGACAATACCAGCAATTAATGGAGAGTCTTCGGGAGTTTTCCTATGAGGCAGTCCAGAATCTGGATGAAGACGCCGCAAACGACCTGCTGGCGTTGCTTGGACAGGTAGAACCCCTGATGGGGCAAATGGCCGGCATTGCTGCAGGCAGACCTCAGCCCAGCACCTTACAGCATTTGCGACACCTGGCAACCCGTGTTCCGGTTTACACGCTGGTAGGGAGTGCAATGAGTACCCTGCTTACGACACTGGTTGGTGGCTTTTACAGTATGGCGACCTGTCAGGAAGACGACGAATGCCTGAATGCTCATATCAAAGTAGGTGCGGCCGGTGCCGGGATTGTTTTTTTTGGAGCTGCAGCCATCATTTACCGGTGCCGTTGTGATCCGGCTATACGGGAGTTGAGAAGAATGCGGGAGTCTCACTCTCACTCCGTTTAATTCGCAAGCAGTTGCCGTTGAAGCCGAAAGCCATCAGGCAGCAGCGGCTGCCTGACTAGAGTGATGTACCCTGTGGCACACCTGCTGATGAACAGATGCCGACTCTACGCCGCTTTGCTGACTGAGATCCAGAAAATGCGAGGCCAATTCCGGGTTTACACCCACTCCTTCCACACCATAGAGGAAACGTAAAGCCCAGCGATAGGCATCATCTCCGCTCAGTTCGCCTTCCCTGCCTTCCGTGATAAGCTGTTGCTGCTTATCCAGCTCACTGACCCGCTTCGGGTTCGGGTCCGGGTGCAGGAACATACAGTCTGCATTCCGCGCCCTGTTCACCAGTATCTGCCCTGCATAATCCCTGATATCACTTTGCGTATTAACTGCAAGACGCTCCAGTTTTGCCACCGCTGTATAGAATTCATTGATGTCTGTTGTCCGGGTCAGGGTATCACCACTCTGTGCCAGGATGGCATAAGGATCATTGGCCTGAGCTTTCTCATTCAGCCACTCACTGGCTCTGGAGTATCCACCTCTGGACGCCCTGGCTAACAGGCTGGCAACCCTGGCCTGCTGCACATGAAGCTGCTTTTCCGATGGAGAGCTATCTAATGGCAACTTATCTAAAGGTATGCCGGTCAGGAGACGGGCGGCAAAATAGTTCAGTCTGGGGTTATAGGGTGCCTGCTCAAGAGCCTGTTCCATCACTGTCAGGGCCTTTTCCGGTTCGCCTTCGCGTTGCAGGCTCTGAAATAAAAGGACGGGGTCAACCTGTCGGGCATAAGGTTCAGCCCTGAACATATCCAGGCTTTCTGCTGGCGACTGGATAAATTCCCTGACCTGTAAGGCTCGGTTAACCGTTTCCGGATACTGCAGAAACAAACGGTAAAGCACCGGCAGGTCGGCCACAGCCTCCGGTTTCCCGGTTCTGGCCTGTTCCAGAATACTGTTAATATCAACCCGCTGAAGAATGCTGACGGTCTCCTGCTTCGGGGCCATCCTGCAGGTTTCCTCCAGTACTCGCAGGCTGCCTTTTCTCCCGGTGTTAGCCCTATTATTGACACTACTATTGACGCTATGCAGCAACTCCCGGTAACTGTTGCGCATCCCCATCAGTTGCACACCGGTGTTTTCGTGCAACAGTCCGGCGACCGACACCCCGCCTTTTTCATTAATATGCTCTGAGCCAACCTTGAAAAGCGGTACCGGCAAATGCCAGCCTTTTACGTTCAGTTCCAGCCACAGTCGCCCTTCATGAACATTGATAGCCGATACATCCAGGCGATTAACCAGCCCCTGTAACATCCCCAGCAGATAGCCTGCTGCCTGCCCCATCATGGTTTTTCCGGCTTCCTGAGTATGCTGGATATCCAGCCCGGACACCTGCGACTGATCGCTGATAATTTCACCATTCTGGACCTTGAGGGAGATATCACAACGGAAAATTCGCCCTTCAACCAGTGCCGGGGTAATCCATTGCCGGTACGCCTCTGGCAATAGTTCAATATTTTTCAACAACTCACTGCCATCCAGCTCAACCCGGTTTAACCGAATCATTCCACTGCCCTGTTCATCCAGGTCAACCGCTACCTCACCCAGTCGAGCACCCGCTATTCCAAGATCATCTAATTTGAGTGTCTGCAACTGAGCATAAGCCAGAGTTTCAGGTACATCCTGAGCACCGCCTGCATTCTGCTGCGCAGCCAGATCCAGCGCTTCAACACTGCCTGAACCCTGCACTGGCACACGCCACTCATTGCCCGGACTTTTTACCCGAATATCGCCAGAACCTTTGCCTTTGAGCCCATCCATTCTGACATGATTGTCACGACCCGCCTCCTGAGCCTGACTGTCCACGGCAACGGAATCAAACGACAAACTGCCATTGCCAGGCAGAGAGACTTCCAACGGACCTTTAGTGATTGTCATGGTTTCCGGTGTTGTCTTTATATCAACCTGCTCCAGTTCACCGTGGTAGTGGGTTTCACCGTCTTTTTGGATGACTGAGAGTTCTGCATCAAGCCCCTGTACACGACCGTGAAGGTCCAGTTTCAGCTCTTTGTCCGGTAATTCCTCACGCAAATCGACATCCACCATAAAGTCGTTAACCCTGGTTGTGACCGAACGCTCGCTTCCCTTTCTCTCAATATTTACATGCACTTCTCCGGCACCAAGATCCAGATGTGTTGCGCCTTCATTAAATGCTTCCAGCTGATCCGCCCAGATATCCAGCCGCTCCTGCCCCAAAGCCTTGCAAGCGTGCTTTTCATGAATACAATCCATATCAAAATTTATTTCAGCACGAGCGATGTTTCCCCTGAAACGTTCTGAATGCTTACTCAAAACACCGGAAACGGTTGAAGTGACCGGCGTGTCCCCGGGCATTACCGTCATCGGAACCTGTATCATTTTCTGCAGGGTGCGGCTGGCAAGATCAGAAGCCTGTTCAGTATCACAGTAAACGTTGCCGGTCTGCAGGCTGAAACCTCTGGTTTCCTTTCCCCCATCCTTTACTTCATGAGCCCGCTGGCATTTCATCTGTCCGGAGAGATCTTCAACCTTTAACATGGGCTGCTTCTGGTCATGATCAAACAGCTCCAGTTCATCAACCTGAAAATCGACTGGCATTTTCAGGTCGGTCATCATCCTTTCGATCAGGCGTCGCTTACCATAAACCGATCGTGCAGCAATGCGGCTGATGGCTCCCGGATCAATATCCTCCAGCCTTGCCGATACCTTCGCTGCTGATAGCCCCAGGTGGCTTAGCTGAAACTTCTCTTCCTTGTTCTTCCGCAAATGACGGATATTTTTAAACAGGTTCTTGATCGTATTGCCCTGAATATAGGAATTAACAAAAGGCATTACCCGCCCTTCCAGGGTCAGCTCAGTACCCTCAATGTCGACACTGACCCGAACCGAGGGTTTTCCGGGAACAGGGACAACCAGCGTGGCCTTCACGTCCGCCTTTAGCCTTGGAACCAGCGCACCACTTGTACTGCTGACCAGATCAACGCCTGTTACGGTCATATCGATATCTTCAAGGTTCGCTTTGCCACCCGCCAGCTCAATACCGGCTAAATGAACCTTGTGACTGCTGATTTCTCCACGGTTGATTTTCTTGAGCGCCTTAACCAACTGGATGTAATTATGGGCCTCATCCAGTTTTTCCTGTTTAGCTTGTTTAACGTTCCTGCGCAGATTTTTGACCAGTTTTCTGGATTCTGCACGCTCATCGTCACTCAGAGAGTCGCCCAGTTTAAGCAGTTGTTGCAGTTTTTGTAACTGACCTTTTATGAGATAAACGGTTGCCGAAGTGTATGACACAAACTTCTGCCTTACCGAACTCATATCCAGAACTATGCAGACGGCAAACGCCATAAACCGGTCAATAAACTTGCGTTTGGGCAGACCAGCACATTGCGCTTTAGACAGAGGCTGGGTCGAGGGGTGTGGTGTCTGGCGGGAAGTAGGCTGCCACAATATCGAACCGGAACCTATTGAGTCACCTTTCACATGAACCGGCCTTATCCTTCGGCGCTTAAGCTGGCGTGCCGGATTTTGAGAATGGCTGGCTCGATTGTGCGAAAGCGCTGCCGAAGGGACAACACTGACATCCCTGAAGTCCGACGTTCTTCCTTTTTCTGAAGCGCCCTGGTCAACTGGATCGGAGGTTTCCGTTGAAGTACTTCTGCCTGTTGACTGAGGTCCTATGCCATTAAACATTGCCAGAGTATCCCGCTCACTGTTTTTTGCTTATTCAGCCGTCCGGTCTGCCCGGTTTTTCCTGTGTGCTATCGGCAATATTCAGCAAGCATTGACGACTCAAAGTTATGTATTTAGCGGGAAGGAGAGTGAGTATTCAGGCAGAGTCTCATTTTGTACGGCCAATATTCGCCAGCCAGCTGGATAAACCTTTCACCTGTGGCAGGACGGTCAGGTTGAATATAAGTGCCAGAGGCCAGGCCAGCAGGAACGCATCTCTCCACGTATAAAGAAATGCCGCGCCATAACCCACTTTTGTTCCGGAAATAACGCCGGACATAAACAGCGTCATAAAAACAGATGACAAAAAGCAATTAATAAAAAATTCTTTTCTGGTCATGACAATACCTCCTGCAGACCCGTCTTGAATATTGTTTCACAGAGTATAAAATCTTCTTAAATTACAAAAAACAGCGGAAAACAGGATCTTGGATTCCATATTTGGAAACATTGATGACCTTTATCTTCTCTGCACTGTAATCGAAGAAGGGTCATTGCAAAAAGCCGCCGTAAAGCTTCAGCTACCGGTTTCGACCATGTCCCGGCGTTTATCGGCTTTAGAGGCTCGCCTCAGTGTACGCCTGTTGCAAAAACAGGGGCGGGAGCTGGTTGCAACAGAAGCGGGTGCCAAGGCGTATCGTTCCTTAATGAGTGGAATGGAACAGATAGAGCTCTCCTTTTCACAGCTGGTCAGCCAGCAAACCGAAGTGGCCGGTAAACTGAATATCTCAATGCCCCACAACTTCTACAAAGAGTTTGTTAGTGACGTGATTGAACGCTTTCTGCAAGGCTACCCGGGCGTCCATTTCGACTTAACCCTCTGTCACGAGCAGGCTAAACCGGAAACTAACCGGGACCTGGTGCTGACCTTTGATGTGTCCAATATGCAGGACATGGTGGCAAGGCCACTGTTCAACTCCTATCACGGTATCTATGCCAGTAAGCAGTATCTGGAGCAGCATGGAAGCCCGGAAACTATCCGGGAGCTGTACCAGCATCAGTGGCTGAATGTCGATCACAAATACGATGTGACTTTATTCAAAGGCGATAACATCGCTGAAAAGTTTCACATAACTCCTCGCCTGGTGGTTTACGACATTCGTGTCATCATCGAGCTGGTCGAAAAGGGGTTGGGCATCGCTTTTCTGCCAACGGTTCTGACAAACGACTATCCAGACCTGGTCAGGCTGCTTCCCGAGTACAACCGACAGGTTCGTCAGGCTTATATTGTCTATCGGGACAGAAAGTACCAGCCAAAATTACTGACGATGTTTGTGAACGAAATTTTACAGGCTGCCAGCTCCATCGGGGCATAACGTTTCCAAAAGGACTACACGATGACACAACAATCCACCCGCCAGGAGACCACCAGTAAGAAGCGATGTCACTGGTGTACAAACGATGAGCTTTATATTCGTTATCATGATGAAGAGTGGGGTGTCCCCTGCCACGATGACCAGACCCTGTTTGAATTTCTTATTCTTGAAGGCGCTCAGGCAGGGCTGAACTGGTTAGCCATTCTCAAGCGACGCGAAGGTTACCGAAACGCGCTGGCCGGTTTCGATGTGCAGAAAGTCGCCCGGTTTGACGAAGCCGACGTAGAACGACTTTTAAACGACAAAGGCATTATCCGCAATCGCTTAAAAATAAACAGTGCTATCACCAATGCCAGAGCCTTCATCAAAGTGCAGCAAGAATTCGGCAGTTTCGACGCCTATATCTGGCAGTTCGTTAACCACCATCCCATCATTAATCACTGGCAAACCATGGACGAAGTCCCCGTAACAACCCCTGAGTCAGATGCCATGAGCAAAGACCTGAAAAAGCGGGGCTTCAAATACGTCGGCAGTACGATTTGTTATGCCTATATGCAAGCGATGGGCATGGTGAACGATCATATTACGTCGTGTACTTCCTACAAAATCGGGGTAGAGAGAGTGAGTCCGGAAGCCTGCTAACAGGCTTCCACTGTTAAGGAGTAGAAAGTAAGGGACAGAAGGTATCAAGAGGCCCTTGATTCAGAAATATAACTGCCATCCACAGGCTGAAAAGCGGCATAAGGCCGTTCCGGCAGATACTCATTACTGTAACAGCAGGCAGCTTCCATAGACTCATCGGTAATGCCCAGCTCCTGAGCATAAAGCCCGACCTTATTCCAGTCTCGGTCAACATTGACCAGATCCCTTGAAAAATAAGGAAGACAGCTGATGTATATTTTCCGGAACGTATCGGTTCTCAGGCGGGGAATGTGCTGACACAGCAGGTCCCAGGCTTTTTCCGGGTTTTCAAGGGTCCATTGAACACCGCGCTGGGTTGCCTTCATAAAGCGGCGTACCTCGTCCTGATGATGCTCAAGGTATTCTTCATTCACCAGAAACAGAATGCTGCAGAAACAGCAGCAGCCCAGACCAGCCAGTTCGTCCACCCGAAGTATTCCGGTTTCCTGTCCACTGGCCTGTTCCAGTTCTACCTGTTGGAAACAGCCTATTCCCATACCAGCATCCACCTGGTTCTGAAGAATAGCATCGGTCATATTCATGCCGACCCGAACGGTTTCATAGGCACCCGGCTCTATGCCTGCTCGCCGGGCAAGGTCATCAATGATAATTTTCCCAAAGCGGCCAATATAACCAATCCTTTTTCCCCGGATATCCTCAAAGCCACTGATGCCACTGGATTTCAAAAAGATAATGCCCGTTGGTGGTTCATGAAACAGTGTGCCGGTTGAAACCACTTTGTACCCTTTAGCCCTGGCAGCATAAGTATGGATCATCGCCTTGAGGGCAATATCCACCTTGTTCTGGCCAATTAAATCCGTTACATCAGAAGGATCTGTCGTCTCCATGATGGCAGGTGAAAGTCCTTCTTCTTCGTAAAACCCCAGGTAGTGCGCCATAAAAACAGGCGTGTGATAGGGATTGGCGTACCAGTTCAGCAGCAGGGAGAGCCTGGATGTGTCGGTCTTTGAAACAACCTTTGAAATAACTATGTCTGACATGCGTTAACCCATAAACACTTAAACATAAAGGAACAGCAACGCATTCAGCCTGAAAGAACACCGTCTTCCTGTTGTACCGCCTTCCTGCGCAAGGTCTGAGCCAGAAGCAATGTTCTGGAATCGCTGGAAGACGCTGAACAGACAAACTGGGAATATCACGACAATCCCTACGCCGGTACTAACCGGATCAGGTTCAACAGGTATGATCTCAGCCTGATAACTTACACATCAAACAGGCACCCTGCGCCACTGGAAAGACAGTATAGTTGAGATAGAACGGTGAAAAGCCCGGGTTTGCCGTTGTGGGTAATGTTGATAGCCGTTATATTTTCCAGACTTCGACAAAATAAAGAAAAATAATGAAGACTTATCGCCCAGCCAGCCTGCAGGCTGTTTACGTGAAAATAATGACGATCATTGTCGGCAATGCCTTATCAGCACTAAGCAGAATAGACAAGGTAGCCCGGGAAGAGATAAAAAAGATTCCCGCCAATTACCACATTGAAATGATTACCAGTCCACAGGGCGCAAACTTTAAACTGAAAGTTACCGACACCGGCCTGTTTGAACTGGTCAGGAATCAGAGCAGAAAGGCTGATCTCGTTATCCGGTTCAAGCATACAAGCCACGCCTTTCTGGTGTTCAGCTTTCAGGAAGGAACCGCGCTCGCTTTTGCCCGTGACCGGATGGTGGCAGAGGGCGATCTTAATTACGCGACAAAGTTTGTACGTATTCTGAACCGGCTTGAGGCATTAATACTGCCAGAATTCATTGCCAGAAAAGCCGTCAAAAGATACCCGCCTGAGCTGGGCATAAAAGAGAAAATCACAAAAGCAGCGCAAATATACGCCCGGACCACCACAACCATTATTCTGGGACGATCAGTATGAACCATTCTTATTATGAATTTTTTTCCCCGGTAAAAATCATTGCAGGTCATAAGGCGTTAGAGCATATCCCCTTTGAAATGTCCCTTCTTAACCTGTCAAACCCCATGGTTATAACCGACAAGGGGGTGCTGGGGGCAGGACTTATTGATCATGTGCAGAATGCTTTTGCAGAGTCCAGTGTCACTGTCTCAACCATTTTTGACGACGTGCCACAGGATAGCAGTGAACACTGTGTTCGACAGGCGGCAGCTATTTACCGGGAAAAAGGCTGTGACTCTATTATTGCCATCGGGGGCGGCTCGGTGATCGACACCTCAAAAGCCGTTAACATTCTGGTCTCTGAAGGTGGTGACGATCTCAGCCGGTATGCAGGCGCACATGCACTTAAACGTCCACTGAAGCCTTTTTTTGTGATCCCAACCACTTCAGGTACAGGCTCAGAAGCGACACTGGTCGCCGTAATCAGCGACGACCATGGTATAAAGCGAAGCTACGCTTCAGGCTTTCTGCTCCCCAATGCTGCTGTTCTCGATCCAAGAATGACACAGACATTGCCTGCCCACATCACCGCCATGACCGCAATGGACGCCATGACCCATGCGATTGAGTCGTATACCTGCCTCGCTTCCAACCCGGTCAGTGACGCCTACGCGTTTGCAGCCATCAAAAAAATTTCCAATCATCTGTTTACTGCTCTGAACAACCCATCAGATGCCAGCAGCAGACTGGCGCTGGCGGAAGGTTCAACCATGGCAGGCATCGCCTTTTCCAACGCCATGGTCGGTATGGTGCATTCCCTTGGTCATGCGTTGGGCAGTATATGCCACCTTCCCCACGGACTCTGCATGAACCTGTTTTTACCCTATGTGCTGGAATACAACCGGGAAGTAAATGGTGACAAGCTGGGGGAGCTGCTGTTGCCGTTAGCCGGTGATGATGTCTATACCTCGACTCCGAAAGAGCAACGGGCGCAACGAACCATTGAACATATCTGCACTCTGCGGGATACCTTATACAAAAACCATAAGCTGCCAAGGACGTTGAAAGAAACCGGAAAGGTGGCAGAAGGTCAACTCGAAGAGATTGCTTCTGTGGCAATTGATGACGGGTCGATTATTTTTAATCCGAAGGAAGCGGATTATGAAGATATTCTTGGTGTATTAAGACGAGCCTGGGGCGCTTGAACGTTGTGGACATACACGCCTGTGTTTCATCACCAGTAAAACAACTCCCGGCAAAGTGGGCAGAATCTACCGTTGAAACTAACATGGGTAACAATACAGCTTTCATGGAATTCGTGGCGGCAGGATATGGATCTGGAAGCCTGAAATTGCAGAGGCATAAAACAAATTGGGCATTGGTTTGTTGCCATATTTTCCGCAGCAAGCCGGTTTTTGTGCCAGGTATGCTCTCTAAGGTTTTCTACGGTAGCATCAGACTCTGAAGCACTTGCAAAGCTGAAGATAAGCAGCTTATTGAAAGCAATATCCTCCCGGGCTTTGGTGAATACATCCCCCTCCCTGACCGGCAGTGCTGACGAATAATCCAGAAACCCTTCGTGAGCATCATCAATGTGCTCACGTAGCTCATCACTTTGGTGGAACTTAAACCCACATATTTTACAAAACCACCCCAGTCTCTGAACGTTAAGAGTACTGTCGCCGTTTTGGAAAGACGAGATTTCTACAAGGCGGCGTGATAAATGGGACTTAATGTGTTTTTCGTATAGAAACATTCCGGGCTCTCCCAGAAAGCCCAGATCACAAAGCTCGCAGTAGGGCATAAACAGCTCCTTTACACAGCCTTTGACCTGAATGCTGTTACAGACGACATTAAAGTGATTCAGGATGACGGTGTTCCTCAACCGTCATAAAACTCCATGCCAGCATATGGCTGACCTTTTGTCCCTGGCTCATCGCCCTGACTTTCACCTGTTTTGCACCCACCTCTGTCAGCACTTTACGTAAAGGGGCAATGTTGTCTTTTTTAGACACCAGGCTGGTAAACCAGAATACCTGCCGGGCAAATTCAGCACTCTCTTTCACCATATCCTTCAGAAAACGAATCTCCCCCCCGTCACACCATAGCTCGTTACTCTGTCCACCAAAGTTAAGCTGTTTTTTACTGGCGCCGTGCATCTGACTGCCGCGCTTAGCCGCTGACTTCTTCAGGTTTTTCCATTTACGCACTGTGCCTGTTTCCGCATCTCTTTTAGAAGCATGGAAAGGCGGGTTGCACAGGGTCAGGGCAAACCGGTCCGTTTTCTCAATGATGTTTTTAAAAAAATGCTGGCTGTTGTTTTGCCGGACAACGTCCACCTTGTCTGTCAGGTTGCTATTGCTGTTAACAATATTCTGTGCCGATTCAACCGACACCGGATCAATATCACTGGCAACAAAGTGCCAGCCATAGACCTGACTGCCAATGATGGGGTAAATCAGGTTAGCGCCGGTGCCAATATCCAGAACCTTCACCGGGGCTCTGCCCAGATTCACCGACCCCAGAAGATCGGCTGCATAATGGACATAGTCAGCCCGGCCGGGAATGGGAGGACAGAGGTAATCCGATGGAATCGACCAGTGCTGAATCTGGTAATGCCGTTTCAATAATGCCTGATTCAGGCAGACCACAGCCTGTGAATCAGAGAAATCAATGGTTTTATCCCCACGGGGATTCGCTTTAACAAAGGCTTTAAGCTCCGGGCGTATGGAGCATAGATCGTCAATGTTATAGCGGCCCTGATGAATATTGCGGGGGTGAAGCTGAGCGACTGGGCGCTTACCGGACATATTAATGGCCAATCAAAATGAAACTGGCTGAAGTTTACATGAAATAAACCTGAGAATATCCGAAATTACAGTGGTCTGCCGACAATCATAAGAACAACAGAAACAACCCTCTGGAAACGTCACTATGTCGATATCTCCTGCTGGAAGGTCTTCTTCCAATCCCAAGCCTTCGATAAAAGATGACAAAGAATCAAAAACCACCGCAGAGGGCGTATTTCAGGCATCGGGCGAAAGTCGTTCTGTTCACCCCCACAATGACAATCCGCAATACATGTCTCCGGAGGCAGACCAGACAGCAAACCGCACTCTGGATGACTGGGACATAAAGGTTCTGGAAATAGAAAACCGGTATCTTGACACCGTGGCAGACCTGTCCGACAAGTCGAAACCAGACATATCGCGTTCCCGGTTAAAGCAAGCCGTCGCCACCATCAAAAACAACCTTAGTACCTTGTTCAATCACTACAGGCAGTGGGTGGCACATCTGGTTGTCGAAGGCCGTATTGAGAAGCAAAACGCTGACGAAGTCATGGTACGCAATAATGAGCTATCCCCCATACTGGACGAACTGAACGAATTAGAGACGTCGATTCAAAGACAGTTCTGGAAAAACAAACAGCAAGCCAGCATGGAGCAGCTCAGAACCCTGATGTCAAAGGCAACAGGGGTCATCTCAGAAACCAAAGCGCAGTTAAACAAATCAACAGCCCCGGTTTCACCGGAACAGACTAAGCCAGCTGAATCAACAACACCCATACTACCGGACCTGGCTCCAACGGACACAGCTCCACCGCCCAATGATCCTCCTCCGGAAAACCCTGAACAACTGCTGGCAACTCTGATACAGAACGTAAAACAGTCAAAAGCCGGGGCGTTTAAAGCAACGCTGAACAACTCGGTTGAAGAGCTTGGCAGACTGCTGACGGTCCTGCCCCAATGGATACAGGAAGCTCAGGCTTCCGATGAGGATGCCGAGATACTGGCAACCTATCAGAGCGTTTTCAATAATGCGTTTGATACATTGCAGTCTCTGGCTCATAAGGCAATCGACAAAAAAGACATCCCCTCAAACCAGTCAATGGCCACTCAGCTGCTTGAGCGATGCCGGGAAATGCTCGTAAGAGTTGAAAGTGTGAAAAATGGAGAGTTTGATGCCTGGATTACCTCCCGGATCAGGAACCCAACACTGAAAGCCAAAGTTTCCGCCATTAACAACGCTCGCAACCCGAAGGAGCGTCAGCAGGCTCAGCAACAACTCCATCATTTTCTGGCGGAAAACCTGCAATATCATAGCCGTCTGGCACCTTTGCTGAAACTGACAATAGAAAAGAGCCGGCTTCAGGAACAACAGGCACCAGAACTGTGCGAAGACGCCCAGAAACAGCTGGCGTCACTGTCTGCCCGTGTTAAGACCATTGAAGAACCGGAGTTTACTACTAAATGGATGCATGCCGTAGAAGAGGCTGACCAGAATCTGGTTTCTCTGGAGAAGCTGGAGCAAAACCTGCCAGAGCATGTTCTGCCCGTTCTGACCACAAGCCCCAAATCAGCACCCGATTTCCTTCACCTGCTGAACCCTGTCTGTCGTGCATTTTTAGTCAGAGAACCGGAGCTGGTCTCAAGTGAAGCCTCCCTGAAGATGTTTTCTTCCATGGCAGACGTCCTTGAAGGGCGCAAAGAGCAAAATATCTCAAAACTGTCTTCAGCAATTAGGGAAGCTGCCTCTGAGAACTTCTCATCCCCTGACTTTTTGTCCAGGGTACTGAACGAAGCAAAATCGTTCGAAGAAATATACGCTCTTTCGCAATCACTGAATCACTGGGACAGGCCCCAGTACAAAAATATACAACGGGCTCTGAGCGCAGAGATGGATTTAGAGGAAGGCATTAAAGAAGACATTAAGAAAGGCAGTGAAGCCCTGAAGTATCTAATGAGCAAATATCCAGAGGACATAAAGAAGCATGCCAAAGAGACTTCTGCCACGCGTTTTGAAGAATTAACAGACGCTTTGACCACATCGTTAACAACAGAATTAAAAAAGATATTCGCTTCGGGTAAGCAAAAAACAAAAGATCTGGAAACGGACTTAAACCTGGTATTACAGGGTATTGCTAAAGTGACTTTAACCCCGGTTGAGGGCAAAAAAGATGCAGTATCCTGCAAAGTTGAGATAACACTCACACCAGAAACCCTGAATGGCAAAGACTTCAGGGCATTTTTGAACAGCACCACTGACCCACAGAAAACCATTGCGGAAGCATTCAGAAAATCGCTCACTAACGACAGGGTTCATTTTGATCAGTTAACCAGAGGCTGGGAGGTTTTACCCCTGCCACCTGAGCTTCTCAATGACTATAAAACTGGTTTTCTGGATGATTTCAACCTGTATCACAAGGCGGGCCAGCTGGCTCAGGAAAACAAGGAAGCCATTGATTTTCTTGTTCAGGTCAGAGAACAGATCAAAGCGGACGTCAATCAAATCAACGGTGCTTTAGATGCAGTGAAAGATCAGTTACAGACGCAGCCTGCCAGACAGCGAAAAAAGTCAGACAAATTACAGCAGTATCTGACCAATCTGAAATCCTTAACCAAGGGGTTGGAGGAACGCCCCCGTAGAGAAATACCTGTCGACATCAGTCAGGTCTCCAACAATTTACTGCCCATGGTATTTAAGAAACAGATAACACCTGAGCAGGCAGCATCCGTTCTGAACCCTATACACCAGCTGCAGGCAACGGCAGAAAAAGAATTAACGTCAGCTGATCAGCAAAAAACAGCCGATATTAAAAAAGTACCTGAAGAGTTAACGCATCTGCTGGATAAAATGGATAGTACGCTCAGGCCAAGACTGCTCTACAAACTGTTTGCACGAAAACGTGTAAAAAACTTTGAACAGGCAAGAGCGCTGGTCTCTGTTTGTGAACACTGTCCGAAGAGTGCCAGACTCAATGCTGCAATGATTGATCACTGGTTAAAAACATCGGGCATTCAACAAACACAAAGGCGTGATCAGCAGGAGCTGGCAGGCAGTCTGAAGCGCTACGCAAATATCTTGTAGGTTGGGACGAGTGTAGCGACTCCCAACATGGGAGCTCAATGCTATTCACCATGTTGGGTGTTACCCAAGGGCATAAACGCGTTCGCTCTACCCAACCTACAGGTCAAACGCAATCAAATCGTCTAGCAACGATCAGGACTCAATCCCGATAATCCGCCAGGGGGCATTCTCCCGGGTCAGGTCTCGCTCAAGGTGCCAGATATCGGTAATATCTTCTTCCACACTTTCAACCGTATCACGGTATTTACCGGTAAAACGAATACTGATCTGAGCTACAGTTGCCGTGTAATCGGCGCGCACCATTTCGGCATCAACAAACATCACTTCCGTATGCTGATCACCCTGCAACTGTTCACGTACCGGTTTCATCTGTTTAAACAGTTCCGGATCAAGGTACTCCTGCATGGTTTTGAAATCACTTCGGTTCCAGGCTTCCTGCAGAGTGCGGTAGTGGTCGCGGGCGCCATTCAGGAAAGCATTCAGGTTGAAATCCGACGGCACATTCATAGGCACATCGCTGGCACCAAAACCCGTCTGAGCCTCTGAACCGGAACCCTCAGGGCCTGAAGGGGTATCGTTAAACCCCGCATCACGGGACTCCGCAGGCGTCTCATTGCTGAACAGGTCCTGCAGCTGGTCACGATAGTTCTGGTTGCCCTGACCGAAAGACTGGTCACGGCGGGAAGCACCCGAGTGGTTGCCAGCCATTGCTTTCGCCCGGTTCATACTCCGGAACACTTTAAACAGCACGAAGGCGAGAAGCCCCAGTATCAGAATATCCATCATCTGGATACCGCCGAAAGCCCCTCCTCCGAGCAGGGAGGCAATTAACCCTCCGGCCAGCAAACCACCCAACAAACCGCCGAACATTCCCTTGCGGCTGTTGTTCTGCTGATTGCGGTTGGCATTCTGTTGTTGCCGGTCGGCCCGGTTCTGCTGGAAAGCAGGCTGCCGCTTGGGGGCCGGAGCCGTTTTAAACGAGCGCCCCATGCTTTTGCCACCGCCAAAACGCCGGGCTTCAGCTTCAGGAGCCGTAAAGGCAAGGCTGAACACCATTAACATGGCCATCAGCGAAGCAAGTTTTTTCATTCACTATCTACCTCTTGTGGTCTTCCTATCCTATGGGTATGAATGAATATTTCAACCCGCACTTACATAAAAGCGATTCCGATTTCTAATCCATTCTAACCTTGCCATATCGGCCAATCGCACTTCAGAATAGTAATTTGTAGTAATCCAATAACAAGAATAACAGTGATGAATACAATCAACTCCCTGCCTGCCCCTGTTGATCCGGGCAAGGTTCTGGTAACAGGAGGCTCAGGCTTCCTGGGCAGTAATCTGGTACAAACCCTTCTGAACAAAGGCTATAACGTCCGCTCTTTTGATCGTGTAAAAAACACCCTAGAACATCCAAATCTCGAAAGCCTTCAGGGCGATATTCGTAACAAGGAAGCCGTTCTGCTGGCATGCGAAGATATTGATACCGTTTTTCATACCGCTGCCATCATCGATATTCGATCCGGCAGCATTGTCCCGGAAGAAACACGTCAGTTGTCATACGATGTGAACCTTGAAGGCACAAAAAACGTTATCGAGTCAGCCATGGTCAACAACATTAAACGACTGGTTTACACCAGTTCCAACAGTGTCGTGATTAATGGTCAGCCCATTGTCGGAGGCAATGAGTCCTTACCTTACGTAACAGAGTTCCGGGATCTGTATACAGAGACCAAAACCAAAGCCGAACAACTGGTACTGGCAGCCAATGGCACCCATGGTTTATATACCTGTGCGATTCGCCCCAGCGGCATATGGGGTCCCGGCGACCAGACCATGTTCAAACTGATGATTGAGCAACTGGTAAAAGGCGCCTTTAAAGCGTTAATCGGCAATGGCTCTGCGTGTCTGGATAACTCCTTTATCCACAACCTGGTGCATGGCCAGATACTGGCTGCCCGGCAACTCAGTGAGCAGGGCAATGCGCCGGGGCAGGCTTACTTTATCAACGATGGGGAACCCGTCAATATGATGGAGTTTTCCAAAACTCTGGTTCAGGCACTGGGATACAACTATCCGGGCCGGAGAGTATCTTACCGTCTGGTTAAACAGGTTTTTCAGGTATGGGAAAAGCTGCATCTGATGATCAAACTGCCTGAACCGCCTCAAACCACCCTGGCACTGGAGCGAATTGGTATCGACAATTATTTCAGTATTGAAAAAGCCAGGAACGAACTGGGTTATTCACCGTTATTCTCAACGGCAGAAGCGTGGGAACAATCCATGCCCTACTATCGGACATTACACGAAACAATTAGAAGCAGAAGCAAGGCAGGAGTCAAGAAAAAGGTCGCTTGAAAGGTCAGTCAGAACATGCCGGAAAGCGTCACTTTCCGGCATGAGAATCAATCCAGCTCATCGACAAACTCAAACCCTTCTGCGGATTTGTCAGATGCCAGATCATCCATTTCAAACGTTTCCGGCGTTCCCATCTGTGCAGGCGTTGGCAAATCCTTTGCCTCATTTCCAACAACGACAAAAGATTCAGTATCAACCTGGTCATTGATTTCAGGTGGCTTCTTCTGAAGGTCATCGCACAACAACCAGCCTTCTTCAACCGCCTTCACTGTTAGCGCTTCGGGGTCAAATGTTTTCAGCTGGTTCTGATAATCACGACCGGCTTTGTACCCCGTCCAGGTCTGGGCGATTTTGCCAGGTCCCGGGCATAAGGCAGCCGCGCCACCCAGGGCAATTTGTCCGAACCAGGCATAGCCACCACCGATGGCAGCGTGCGCAGCATTACGAAGAAAGAACCTTGGAAGAACGCCACTGACCGTACGGTTTATCGCCCAGTTAACAATCCCGGGACCGTATTGCACACCTGCACTGCGCCCTGCTGCACCAGCCATAAACGTTGCAATGGTGCGACCATAGCTATTGAGCATATTTTTGATGGGGCCTGCAACGGCAGATGGATTCATGGCGAACTCCTTTTCTTCTCACATACAAATAGTTACCAGAATAGAGTGCGTTTCAGGCAAGAAGTTCCGGACACCCGCCTTTTGCGCAGTTTAACTGACCATCCTGTCAGCCAGACTTACCAATTGGGGACAACTGCCCCTTTGTCAGGGTGAGCAAGTCCGCAGGTGCCAGCTCAATTTCCAGCCCCCGACGACCCGCACTGACATGAATGGTATCAAACTGTTCGGCGGTACGGTCCAGTATCGTCAGTAACCGTTTTTTCTGCCCCAGGGGGCTTATCCCCCCGAGAACATAGCCACTGCTTTTTTCAGCTTCAGCCTGTTCCGCCATAGTGGCTTTCTTGGCACCACAGGCTTTCGCCATGGCTTTCAGGTCAAGCTGCCCGGCCACAGGTACAATGCCAACAGCCAGCTGCCGGCCGTCCAGTTTGACGATCAGGGTTTTAAAGACCTGCTGAGGGTTCAGGCCGAGTTTCTGAGCCGCTTCCTGACCGTAGGAATCAGCACCGACATCGTGCTGATATTCATGGACAGTGAACGGGATGTTGGCTTTTTTTGCCAGATTGATTGCTGGAGTCATGTTTCAATACTTGATTTGGCCACGCAGTGACTTGACCTGGCCACGCTGGTTCTTCTTATCCATTCGCCGGGCCCGGGAGGCTCGGGTGGGTTTGGTCGGTCGACGTTTTTTCTGCACTGTACCGGCTTTTTGAATCAGTTCAACCAGTCGCTGCAGGGCATCTTCACGGTTTTTCTCCTGAGTCCGGTAACGCTGTGCCTTGATGATAATAATACCGTCCCGGGTGATCCTCTGGTCACGCAGTTTCAACAACCTCTCTTTATAGAAATCCGGCAGGGAAGAAGCCCGTACATCAAAACGCAGATGAACTGCAGACGAGACCTTGTTGACATTCTGTCCACCAGCTCCCTGAGCCCGGATAAACGTGATACTGATTTCCTCATCATCGAGGGAAACATTGTGTGAAATTCTGATCATTAGTAATTAAGTTAATTCTCTCTATTGATCCAAATCAATTTTTCACTGCTTGTAATATTTCTGTCATATTTGAGAAACTTTTCTGTCATATAACCCCCCTACTCTCTGCCTCATCATCCATTTACTTCTGATTTCTAACCAAACAGCCATCCGCTGAGAAGTCAATTAAAGAGGCCATAACGTGAAAAAAACCATTCTGTCCACTCTGGGAGCTATTGGTGTTGCAGCAACTCTGGTGGGCTGCGGGGGTGCAGATAGCCAGTCCAGCCAGTCTGTCAGCGTGTCCGGTTCTACATCTGTCACCGAACTGATGGAAGTTCTGGGTGAATCTTTCCAGGGCAGCAACCCCGGCGTGGTGGTTGAAGTACAGGGTACAGGTTCTTCTGCCGGTATCCGTGCTGCGAACGACGGCACCAGTCAGATCGGCATGTCTTCCCGCACGGTGACAGACAGCGAACTGTCTTCCGGTGTTGAGAAGTTCACCCTGGCACACGACGGCATTGCAGTGGTTGTTAACAACAGCAATGCCGTGGTTAACATGACCACCGACCAGATTTCTGCCATTTACAAAGGCGAGATCACGAACTGGAACGAAGTAGGCGGTTCTGACAGCCCGATTGTTGTGGTTACCCGCGACCCGGCTTCCGGCACCCGTGGTGCTTTTGAAGACATCATGTCCCTGAAGATGACCACTGAAGACGGCAAGAAAGTCTCTGCTATCTCAGCTTCTGCTCAGGTTGCAGCGGGTAACGGCGCAGTGAAGACCACTGTAGCACAGAATGACTTTGCGATTGGTTATATCTCTCTGGGTTCTGTAGACAACAGTCTGAAAGCCCTGACCGTCAACGGTGTTGAAGCGACTGATACCAATATCAGCAGCGGTGCCTACGGTGTCGCCCGTCCGTTCGAGCTGATGTTCAACAGCGCTGAACAGAGCGAAGCCAGCCGTGCCTACCTGGACTGGATGCTGACGGAAGAAGCACAGCAGATTGTAAAGGACAAAGGTTACATCTCTGTCATCTGATACCGCCAGTTTTAGAGGCCGGTGTCCCCTGTGTTCACCGGCTCTCTGTGATGAATAGCTGATTAATAGAGAGCCACACTTACCATGACGCCCAACATGCGACAGGTTCGAATCGACAAGTCGTTCCACAGCCTGTTTTTCCTGAGTGCGCTGGTCAGCACCTTTGCCGTAGCCACCATTGCCATCTTTATTTTTATTGAAGGTTTGCCGGCTCTCCAGAGCGTCGGTGTCGGAGCGTTTGTGACCGGCTCTACCTGGAACCCACCCGGTTACTTTGGCATTCTGCCCATGATCAGCGGGTCTGTACTGTCGACCGCTGGTGCCATTGCGATTGGTGTGCCAATGGGTCTGCTGACTGCGGTATTTCTGGCAGAAATTGCGCCTGAGCGCCTTGCCCATACCCTGCGCACAGCCATTGAGCTGCTGGCAGGTATTCCTTCTGTTATTTACGGCTTCTTTGGTCTGGTGGTGATCGTGCCGCTGATCGAACAGGTCTTTAATATTCCTGCCGGTAACACAACACTGGCCGGTATTATTGTGTTGGCCATTATGATTCTGCCAACCGTGATCACCCTGTCTGAAACCTCCCTGAGAGCCGTTCCACAAACTTACCGGGAAGGTTCTCTGGCACTGGGTGCGTCTAAAATATTCACCATATTTAAGGTCGTTATTCCGGCTGCCCGCTCCGGTATCCTTACCGGTGTTATTCTGGGTATTGCCCGTGCCATTGGTGAAACCATGGCGATCATTATGGTCATGGGTAATGCGCCCATGATTGCCGGGCTGCTGCAACCTTCCCGAACCCTGACCGCCAACATTGCACTGGAAATGTCTTACGCCAGCGGCCTGCACGCCAACGCCCTGTATGCGACAGGTATCGTACTGTTTATCTTTATCATGCTGCTGAACTCTGCGCTGCTGTATCTCAACCGTAAGAAGGTGTCCTAATGACCAGTCTGGTATCTGAACAGTCCATTCCTGCGGATAGAGATCAATCTGCTGACCTGAGCGCAGGACAGAACAAACGACGAATTCAGGATAATATTGTTCTTGGCCTGATCGTACTCTCTACCGTCGGAACCACCGGTATTCTGACGTGGATTCTCTGGCATATTGTCAGCAACGGTATTGCCCATGTTGACTGGGCATTTCTGACCACAAACTATACCCGCACAGGCAGTACATCAGGCATCTGGCCCATGATTGTCAGCACCCTTTACATGGTGGGCCTGTCGCTGGCGATTGCAGCCCCCATTGGCATTATGGCAGCGGTGTATCTGACCGAATATTCCAAACCCGGCAGTAAAATCGTCAAGCTGATTCGCTTTGCGACTGAAAGCCTGGCAGGCATTCCTTCAATCATTTACGGCCTGTTTGGTCTGACCCTGTTTGTTTCAACCCTTGGCATGGGCTTTTCCATCCTTGCCGGTGCGCTGACACTGAGCATCCTGATTCTGCCAGTAATTATCCGCACCACGGAAGAATCTCTGATCGCCGTGCCACAGAGCTATCGTGAAGGCTCTTACGCACTGGGTGCCTCCCGTATCTATACCATCTGGCGTCTGATTCTGCCCAATGCCCTGCCCGGCATTATCACCTCGATCATCCTGTGTATCGGCCGGATCATCGGAGAATCGGCTCCGGTATTCATGACTGCCGGGATGGTGGCACGGATTCCAAACTCTGTATTCGACTCTGGTCGTACACTGACCGTACACCTTTATAAACTGACCACTGAACTGTTTTCCATCAGTGAATGGAATCAGGCGTATGCCACGGCTACCACTCTGGTGCTGATTGTGCTGGGACTGAATGTCCTGACCCGTGTGATTTCCAAATATTTCAAGGCTAAATGATATGCGCACCCCTGAACTGCACCAGAGCAAATTCAAGATTGAAAACCTGAACCTGCACTACGGTGAAAAACAGGCTCTGTTCAACATCTCCATGAACATTCCTGAGAAGGAAGTCACTGCGCTCATTGGCCCTTCCGGCTGCGGCAAGTCCACATTGCTGCGCACCCTGAACCGCATGAATGACCTGATTCCGGGTACTCGCATTGATGGCTCGGTACAACTGGACAAGCTGGATATTTACGGTCAGATTGATGTACAGCGCCTGCGCATGAAAGTCGGCATGGTGTTCCAGAAAGCCAACCCGTTCCCGATGAGCATCTACGACAACATCACCTACGGACTGCGCGCCCAGGGCATTAACAACCGTCGTGTACTGGACGAAGTGGTGGAAGAGTCCTTGCGGGGCGCGGCCCTGTGGGACGAAGTGAAAGACCGGCTGAAAGATTCCGCGCTGGGTCTGTCCGGTGGTCAGCAGCAACGGTTGTGCATTGCCCGTACGATTGCCATGAAGCCGGACGTTATCCTGATGGATGAACCCACCAGTGCGCTTGATCCCATCGCTACCGCCCGTGTCGAAGACCTGATGGACAAGCTGAGCAAGGACTTCACCATTGTTATTGTGACGCACTCCATGAACCAGGCGCGTCGTATTTCCAACAAAACCGGTTTCTTCCTGATGGGTGAACTGATTGAGTTTGACGACACTGACAAGCTGTTTATGACGCCATCTGATGAGCGTACTCACGACTACATCACCGGACGCTTTGGTTAAACTGAAGACGCATAAACAGCCATGATTGCAAGAAACACCGTACAAGCACCCGCTGTACGGTGTTTCCTTTTTTCAGGAATGTTTCAGGGACGATCCTGAACCAGTATCCAGGGGCGCACAACCACACTCCACAGCTCTGTGTCCAGCTCATGCCATTCCAGTGCCTGCTGGTCAGAAACCTTTGCTAACTGCTCACCTTTAAGCCACCTCTGCACCTGCTGAGTATCATCTTTTGCAATGGCACAACCGGCCTCAATCAAATCCAGCGAACCAGTGACATTCAGCACCATACCCTGTGCGAAAAAACGCTCCAGCTCTTTCCACGAGATACGGGCGGTTTCCAGATTGAGCTTTTCTTTTACTTCCTGCATGGGATTTCTTCTTGCTACTTACATACCCTTTAATGCATCAGTGTAAGCCGTCCCCAAGGGTAAACCAATAGAAGAGTCCGGTTATATTTTCTACCTGAGCGACCGTAAAACAGAGCCTTTGATACCAGGAAAAACGACAAGAAAATCTTCAATTCATAACCTCATATCACCGGAGCTTCTATTACCGAAGCAGATTGACTCATGCCAGATGGTAGTCAGAGAAAAAATGTATTTAAAAATAGCATACTATCAATGCGAGCATTTACGGTAACTTCGCTAAATCAAAAATTCATCTTTCCAGAGCTCCTTGGCTATACTGATGCACCCACTTCATGGACACCTGATCAATAATTCCAGCCATAAAAAATCAGTCTTATAAATACATTAAGTCTGCAGTAAAGAGCACCGAAGGACATTGACTACATTAATCATCATTACAATGAGATGCGTACAATGTTTAAGAAAAAATTGCCATTCTCTGAAACCTCTGAACACGTCAGCAGGCATTTGCTGTTATCAGGCAGTATGATTATCTCGCTCTCCGTTGGTTCCACCAGCGCCGCCCCCCCCATAAAAGATTCAGTCCCTGTCGTGCGGGGCGCAGCGCCAGAACTGTATGCAGATCCGGCTTCCCTGCCTCAGTTGCCTCAAAATGGCGATCCCGGTGATACACAAAGACGGCCAGAAATTCAGATAAATCATTATCCGGATTCACAGAACAACCAACAGCCATCAGACGACACTGATGGCTTATCAAACCCGGACGAACTCGTTGTCGGTACTAACCGTCACATGGCTGAAATGTATGACGGATTGCGCAGCAGAATCCATAGCCCAGACGTTGTTGATGGTGCAGCTTCGCCTTCATGGCGTTTTCAAGTCCATCAATCACTGCCCTTCGCGCAACCAGTCCAGGCACTGCAATACATATTAGCTTCGCCCAATAACTATACCCTGACCGATATTTATTTTGTCCTCCATAACATTGCAAATCAGGCTAATGAACCTGGTCTTGCGACACTATTCCATGACAGCGCCGGATTGATTCATCTCTATATCAATCAAGGCGATATAAACTTCAATCAGCTGACAAACACCCAGCCTGGCTGGGAAGGCCTACAGTTTTCATTACGGAATTTGCAAGGGGCTCTCGAGCGAAATAACGCACCTCTCAGTATGTGGATCAATTATGCATACAGCAGTCTGTACAACAGCATTAACTTAATTGTGAGGGCTGAAATTGAGATGCCAATGCGTACAACAGGCAGCCATACTGAAGCAAGCAGCCGACTGTTAACCTTCCTGTATGAAATGGCCATTCTTTCAACGCACAGTTCTGAGGTAAGCCGGCACCTTGAAGGAAGCGCGGAAGCCTATGCCAGTAGCAGGGTATGGTACTTTTTTGACCACTATATGATGCAAAACTATCGTAGCTCTCCTGAAGGCATTCACATGCTGCACGTCTTGTATTCAGCGACTGACGCATACTATCTGCTGTTTCTTGGCAGGGTTGATGAGTCATACGCCAGGATGCAGACACTTAGCGAGATTGAGCCAACATACCAACTCGGAGAGCACAACAGGGATGTGGATTCTATTTTAGCCTGGATAGTTAGCAATACCCTGTATTGGTTAAGCCAGCAAAATAAAATGAGTGAGTACAACACCTTTATCAGAATTCTATTCTTTATAATGAAATATCCACACCTCCCCCATGCCCCCAACGACATGATTCTGGCGGGGCGTATTGAGGTTTTACAAAGACTACAGGAACTATTGAGTAAGCAGGTACTCAGATCGTCCTTTAGTTTTAATGAGGCACTCTTTGACGAAATCGCAGATTCAGAATTATTTGACCAGAGAATCCTTGAACGAATCCGCGCAGAAAAAGCAAAGGCGCAACAAAAACAGGATCAACAGAATCAGCAACAAGGACAAGAACAGAATCAGCAGAACCAGGAACTATCCAGAAAGGACAGAAAACCCAAAAGTCCCTGGTGGCGAATTAAGAAAAAATAGCACCGGAATAAGACATTTTCATAAGGAATTCTGATTCATTCACTGCAAGCCTGTCATCAAAGGAGCACAGGCTTTTTCTGCTCAATCAATGGCAAAAAGACAAAAGTCGAACTATTAATTTCACTGGTCAATACCTTTCTCTATTACTTCATATGGCACTTTTTTGCTTACAGACAGTCTTAGATAGAGAAACTCTGTTCCTGCTTTGCTTAGTGGCTCTAAGGGTACAGATGTCCTATTAATTGCCCGGAGATGCTGTATGTCGAGAAGTCCCTCTCTACCCTCATTGCTTCAGATCGTGTTGGTTCTGGGGTTATTTCTGCTGCTTGCCTTCTCATTTACCACCCTGTTTGACTTACCGGTACATCTGGCCCTTTATATTGGCTGGTTTGTGGTGATGGCTCTGGGTATCTGGCTTGGACACGATTACCGGTCACTGGAACAGGCTGCTGCTGAAGGAATATACAATGGCACAGGCGCTATCCTGATTCTTCTGTCTGTGGGCGTACTGACCGGCACCTGGATCGCCGGAGGCATTGTTCCCGCCATTATCTACTCAGGCCTGACCACCATCAGTCCGGGGCTTTTTCTCCCAGCCACCGTTCTGATCTGCTCTATGACCGCCCTGGCAACCGGCACGTCCTGGGGCGCAGCGGGTACGGCAGGCATAGCCATGATGGGCATTGGGCAAAGTCTGGGAGTACCTGCCCCCATTACCGCCGGCGCGGTTCTTTCCGGCGTCTACTTTGGCGATAAACTGTCACCGTTGTCTGACAGCGTAGTGCTGGCCTCCAGCATGTCCGGTGTTGGCATCAGCCGTCATATACGTCGAATGTTGCCTGTCAGCCTGACCAGTTACTGCATCACACTGGCACTGTTTACGATCACCGGTCTGCAATACAGCCATCATATGGACCTTGAGCAGGTTCAACAGGTTCTTCATGCCATGGATCAGCACTTCAATATCGGCTGGCACTGTATAATTCCACCGGTTGCAATTGTTGTTCTGCTAGCCATCAACAAACCGGCGTTTCCAACCATCAGTTTCGGCGCACTGCTGGGTGTTATCTGGGCGATCTTGTTTCAACACACAGACCCCGTCACAGCCCTTCGCAGTGCCTGGGTGCTGCCACAACCGGATACTGGGGTTGTTATTCTCGACAATCTGTTAGCCAATGGTGGTATGCAGGGCATGCTTGGCTCTCTGGCTGTTATAGTGTTTGGGCTGGGCTTTGGCAGCCTGCTGGAAAAGACAGGCATTATTCATGCGCTGGCAGAGCGGCTGGAAAAACATATCAACAATGAAAGCAAACTGACTGGCTGCACCCTGCTGACCGCCTTCATGGGCAACCTGCTGGGCAGTGCCATGTATGTTTCCCTGATACTGACGCCACGCCTGCTGGTCAACACCTACGACCGTATGAAAGCGGATCGCCACCTGTTGTCCCGCAACACCGAGTTTGGCGGAACGCTTACCAGTGGCATGGTACCGTGGAGTGATAATGGCATATTTATGACCGGCGTTCTGGGCGTTGCCACACTGGACTATCTGCCTTATATGTGGCTGTCGTTCATCTGCATTGGCGTTGCCATGCTGTTCTCCCGGGTAAAGCCCATGAAGCTCAACATGGCAACGCCAGCGACTGATCGCAACTGTTCAAATTCTAACTAAGTCAAATTCTAACTAAGTCAAATTTTCAGCAAGCTTTCAGGGCTGCTGCCGGGTCGCAGCGACAACGACTTCACGCACACACACATTTTGCGGCTGCCCATAAGCAAAGGACACGCAGGCAGCAACGTCGCTCGCTGAGATCGCTCCGCCAATACTGTCCTTCCAGCCTTCATAGCCGCTTTTGATGTCTTCAGACGTCGTGTGACTCAGAAGCTCAGTTTCAACAGCACCCGGCGCGATAACAATCACTCGAACATTGTCGTCAGCTACTTCTTCCCTCAGGGTTTCACTTAAACCATGAACGGCAAACTTGGTACCACAGTATGCCATATGGTTTGGAAACCCTTTAACGCCTGCAACAGAGCTGATGTTGATAATGGTGCCGCCCTTGCGCGCCTGCATTGGTTTCAGCACCGCATGAATGCCATTCAGTACGCCTTTTACATTCACGTCTACCATTCTGTCCCATTCTTCCGGGCTCTGGTCTGCCGCCATCCCAAGCAACATCACGCCAGCGTTGTTTACCACGCAATCAGTGGGACCATACTTCTCCTCCGCTTCTTTAACCGCCGCCGTAACGGCAGCCCGGTCAGTGACATCAACTTTTCGGCACAGGGTCTCAGGCAGATCCAGGGCTTCCAGCTTCTCAACCCGTCTTGCCAGCAGAAGCAGAGGATGGCCCTGCTCACTGAACGTGCGGGCAATAGCTTCACCAATGCCGGAACTGGCACCTGTTACTACGATTAGTGGTTTGCTCATTGGCTTTCTCCGGTATGCTATACCAATTCAGGACGGTGCTACTCTAACCTTCTAACACTATGGTTGGAAATATCTATTCATTAGATCATTCATAACCTTTCATTATCTTTAGAAAAAAATGACACAGCAGCCAGTGCTCTACACCTTTCGCCGCTGCCCATATGCCATGAGGGCAAGGCTGGCCATTGCCGTCAGCCAGCAAGCGGTTGAGTATCGGGAATCCTGTTAAGGGACAAACCTGAAGCCATGCTGGCTGCGTCTCCCAAAGGCACAGTTCCGGTTCTGGTTTTACCCGATGGACAAGTGATTGATGAAAGCCTGGACATCATGCTGTGGGCGCTGAACCTGAACGACCCGGAAAACTGGCTGACAGAAGATACCGGGTTGATTCAACAATGCGACAGCGAATTCAAACTCTGGCTCGACCGGTATAAATACGCCGACCGTCACCCTGATCATTCCGCTGAATATTATCGTCAGCAGGGCGAGCGCTTTTTGTCCCTGCTCGAAAGCCAGCTGCTACACACCACGGGGCTCAGTGCGAATCATCTGAGCATCACAGACTATGGTATTGCCCCCTTTGTTCGCCAGTTTGCCCATGTGGACCGGGACTGGTTCTACAACGGCCCTTACCCACAACTCATCCGCTGGCTGGATAATATCCTTGGCTCCAGCCTTTTTCAGACAATCATGAACAAACGGGCTGTCTGGCAGCCGCCCCCGAAGCAGCCGCAGGTGCCTGATTGAGAGCGCTGCCAGCGCCTTTCTGCATTGAACTTATACCCCTGTTTATTGTCCAACCCCTGTCGATCCAGCATCCCAGAGGGTTAGCGATTGGAAGGAAGTCAACCAAAACCCGGAATTTATTTGCCGCAAAAAACAACTGAATCTACGGTTCCTGAAAACAAAGCCGTGGCGCGGGCTATTATTCGGTCAAAGTCTTCCGATTACCTTCTTTCGGTGCGCCGCCCCCACTCCGATTCACTGTATTGGTCGCACAAACAGATAAGGCTCAGCCCTCAGTTCACAGTATCGTTAAATCGCAGCTCCGCTGATTCAACACCTCCTGCAAAACCTCTGGAGCTTCGCCTGCCAGCTAAAGTCACCGAAACACAGGATGCAAAGCTGCCTTCTGTCCTTTCAACCATTTCCTCAAGCCCCGGGAACGAGGACGAGCCTGCTATTGAACAGCCGGAATCGCCAATATCTGCTCACTATCTCAGGCGACAGTACTCCAGACAGTTGAGCACCGACTCCCGGGGGACTGAGCCGACATCGTATTTTCTGTCTATACAGTCTGTATTCGGTCCGTTCCGGAAACGTCGCAGCTTATCCTCCATAGAGTCCACGACAAGGACACCGGCATCAACATTGGTTCAGAAAGAACCAGAAGACAAGGGGTGGAACGTTTCGTCGGGGAGAAAAATATTTCGACGTTGCATGTCGCTGCCCACTACTCCCCCAAAGCTGAAGCGCAAGCTAACGCCTCCTGATCTGCTGAAGTACATTAATAAGCTGCCTGTCACCGGTGGGCTTGAAGCCGTTCTGGCCTATCCTGGTCAGGGGATTCCCAGAGAACACCTGACTGAGTTTGCCGAAACCTGTAGCGTGAACCGACTGGTTATTGGCATCAGGCCGTTTCCGGAAACCGCCACACAGCTTGCCCTGGACAATGCCAGATCCAAGCCATTAAGCCACAAGCAAAAGTCCGCATCATGGGGAGTACAAGCACCTTTTTTGACCGACAATCAGGAGTACGGCAAGCTCTTTGACGCTCCCGCCGACAAGCTGCAAAAATTTCAGGGTTATGCTGACGAATGGTCTGATGAAGCTGTGCAACTGAGGCAAACAGATCAACAACTGAAAAGGTTGCAGATGCTAAAGCTGCCCGGTTCCGATGTGCCGATGATTGAACAGCTTGAGTACACTACCAGAGACCAGATTACATTTCAGTGCCGGCCATCACCCGGACATTCACCTTATTTTTACCGGGGTACAAAAACAGAGGACGGTGACTGGCTTATCGATATACAGGAAGGCGGTGAATTTGTACCGCTTAAAGTGATTCCCCTGATACCGGATTATGACCTGTGCTTCCTTTACTCTCTGCAGGAAGAGCTTGACCTGGCTGGCAAAGACAAAGTGCCAGTGCCTGAAATCAGCCCGGATGAAATTCGCGAAAGGCTGATCCGGCTGGAAGGGAAAACATTATCGGAGCAGTCAAAAGCTGAGTTTGCAAAAATACAGTTAGAGGTGCAGAGTCTGAAATCCTTCCTGCAAAACATGGATCAAGTGCTTGGCAACCTGACCAAACAGGAAGAACTCTATTTACATGAGCTCAATTACGCCATTGGACGCACCGGCCTGAACCCGATGTTCCACCATGGTGCCGATAACAACAATCCTGTTTCTGATCTCGACACCAACTTCCCCTTAACCGTCGTTCTGCCCAGGTTCATTGAGCCCCTGAAAGAGCGTTATTACATCATCGAAGATGAAAAGGAGCTGAAGGCATTTATTAACCTCCTGAAAGACAACAGCTACTACGCCCCCACCAATCCGGCGTGGGGAAGCATTCACCGCGTCCGCGGCAAAAGCTTCAGACGTTACAGCTCGGTGACTGGAGAGCCAATGATTTCCATGCGGCACTGATACCCCTGATCAAAGAGCCTGTGTACCCAAATCAGCTAGTCCATTTGATCCTGTTCACAGGCTAAGGTCTGTGGAATTCTACGATGCACCAGACACCCAATATGGATATAATCACGCAGCTTTTTTTATTACGCTTTTGGGGCGAAATCCGGAAAATCCGGACAAAAACCCTACGTTTTAAAGGTATTTAGCGCCAAATGCAGTGTCGGCAGCAGTAGAGAGTGGCATCACTTCAAAGCGGGTTTATGGTTATTCATTTTGAGTCTACCCGGTCAATTTGATTGCCTGTTGCAAGAATATATACTCCGGCCTGATGCCACCCCTGCCGGTATCTGGAAACTCGTAGAGCGGCTATTTTGAAAACGCCGCTATGGACTGAATGAACAATGGATCAAATGAGTGAACTGGTGCTGATTCTTGTCAGCGCCATACTGGTCAACAACTTTGTACTGGTACAGTTTCTGGGACTGTGTCCGTTTATGGGGGTCTCCAATAAGCTGGAGTCCGCCATGGGCATGTCCCTGGCGACCACGTTTGTACTGACCCTGGCTTCGATCTGCAGTTACCTGACTTATGAGTACCTGCTGATTCCGCTGGGTCTGGAATTTCTGAAGACGATCTCCTTTATTCTGGTGATCGCCGTCGTTGTGCAGTTTACGGAAATGGTGGTACGTAAAGTCAGCCCCCTGCTGCACCGGGTGCTGGGTGTCTTTCTGCCCCTGATCACCAGCAACTGTGCCGTTCTGGGTGTAGCGCTGTTGAACAGCAACCGTATGAACAGCTCTCTGGTGGACTCTGCCACTTATGGTTTTGGAGCAGCCGTGGGCTTTTCGCTGGTACTGGTGCTGTTTTCTGCCATGCGCGAACGCATTGCCGCTGCCGATGTACCTGCACCTTTTCGGGGAGCCGCTATCGGTATGATCAGCGCCGGCCTGATGTCGCTGGCTTTCATGGGCTTTACCGGTTTGATCAGGCTGTAAGGGAGAACTCGACGCCAACATGGAAATTATTGTTTATGCCATTATCGCCCTGCTGGCCCTGGCACTGATCTTCGGTGCGATACTGGGCTTTGCCAGTGTGCGGTTTAAAGTGGAAGGCAATCCAATTGTTGACCAGATCAACGAACTGCTGCCCCAGACCCAGTGTGGACAGTGCGGCCACCCCGGCTGCCGCCCTTACGCGGAAGCCATTGCCAACGGGGAAGCCATTAACCGCTGCCCTCCCGGTGGACAGGCGACCATCAACGCCCTGGCCGATTTGCTGGACGTTGAGGCTGAACCCCTTGATGCAGAAAGCGGTGTCGAAAAGCCTGTCAGTGTCGCATTTATTCGTGAAGCAGAATGCATTGGCTGCACCAAGTGTCTGCAGGCCTGTCCTGTGGATGCCATTCTGGGGGCTGCCAAGCAGATGCACACTATTTTGAGTGATGAATGCACCGGTTGTGACCTGTGTGTCGAACCCTGCCCTGTTAACTGTATAGAAATGCGCCCTATTGAAGTGACCACAAAAACCTGGCGCTGGGAACTGCCGGAACAGTCTCCGGCCTTTACCGGGCTCTCTGACGTAAACCTGATTGCTACAGACCAGCGAGGGCAGACTGTATGAACGCATCGCTGATCGACCTGAAAGAAGTTAATGCCAGAGTCTGGCCACTGACCGGTGGCGTGCATCCACCAGAGAACAAACACCAGTCTACCGGCCTGCCTATTAAGAGTGCGCCGCTGCCTGAACGTCTGGTCTTACCGTTGTCGCAACATGCGGGTTCGCCTGCAGAACCGGTGGTTCAGACAGGCGACAAAGTGCTGAAAGGCCAGCTGATCGCCAGGGCAACCGGTTTTGTCAGTGTGCCCTTACACGCGCCCACCTCCGGAACCATCAAAGCGATTGAGCCTCATGCCATTCCTCACCCTTCCGGAATGCACGACAACTGTATTGTTATAGACAGCGATGGTGAAGACCGCTGGTGTGAACTGAGCCCGGTCGAAGACTATCGTCAGACAGAACCGGCGCAGCTGGTTGAAGTAATTCGCAATGCCGGTATTGCTGGCATGGGAGGCGCAGGTTTTCCATCGGCGATCAAACTGGCTCCGAAAAATCCGGTTCATACCCTGATTCTTAACGGTACCGAGTGTGAGCCTTACATTACCGCTGACGATATGCTGATGCGGGAACGGGCCGAACAGATTATTGCCGGTGCTGAAATTCTGATGTACCTGTTGAAGACCGAACGCTGTCTGATTGGTATTGAAGACAACAAGCCGGAAGCGATTCACGCCATGAGAACGGCTCTGGCACGACGCAATGGTCACAGCATCAGAGTCGTGGTATTCCCGACCCGCTACCCGTCCGGTGGCGAGAAACAGCTGATACAGATTCTGACCGGGCAGGAAGTCCCTTCCGGCAAACTGCCTGCGGATCTGGGTATTGTCGTACAAAACGTGGGGACGGCGGCGGCTATTGAGGATGCGGTTGTCCATGGTCGTCCACTGATTTCCCGAATCACCACCCTGACCGGCGAAGCATTGCATACGCCGCAGAATCTGGAAGTTCTGCTGGGAACACCGGTTCAGAATCTGCTCCAGACGACAGGCCTTAAGCAGGAACGATTGCATACCCTGATCATGGGTGGCCCGATGATGGGCTTCACTATGGACGATGCTGGAGTACCCGTGGTTAAAACCAGCAACTGTATCATTGCTGGCAGCGATATAGAGTTCCCATCAGCACCGCCTGCCCAGGCCTGTATTCGCTGTGGCATGTGTGCAGAAGCCTGCCCGGCGTCCCTGCTGCCACAGCAGTTGTACTGGCACGCCAAAGCAGAACACCACGAACAGCTGAAACACCACAACCTGTTTGACTGTATCGAATGCGGTGCCTGCTCTTACGTATGCCCAAGCAGTATTCCACTGGTGCAATACTACCGGGCGTCCAAAGGTGAAATCCGCAACCTTGAAGCAAAACACGCTAAATCAGAACGTTCGAAAGTCCGTTATGAAAACCGCCAGAATCGTCTGGAGCGTGAAAAGGCAGAGAAAGAAGCACGACGCAAGGCAAATGCTGAAAAAGCAGCCCTGCTGAAAGCAAAAAAAGCAGCCGGAGAAACACCTGCCGCCAGTGAAGAAACCGATCCGGTAAAAGCGGCCATCGAACGCGCCAAAGCGAAGAAAGCTGCTGGCTCTGCCGGAACAGCCGGTAAGCAAGAGCTTACTCCTGAACAGAAGAAACTGAAAATTGACCTGTCCATGGCCAATGCCCAACTGAAGAAAACACAGCGGGCGTTGAGCAAGGCTGAAGCAACCGGTGAAGGAGATACCAGCAAGCTGAAAGCCAACGTGGAAATGCTTCAGGCTCAGGCCGACAAACTGCAAAAGCAGTTTGATGCTGTCATGTCTGCCCCGCCAACAGCTAAACCCGCCGTTTCTGCCGACGAGAAGAAACTTAAGGTTGAACATGCCATGGCTAAGGCGGCACTGAAGAAAGCCGAACGAGCACTGGTTCAGGCTCAGGAAAGCGGTGAAGGTGACCCACAGGCTTTACAGGCGACAGTCGACGAATGTAAGGCGAAAGCCGACAAGCTTGCTGCCCGGTTAAGTTCAGCCACGGCACCGGCGGCTAAACCGGCACCGTCTGCTGAAGACAAAAAGCTGAAGATTGAGCAGGCAATGGCAAAGGCTGCCCTGAAGAAAGCTGAACGTGCTCTGGCAAAAGCGCTGGAAGAAAACAGCGCTGAAACCCGGGCGCTTCAGGAAACCGTTGACGAATGTCGTGCGAAACTGGAACAGCTTATTCAGGCTTCTGCTGCACAGCCTTCTACTCAGCCTTCTACCCAACTCGCAAGTCAGACTGACAAACCCAAAGCGGTAAAACCGGCACAGACGGATGAAGCCAAAAAGCTGAAAATCGAAAGCGCCATGGCAAAAGCCGCCCTGAAAAAAGCACAACGGGCAATGGATCAGGCTGATTCTGTTACGCCCGAGCTGGAAGCGGCTTTAAATGCTGCTCAAAAGAAAGCAGAAGCCGCTCAGAAAGCGCTTGAAGCACATGTATAAAACGGCTGTCGTGGGTTGAGTCTGGCTCACCCACAGCCCGCTTACTATCTGGTAAACAAGATGACTCTGGTTCGACAGACATCCCCACATGCTCGTGGCCCGAACAGCACACAGCAAGTAATGAAGCTGCTTCTGATGGCAGCGATTCCCGGCATTCTGGCACAGACCTGGTTCTTTGGCTGGGGTGCATTGATCAATCTGGTCTGGTGTTCCCTGATCGCACTGGGGGCGGAAGCGCTGATTCTGAAGATGCGAAATCGTCCTCCGGGCTTTTTCCTGTCCGACGGCAGCGCCATCGTTACTGCGGTTCTGATGGCACTGGCCCTGCCGCCCTTTGCGCCCTGGTGGCTGACCCTGACCGGCGTATCCTTTGCCATTATTATTGGCAAGCAACTGTACGGCGGACTGGGTAACAACCCGTTCAATCCTGCCATGCTCGGTTACGTGCTGCTGTTGATTTCCTTTCCACAGGAGATGACCCAGTGGCTGGCACCCAACGGTCTGGAAGGCTATGTTGGCAGCTTTGCCGATGCCTTTAACACGATTTTCCCGATCTTCGGACAGGGTGTTCAGCTGGACGCCATCAGTATGGCGACGCCGCTGGACATTGTGCGTGAAAACAGCACCCTGACCATGGCAGAGCTGCGTGAAACAAATGATGCTTTGGGAACCATTGCCGGCAAAGGCTGGCTATGGGTGAACATGGCCTACCTGCTGGGCGGGCTGTTCCTGCTGTATAAGAAAGTCTTCACCTGGCATGCCCCTGTGGGCATGCTGGCAGCCATGACCGTTATGGCGACCCTGTTCTGGGGCGGCATTGGTTCCGGCAGCAATGGTTCACCACTGTTCCATCTGTTCAGTGGTGCCACCATGCTGGGCGCATTCTTTATTATTACCGACCCGGTGAGCAGTGCCACCAGCACGAAAGGCCGGCTGATCTTTGGCGCACTGATTGGTGTACTGGCTTATGTGATTCGTGTCTGGGGTGGATATCCTGACGGTGTCGCCTTTGCCACACTGCTGATGAATATGGCTGCGCCCACCATTGATTATTACACCCAGCCTCGTACCTACGGTCATAAAAAGGCTAACAAGGGACTGCCTAAGACGGATTGATGGTTATGAGTAAAGCTACATCTACAAAACAGACACTGGTAAAAAGCATTGCCCGCAACAGTCTTGGACTGGGGCTGTTTGCCATTTTAACCGTCGGACTGATCTCCAGCACCTATGTGTTCACCGAAGATCGTATTGCCGATCAGATTCGTGCGTTTGAGGCCCGGGCTCTGACAGAGATTCTGCCACTGAACACCCACGACAACTCTCTGCTGGATACCCGCATCAGCCTAAAGCCGGAACCGTTGCTGGCCAATGCCACCGAAAAGAAAGCCTATGTCGCCTTTCGTGGCAACCAGCCTGTTGCGGTGATTCTTCCTGCTACGGCTCCGGACGGTTATTCCGGCCGTATTGAGCTGCTGGTCGGCATTTATGCCGATGGTACTCTGGCAGGCGTAAGGGCAGTTAACCACAAGGAAACACCGGGACTGGGCGATAAAATCAATACCAATGTCACCGACTGGATTCTGGGTTTTACCGGTAAATCTCTGGATAACCCCAAACCCGCCCGCTGGGCGGTCCGCAAGGACGGCGGAGACTTTGACCAGTTTGCCGGGGCAACCGTGACACCACGCGCAGTGGTGGCATCGGTCTATCGCACATTGAACTATTTTGCCGGGCATAAAGAAGCTTTGTTCAAACAGGGTGCTCAGGCAATGCAAGACAGTCAGGATGCTAAAGAGGAGCAAGACAATGGCTAATGATTCTGCATCCAGAATTGCTCTGAATGGTCTGTGGAAAAACAACCCGGCACTGGTACAGTTGCTGGGTCTCTGCCCGTTGCTGGGCGTTTCAAACAGTGTGGTGAATGCCCTTGGACTGGGTCTTGCCACCATGATGGTAGTGATGGGGTCGAACATTGTCGTGTCCCTGATTCGTCATCAGGTCACCGACGCTATTCGTCTGCCTGTGTTTGTGATGGTCATTGCCTCGCTGACGACCTGTATAGAACTGCTGATGCAGGCTTACACCTACGAGCTGTATCGCATTCTGGGTATTTTTATTCCGCTGATCGTGACCAACTGTATTATCCTTGGCCGCGCCGATGCCTACGCTTCTAAAAACCCTGTACTGCCTGCCGCCCTTGATGGTTTGATGATGGGTACCGGCTTTGCAGCGGTTCTGGTATTGCTGGGTGCCATGCGTGAGCTGATGGGTCAGGGAACCCTGTTCTCGGGCATGGACCTGCTGTTTGGCCCTGTCGCTGAAAACTGGACACTGGTTGTTTTCCCCAACTACAAGCAATTCCTGTTTGCCATTCTGCCGCCGGGAGCCTTTGTTTTTATGGGCTTTTTGATTGCTTTTAAAAACGTGATCGATAAACAGCTGGAAGACAGGCGCAGGGCAAGTGAACCGCTGAAAGAAAGTGGAAGTCGTCGTGTACGGGTGACGGGGAATATCAATTAATAAACACGAACTGTTTATATTCAGCCCTTGTATAGGCATGGGCTGAATATAAAGTAACTGAACAATTAATACTCATCCCACTATTGCGCTGGCGTTAAAGTCACGTTAAGGCTTTGCCCTTTAACCAATGTTTCGATACGCTGCATACTTTCTATAATTTTTTTGTTCCCGTCCCACTCTCCGGCAAAGACCATGTTCCTGTCTTCATTATTCATATAAATAACAACCAGACGTGTTCCCTGACAATCATACAAAACACGTTTCGGAACTACCGGAGGATCATTATAAATAACACCCTGTTTTTGCAATGTCAGGTCTATATTACTGTTATCAATCTCAATCTCGATTAAATCACTGCTCTGCATTCCTTCATAAACTCCATCGGGAATTAAACATTCATCTGGCTCTGGTAAATCAGCTTCAAAGGGTATGTCTAACTTTTTTAAGTGCAGTTGTTTACTTACTTCTCCAGAGCCGAAAAGAACACTGAAGTTAAACAGGCTGGGTAACGTTGAAAATACTGAGTTTGTTCTATTATCAAAAAAAACCTGCAGTATACCGCTGAATGAGAAGCGATTTTCTCCCTCACCACCCAACCAGCTAAGCACGACCAGATTGCCAGTACAAACAGACTGCAACTGTGAAAACTCAACCTTTTCGATTTCAGGATAAGCGGCAAACCTTCCAATAATTGGCAGTTTGTAGAGAAGAGCAGCCCTTTTCTGTACAAAACCTGCCATCGACATTTGCTTTTTCTCATCAACAGTAAGCATCAACCTACCTTTCAAATCCAGTAGCAGGTCGTCGCTGTAATTCTGAGGATTAAATAACAGATCTGCGTTTTCAGGCATGCGTCCATCAGCGCTGGAAACATAAATACCAGGTTCAACATTACAACTGGTTTCCGCCCGACCATTAATGCTCACGATCAACACTACTGTTGCTAGCAGCCATTTAAAGAACATATTAGATCCTTTGGTTTATTATTTTTTAATTAACAGTAGCTAAAAACTCAGCGGATGAAAATGCCGCCGCTTAAAATAGTAAACGATTTATCTTAGTTTGATGGTTTTAATGGTTTTCAACTGAAGAAGCCCCGGGCAGGGGCTTCAAATTAACACTTCAGGCTAATACTGTCATTCAAGAGTCATCACATTAAACTCAACAGCCGGATTCACATCCGCTTCATAATCAATGCCTTCCAGACCAAAACCAAACAAACTCAGGAACTCTTCCTTGTACTGCAGATAGTCGGTCAGCTCAGACAGGTTCTCATTGGTCAGCTGTGGCCACAGGTCTTTGCAGTGCTGCTGAATATCTTCGCGCAGTTCCCAGTCATCCAGACGCAGGCGATTTTCTTCATCCGTCGGTACTTTGCCATCGGCACGATACAGACGGTCAGACATCATGCGCCATACCTGTTCGATACAACCTTCATGCACGCCTTCTTCACGCATCTTCTTGAACACCATGGCAATGTACAGAGGCATCACCGGAATGGCAGAAGATGCCTGAGTGATAACACTCTTCAGAACCGCAACATTAGCACCACCGTTAATCGCAGCCAGCTTGTCGTTCAGGGCGTTCGCTGCACGATCCAGATCCATCTTCGCCTGACCCAGCGCACCGTGCCAGTAAATTGGCCAGGTAATCTCGGTACCGATGTAACTGTAAGCCACGGTTCGGCAACCTTCAGCCAGAACGCCAGCTTCCGCCAGGACATTTATCCACAGTTCCCAGTCTTCTCCGCCCATAACCGTTACTGTGTCTTTTACTTCCTGTTCGGTCGCAGGTTCAACACTGGCTTCGAACAGTGTGTCCTTGTTGGTATCGACTGCGGTGGCCGTGTAAGTCTGCCCCATTGGTTTCAGGGCAGAACGAATCACTTCTCCGCTGTCGGGCAGCTTGCGGACCGGAGAGGCCAGCGAGTAAACGACCATATCAATCTGTCCCAGATCTTCTTTGATCAGGTCAATGGCCTTCTGTTTAGCGGCGTGGGAAAACGCATCGCCATTAATGCTTTTAGCGTAGAGACCGGCTTCATGAGCCACTTTTTCAAAAGCGGCAGAGTTATACCAGCCCGCCGTACCCGGCTTGCGCTCGGTTCCCGGCTTTTCAAAGAATACGCCGATGGTGGCTGCGTCACTGCCAAAGGCTGCAGAAATACGGGAAGCCAGACCGTAACCACTGGAAGAGCCGACCACCAGCACACGCTTTGGCCCCTCTTCAAGGGCTGGCTGGGATTTAACGAACTTAATCTGGTCTCGTACATTTTTCTCACAACCCGCTGGATGCGTGGTTGTGCAGATAAAGCCGCGAATCTTTGGTTTGATAATCATACGTTTTCCCTGGTAGACAGTCCGGCCTTTATTGTAGCCAGTGCTCCACAAACGGAACGGGTTAACTGGAATCAGAATCAGTGCAGGCAAGAGTACCCTAAAGACCAGGCGGCAGAAAGCCTGAGAGCGTGAGGCATAGTGAGATAGAGTAACTCCCTGTAAAAATGAGCGTCAGGTGCTTTTGCTTATTTCATTAAGCTGACCATTAGCAGGCTGGCATTTTCATCATTCTATGCCACTTTGAAAGTCAGCTTCCTGACGATTTATCTCTACGATTTGTCTTGAGGAGTTAGCCAGCTCTGGAATTTCAGACAGGCCCCCGGGAAAGCAGCCATTAACTATCGCAGACCACCGATGTCACAAACTCTCAACGTACTGAAGCAGCCCAGAGCGTTTTATCTGATCTTCTCTCTTGAGCTATGGGAACGTTTTGGCTTCTATGGACTTCAGGCAATTCTGACCGTTTATCTGGTTCGTGAACTGGGTGTTCCGGAGTTTCAAACGTTTATTATTTTTGGTGCCTTCAACGCTCTGATGTATGGACTGGTATCCATTGGTGGTTTTCTCGGAGACAAGGTTCTTGGCACCAAACGAACCATTGTTATCGGAGCTGTGGTGCTAATGGTCGGCTATTTCATTATGGCTGTCGCCGGGAAGAACATCGAGATGGTTTACCTGGCTCTCGGTACGGTTGCCGCTGGTAATGGCCTGTTCAAGGCGAATCCTTCCAGCCTACTGGCTAAGTGTTATCAAGAGGGGGACAACCGCCTGGATGGTGCTTTCACCATGTATTACATGGCCATCAACATTGGCTCGTTTATTTCAATACTGGGCGTCCCTTATGTAGCCGATTATTTTGGCTGGGGAGTCGCCTTCATGGTCAGCGTGGCGGGTATGCTCGTGGCTCTGGCCAACTTCTTTATGGTTCGTCACTGGATAGCGGATTATGGTTCAGAACCTGATTTCAGGCCGGTGTCTTTCCGAAAGCTGACGATGGTATTTACTGGCATAGTCACTACCTGTCTTGTCAGTGCTTTTATCCTGAAACACCTTATGATTGCCAATGTTCTGCTGGCAGTAGTGGGGGGCGTCGTCATGCTGGCCTTCATCAAGGAAATTCTGGCTTCTGGCGGTGTTGAGCGTAGCAAGATGATCGTTGCTCTTGTACTGATGCTGGAAGCCATCATTTTCTGGGTAATGTACTACCAGATGCCCACCTCCCTGAACTTCTTCGCCATTAATAATGTTGAGAACGTGATCTTTGGTTTTACAATCAACCCTGTATCGTTTCAATCCCTGAATCCACTCTGGATCATGGTCGCCAGCCCGGTGTTGGCTTACTTCTATAACCGCAATAGTGCAATCGGCAAAACCATAAGTATGCCGGTCAAATTTGCTGCTGGCATGGCATTAACGTCTGTAAGCTTTTTAGTGATTCCTCTGGCGGCCCGGTTTGCCAGTGATGTGGGACTGGTCGCTCCTGCCTGGATTGTGGTTGTTTATCTGGCCCAGGCTCTGGGTGAACTGCTGATCAGTGGCCTCGGACTTGCCATGGTTGCGCAGCTGGTTCCACAGCGTATACACGGCCTGATAATGGGAGTCTGGTTCCTGACATCTTCAGCCGCTTCTGTCATAGCGGGCTATGTAGCAGGTTTCACTGCCGTTGAAACAGATGAAGCGACAACTGCACTGGGTACTCTGCCGGTCTACAGCAAATTCTTTGAAACCATGGGAATAGTGGTTGCCATCGTTGCCCTGATGATGTTCATGACGGCCCCCTGGCTGAACAGACTGATGTCTTCTGAATAGTAAGAACTGGTCCGGTGGCGATTCACAATGAAATAAGCCCTCGTTAAGAGGGCTTATCAATAAACAAACAGGTCTGTCAGCTCAACGGTTTAGTTGGCACGACACTGAGCTGGAATCGACATATCTTCAGTCGTTCCGCCACTAACGATCCACTGGTTCAGCTCCTGCAGATCGGTTGGGCTGAGAGTACCTGCTACCTGTTTCAGTCTCATGGTGTTGACGATGTAATCGTAACGGGCATTCAGGTAGTCACGTTCGGCACTGAACAGATTTTTCTGTGCATCCAGTACGTCAGTAATGTTACGTGTACCCACTTCATAACCACTCTGAACCGCATTCAACGCACTTTCAGAGGAAACAATACCCTGACAGCGAGCGTCTACACGATCCACATCGGAGTTCACAGTACGGAACAGGTTGCGGGTGCTGGAGCTGGTTTCACGCAGGCTTTTGTCGAAATTCTGCTGGACAGATTCCATCTGGTAAGTGGCCTGACGAACTCTGGAAGAGGTTGCACCGCCACCAAACAGTTCCATGTTGAACTGAAGGCCTACAACTGTGGAGTCTCCCTTACCTGTAGTTAAACCGCCGTGTTCCCCCGGTCGATTCTTAGAAAGATGATCAGAGTTGTAGTTGTAGCGGGCAAATGCATCAACAGTTGGAGCATGACCAGCTTTCTGAACCTTGATGTTCTTTTGAGAAGCTTCCAGACCTTCACGGGCGACCTGAAGGCTCAGGTTCCCCGACACCGCGCTGTTTACCCAGTCGTCAGCACTGGCTGGTACCGGATGGTTAACCGGCATGGCTTTTTGCAAAGAGCCGATCTGGGTGATGTCGTGGTTGGTGATGGTGCGCAGCGCTTCATAGCTGACACTCACCTGATTCTCTCCCAGAATACGGGCAACACGTGCTGCATCATAGCCAGCCTGAGCTTCCAGCACATCAGTTTCAGCAATCAGACCCACATTGTAGCGCTCACGTGCCTGATCCAGCTGCTGTTTAACCGCTTTTTCTTCCGCCTTGGCAGAAATCAGGCTGTCCTCAGCACGCAGAACATTAAAATACGCTTCAGAAGTTCGCAGAATCAGCGACTGCTCTTCGGCAGAAAAACGCAGCTCAGCCTGCGCGCTGATGCTTTTCGCCTGATCATAACCGTACCAGTTTGCCATACGGAACAATGGCTGATTCAGGGTCGCACCCCAGCCATGGCTGTTGCCATTGTTTTCCAGATCTTTACCACCACTGACTTCAGAGTTGCCCTGAGTGTACTGGGTGTTAGCCGACAGAGTCAGACTGGGCAGCAGAGTGGCACGACTCTGGGTTTTCTGCTCCTGTATTGCCTGCATATCATAGTGAGCAGCAGCCAGCTGAGCATCGTTTTTTTGTGCCAGGTTATAGACATCCAGCAAGTTGTATTCGGTTTCTGCGGCCTGAACATTCAAAATGGCGCCAGCCAGGGCCGCCAGCAGAAAACCATTAGGGGAAAGTTTGGGCATTGTCTCCAATTCCTTGAATAAATGTGGGGCCGAGAGCAGGCATATAATGGATGGTGTGGATCAGATGCTCAAGTTAAATTCTGGCAATTTACAGTATTTTACCTCGCTTTAAGAGCATTCATCAGGATACTTCGAGGTAAACACATTGGCTGCTAATGCAGTTTATTATAAAAATAATTTCAGCCTGCCTAATAAACGACACTTCCTAAATAACCCTTATTTGAAATCAACAGCGTGGGTACTCTACTCCATTTCATCGTTAGCAATAATGATCAGAAAAAGATGTAAGAACAAAGTTGGCAGGATTTCTGCGTCATAGAGCCAGAACCCAGGTTCGACTATTCTTGGGGTTATGAACCGATCCCTGAACAAACCTTCTTATAAGGTCAACCTGATCCGGCAACACTGCATTTGTGAAAGCAACTATCACAAACTGCTGAAGCTGTTGCCCAACCTGGACCAGCAGGATGAATACACATTACTGGTCAGTCACTCTGTACATCAGGGAAAGATGCATTTTCATGTACAGAACCGCGCCCGGTATACGACAACGCTTCGCATCACGTTCGAAGCAGACTGGAGCCAGTGGTTAGCCCTGCCGACCATGCAGGTTCGCCTTTATCACGATGCCGCCATGGCAGAAGTGACCAGCGTACAAAAAATTCGTTATTTTGAACCTGTCTACACCTACCCCAATGACAAAATGCTGCTGCCCGATGAAAAAGAACAGCTGAATCTTTTTCTGTCAGACTGGTTGAACTTCTGTTTCAGCGGTGGTCATGTTCATTACGGAATCGTTTGATCCGTGGTCTGTTTCACGCTCACTGACCTGCAAACCTGATACACTGAAGCATCTTTAAACCTGCCCTTCCTGAGCGAAAGAATGAGCAAAATCCGAGTTGTCCAGATTTCTGATTGTCATGTGTTTGGCAATACAGAAGGTCGTTTGATGGGAGTCGATACCCGCGCGAGCCTGCGTGGTATTCTGGATGATATTGAACAGCGCCTGAACAGCATCGACCTGATCGTGGTCACTGGCGACCTGAGCCAGGATGACAGTAAAGCGTCCTATCAATGGATACAACAACAACTCGACACCCTGGAAATTCCCTATTACTGGCTGGCTGGCAACCACGACATCACCGCCCTGATGCAGGAAGTCTCTCCGACTGCCATGCAAAAATCCATTATAAGGGGAAACTGGCAGCTGTTACTGCTGGACTCTCATCTGGATGATGGAATTCCCGGCCTTTTGTCCGATTCAGAACTGGGCTATATGGAACAGCAGTTGAGTCGGTATTCGGATCATCACACCCTGATTGCTTTTCATCATCCTGCTTACACCATCAACAGTCCGTGGCTGGACAAGATAAACCTTCAGAACAGCGAGGCATTCTGGGAACGGATTAACCCACACCCGAATGTCAAAGTGGTGATTAACGGCCACATTCATCAGGTACAGGAATGGCAGCAAGGCCCTGTTCAGGTACTCTCAGCACCCTCAACCGCTGTTCAGTTCAAGCCTGAATCTCATGATTTCTGCCTCGACAGCCAGGCGCCAGGCTATCGTGTCATCGACCTGCTGCCAGACGGGACCCTGAATTCTCAGGTTATCCGACTGCCTGAATGTACCCAATCTCCGGACCTTACCTCGTCAGGCTATTGAAACCGCTGTTTCATATAAGCTTTTCTTATTAACGATGCCCGCTGCTTTCCTAGATTTATTAATAGGAGCAGTGGGATTGTCAGCTAATAAAAGCCACTCAATCCTGTTGCGTTGTTCCTGAAGTAGTAGAGAAAGGAGTCTTTATGTCCAGGGTTAGGTCAATGCAGTACGACGACCAGGATCAAATCTACTGGGATGGCGGTCAGGAAGTCCGAAAAGCTCAGTCCGTTAAAGATCGCTGTAAGAAAAGAAAGTCAAAATCCATCCGCCGGGGTATCGATGAATACTGGGAAAACCAGCAGCTGCATCAAAACACAGTGAGCAGCTATGAGGATTTTGACAAATTTGATGATTCCGATGAATTGAATGACGAAACCCTGCATTAACCTGATCAAAATACGATCAGAAGAAAGCCGCCGAACCGGGCGGCTTCTTACTATTCAATGCTTTCATTCATAATGGTCACGGTTGAAAAAGCGGATCAGGGCGTTTGCGACCAGATCAGGCTTTTCAGCATGCAACCAGTGGCCGGTTCCGTGAATGCTTCGCAGGCTGGCCCCGGGAAAAAGTTTAAGTACCTCGCTGCGATGCTCTGGCAGAATATAATCGGAGTCACTGCCTTTCAGAAACAGTACCTCCCCCGGGAAAGGCTTGCCTGCCTGCTGCCCTGACAGGATTGACTGATAGGACTGTTCAATTGTTTCCAGGTTCATTCTCCAGCCAAAGCCACCATCTGCCTTTTTGAACAGGTTCTTTAATAGAAACTGACGTATCGCAGCCTCAGATATGTAGTTTGCCAGTACAGCATCGGCATCGCTTCGCTTTTCCAGTGTGTTGAGATTAACCGCTTTCAGCCCGGCAAACACATCGTCATGTCGACGCACGGTATAGGTCACAGGCGCAATATCGAGCACTGCAACCCTGTTAACCCGGTCGGGATACTGCAAAGCCGTTTCCATAACCACTTTCCCTCCCATGGAATGTCCAAGCAGGTGCGCCTGTTCAATCCCCTGTTCGTCCATGTACTCAATCAGGTCTGCGGCCATATCTGAATACTGCATTGATGTCTGGTGAGGCGAACGACCATGATTGCGAACATCCACCCCGTGTACGTAAAAAGACTCTGCCAGCCTTCGGTTTATAGCACCCAGATTCTCCTGAGAGCCGAACAAACCATGGACGCTGAGCAGATTAATCCCTTGCCCCTGCGTTCTTGAATAGAGCTTCATACTGGAGAGTTCCTATATTGCTTTCTGTTTTCTTCGCAATTCTACTTATCTTTCAGGTTTACTCACTATTTTTTGACTTAGATCAAAAAGTATACAGTCAGCAATTCATTACCCTTCACATGTTACTCATTCCCATAAGGGGCTAAAACCCGAATGACTTCTAAAGAATTCAAGCTCGAAGCCTATCTCGAAGAACTGAAGCCACTGGTTAACATTGACTGCGGTACTAACACGCCTGCAGGTGTTGCCAGAATCGCTGACATGATGACTGAAAAGTATGAAAACATCGGCTGGCAGGTAACTCGCGAAGACTTTGGCGAACAGGTAGGTCCGGGTCTGCTGGTCACCAATAAGCCAGAAGCTGAGCAGTTTGACATCATGCTGATTGGTCACATGGATACCGTTTTCCCTGAAGGCACTGTGGCTGAATGGTCCCTGACCCATGACGATGAAAAAGCCTATGGTCCTGGCTGCGCCGACATGAAATCCGGTCTGCTGAACATATTCCTGGCGGTAAGCTCCCTGCCGGAAGATGTTATGGATCGCCTGAACATTGCTGTCGTTATGAACCCGGATGAAGAGACAGGTTCTACTTTCTCCGGTGAGTGGCTCAAGGCTGTCGCTAAAAAGAGCAAGTGCGTTCTGGTGGCCGAGGCAGCCCGTGCCGACGGTTCTCTGGTTAAAGCCCGTAAAGGTATGGCTCACTACGTTATCGAGTTCAACGGTAAGGCAGCACACGCTGGTAATGAGCCTGAGAAAGGTGTTTCCGCCATCACTGAACTGGCGCACTGGATCAGCACCCTGAACCCGGAAACCAATTTCGAAACCGGCACCACATTGAACTTTGGTACGGTCAAAGGTGGTACTGGCAGCAACGTCGTGCCTGACTTTGCTTCTACCGATCTGGACATCCGTTTCTGGGACAACGACGCTTACGCTGCCCTGGAACAGAAGATTGCCGACATGGTCGCTAACCCGTCTCTGGAAGGCATCAGCATCAACCTGATCCGCAAAGCTTACAAGCCTGCGTTCACGCCAAACGAAGACTCTGAAAAGCTGATGGCCCTGATCGAAGAAACCGGTAAAGACATCGATCTGCCTATCACCTGGCAGGCCGTTGGTGGCGGTTCTGACGCTAACCTGACCGGCTCTCTGGGCGTTCCTACCGTTGACGGTCTGGGACCTATTGGTGGTGCAATGCACAGCCGCAATGAATTCATGGTGCTGGGCTCCATTGCCAAGCGTCTGGAACTGCTGCGCAATGTAATCATCAATATTGCAGAAAAAGCCTGAAGCGCAGGTCGATAGTTAAAATAGACTGGTAGTCAAAACAGACTGTCGGTGAGGTGGGCATGATGCCCACCTCGTCTCACGTTCTTTTCTTCTTACGGCTTTTCTTGCGGCTCACAGCAGTCCGGGGTTCAATGCTGGAAGCATAAAGCTGCCAGTCCACTGAGTAGCCTGCTTCTGCCCATAAGACATTGGTTGTATGCCTGAGTTTATTTTTCAGCGCTCTACTCAGTTTACTGTGTTCTGAAACAAGCTCCCGTATTTCTTTTAGTGCCTTACGATCACAATCAGTCAGGCCTTGACCCTCATCGACAAGACGGTTCCACTGATTTGCACAAAGTCGCCAGACTTTATCAGAGAGTTCCTTTTCGTCATGAAAGTCCGATAATTTTTCTGCCTTCAGAAGGTTTTCAGTAACACCTGCGGCTGTCGCTGTATTTCTTATCGCCTGCGTTTTTGGTTTGATACGGGTTTTCCAGTCACCCACCATATTGTCCACAACCCAGAAGTACTCTGTGGTATGCAGAAGTTTCAACCGGTATTCCTGCTCCTCGCCCTCATTATTGAGGTCATCGATCAGCTCTTTCAGGATCTGTTCATTTTCGTTATCCAGCTCCCTGTCCCCATCAGAGCTGATGTAATTCCAGAAATCACCGTAACGGTTCCATTTATCTTCGGACATGCTTCTATGGAAAGATTTTCTCGTAGTAGCATTGAGGACATCGATTGATACTCCGGCTTTTTCAGCAACCTTTTCGGTTTGCCGTATTCTTTTAATGATACTTTCTATGGGTCCTTGATCAATACAGAGTTTACGCTTTTCCCCCTGTTCAATGACATAGCCTTTTTTACCAAAAATAGCGACGGGCAATATAGATTCGATGGTATGTCTTGCTCCTTTAAAATCATCAACATCCATAACGAGATTTTTTTTGAAATTTATTCTTTTTTTATTCCCATACAGGTAATCAAAGCATAACTCCTCTCCACTGTTTATATTGCGGATGGCCATGACGTTGACTTTTATTTTATCTTTTTCTGACCAGGTTGCTTCAGAACCCTTGAAATCTATCTTTAACTCCACATTGGGTTCTTTAGAATGGTTTAAATACCTTATCGTTGAAGTGCCATTGATACCGAACTCCATGGGTGTGCCTTTAAGGTCAACGCCAGACCATACGACGAACGTATCATTGTTCAGATATTGAATTTTTTCATCAATATTGTCTCGTTCAAGGTCTTCTTCTTCAATTTCAACAACATAAAAATGTTCAGGGTGTGGTTTACAAAAATGTGAGAGTACTATCTTCCCCGTATATTCACCCACCTTTTCACCAGCCGCAAAGCTTTTATCTGCAAACGCACCTTTGCCGTCAATCTCTGAGCCTCTGACGGATACAAACGGGGCTTTTGAAATGGAAGAGTCTTCCGTACTGTCGGGCAGCTCTACTTTGACCGGGGCATCTCCAGATGGAGGCTTTGTCTGGCTTCGGGTAAGCGGAGTGTGTGATCTGTCCAGCAGGCTCCGAATTTCTAAACCTGCATCAATGCGCTTCTGATCCTTAGCATTTTGTATGAATGTATGGACTGGAATACGAGGAGGCAAGACCTTCGTTTGAAATTGAGAGGGCTCTGAATGCTCTTTTGTACCGCAATTCTCTACAGGCGGACCAGTCAGCAGGGCGCGGACTTCCTTACCAAAAGCAACGCTACTTTCATGCCCTTCATTTTGACCCTGACTGTAAGCAGCCACCTCACTAACGGAACACGGTGGACTCTCTGTACCGGAAATTTGCATAACCGACCCTGTATTTTCCTTTTGAATCGAATAAAAGATGGACAACAAAATGGCCAGCAAATTTCATATATGATCAGGAAAATAACTGAATGGTCAGGGTGGCTAACTATCCTGTCCGCCACCTGAATCGAGTGACACCGGGCCTGAAAGCCTGTTAAGCCCGGTGTTGAGCGGTTATACCGAAGCTGTTTATACGTTTATACCGCAACAACTGCCTTAATATGCGGATGCGCCTGATAATCCACCAGCTCAATATCATCAATGGTGAATTCAAACAGATCCTTTACCATCGGGTTCAGCTTCATGGTTGGCAATGGCAGAGGCTCACGGGACAGCTGCTCATCAACCTGTTCCAGATGGTTAGAGTAGATATGCGCATCGCCAAAGGTGTGTACAAACTCACCCAGTTCCAGCCCACACACCTGAGCAATCATCATCGTCAGCAACGCATAGGATGCAATGTTAAATGGCACGCCCAGAAAAATATCGGCACTGCGCTGATAGAGCTGACAGGACAATTTGCCATCCAGCACATAGAACTGGAACAGACAGTGACAGGGTGGCAGTGCCTGCTTGCCCATGGCGGCATTTTCCTTCGGTGAATGTTTCACATCCGGCAGAACCGTTGGGTTCCAGGCGCTGATCACCAGGCGGCGGGAGTCCGGGTTCTTTTTGATCTCATCCAGCAACCACTGAATCTGATCCACCACTTCACCGTTCGGGCCTTCCCAGCTGCGCCACTGTTTGCCGTATACAGGACCCAGGTCACCGGTTTCCGTTGCCCATTCGTCCCAGATGCGAACACCGTTTTCTTTCAGGTAACCAATATTGGTGTCGCCTTTCAAAAACCACAGCAACTCATGAATAATGGAGCGCAGGTGACATTTCTTGGTGGTGACCAGTGGAAAACCATCCGCCAGATTAAAACGCATCTGGTATCCGAATACACTGTAGGTGCCGGTGCCGGTACGATCCGATTTGAACGTGCCATGTTCTTTAACATGACGCAGAAGGTCCAGATACTGTTTCATTTCTTCAGTCCGTTTTTAGCCGCTGGGTGCTGTTTTAGCCAGGTCAGGTCGTCTTGGTTCTGACCATTTACCAGAGGGTATTTAGAATAACCAATAACCATAAATGCTACACCCAGAATGATCATTGGGGTAGATAGCAACTGCCCCATTGTCAGCCAGTCAAACGCAATAAAACCGAGCTGCTCATCCGGTTGACGCACAAATTCAACCATAAAGCGTCCAAGACCGTAGATAATCAGGAACAGACCCGACACTGCCATTCTGGGCCGGGGTTTGGATGAAAACCACCAGAGTACAGAGAACAGTACAACACCTTCGATGAAAAACTGGTACAGCTGGGACGGGTGCCTTGGCAGCTGGGACGGATCGGTAGGAAATACCATGGCCCATGGCACATCACTCACACGCCCCCAGAGTTCACCACCTATAAAGTTGCCGATGCGTCCGGCACCAAGGCCTAAAGGCACCATGGGAGCGATAAAGTCGGTCATCTGGAAAAAGCTCTTGCCCTGCTTTCTGCCAAACAGATACATGGCCAGCAGTACCCCCAGCAGACCACCGTGAAAAGCCATGCCGCCTTCCCATACCCGGAACAGCCAGGCAGGGTCTCTCAGGAAGTGGTCAAAATTGTAAAACACCACATAACCAAAGCGCCCACCAAGAATTACGCCCACTGCGCCATAGAACACCAGATCACCAATCTGCTCTTCACTCCACAGACCATTAGACTTTCTGGCACGATAAATGCCCAGCCACCAGGCTCCGGCAAAACCAACAAGGTACATAAGTCCATACCAGCGAATGCTTAACGGACCAAGACTGAACAGGACGGGGTCGATATCTGGGTAGGGGATCACGGGCGATTCCAGTTCTCTGATTGGAGGTTAAAAAAAGCGAAAGCTTACAGAATACCGGATACCAAGTATATCTGCCTCAAAGAATCAGAAACTCTGTCCCTACCAGCAAAAGAAAAACAGCAAACAACTTTTGCAGAACCTCTGCCGACAGATGATGCGCCAGTCTGGCACCATAACGGGCAAACAACATGCTGGTCAGCACAATGCCCAGAAATGCAGGCCAATAGACATACCCCGTTGTCATTGCCGGGAGCTGGTCGTTACCCTGCCCCATAAACATATTGGCCAGCGCCCCCATCAGGGCAATGGGTAAACCACAGGCCGCTGAGGTTCCAACCGCCTCAGGCATCTGAAGATTGCATTTACGCAGAAAAGGAACAGACAGCGTACCTCCGCCAATCCCGAAGATACTGGAAGCCCAGCCAATAAAAATACCGGCGCTGACAAAGGTGGGGCGCGATGGAATATGACTGCCATCTCTGGCTTTGAAGCCTATCCACATTTTGATGGCAATGAGGATGGCGAAAATGCCGATCGTCTTCTGCAACACGGCACCGGACATCTGGATGGCGGTATAAACCCCAAACCAGGCACCCAGCAGAATACCGATGGCCATCAGAAGAAAAATCGACCAGCGCACAGAACCTTTGGCATGGTGCGCACGAATCGAACTGAGGGATGTTACAACGATGGTCGCCAGTGAAGTACCCACTGCCAGGTGAGTCAGAATTTCGGATGGAAGCCCCTGGATTTCAAAGCTGAAAACCAGAACCGGTACAATAATAAGCCCACCACCAATACCAAACAGGCCAGCCAGCGTGCCTGCCAACGCCCCCAAAATCAAATAAGACAAAAATACCATGCAACCATCCTGACTGGCTTATCCACGACCGGGAACCGTATCAATGTACACAACAGTGAACTTGAGATAAGCCGGGAAGTTCAAAAAATTCAGCTTAATCAGTCTATTATCGGCTAAAGACGTTTTTTTATAACCTTTGTCTTTTCACAGGGGTTATCATTTATTACGCCGTTATTGTTTCACAGAATTATGACTTCTGGTCAGGATATCTTACACTTTTTAGTTCTAGTAATGCCCACTAATTAATATAAATATATGTTTACAAGTTGGAAGGAAGTTGCTGCAGAGAGAACCGTTATGGCTCTCTCATACCTGCCTGACGTGTTCTGGAACGGTATGAGTCAATTCGGCGCATGGTTGCTGGACCGGCAGAAAGGACACATTGCCAGAGCCTCCATCAAGCTGGCACTGCCTGATACGGAACCTCAGCACAGCCACCAGATAGCCAGGGCATCCGCCCGGCACAGCCTTAACTATGCCCTGTCGCTTCCCCGTTTAAAGCACATCAGCTATCAGTTGCATGACCTGACCACTGTTCAGGAAGCGGTTGCTGAAGACCGGGGCGTTATTATCATATCGCTGCATACAGGACCTCCCGACCTGGGAACCATGGCGCTGACCCGGGCGGGTATTCACACTAAAACCGTTATTGGTGCTGGCAAACAAAGTCCGTGGCTGAACAGTCTGGGACGCTCTGCCCTGCAACGCGCAGGTATTCAGTTTATTCAGCGGGGCAACCCGACAGCCGTACTTCAGGCCATTAAACAGAAATACGCCGTCTTTCTATACAGCGACATGCGTGCCAAAGAAATGCCGGTGACTTTCTTTGGACAGGAAACCTCTGCCCCTGCCAGCGGCATTTATGCCGCTATGCTGAGCAAAACCCCGATCCTGTTCCATTACTGCACTCTGGCAGAGAATGGTGAATGGCAACTCTGGTTCGAACGATTTGACATTGAACTGAAAGATAATCGCAACGACAGTGTTCAACACAACCTACAGCGACTAATACACAAAATGGAAGCCGTGATCAAAAACCATCCAGAGTTATGGATATGGCATTACGACCGTTTCAAACTGAAAAAAAAGATCAGAAAACGGTCATAAAGGCTATTCAGACAAAGGCGCATCAGGCTCCGTTAATGCACTGTCACAACATAAACCTGAGCCTGATTGATAACAGGCCCGGGTTTAAAAAACACCAGCGATCTGCTCAAAAACTGAAAACGTATTCAGCCTTTTTTTCCTTTCCTGCCCTGCATCAAAGCCGCTGACAATAGCCAGTAAAATCTATAGACATTTGTACCTACAATCTCTATAAAGTGAGATACAGGGATTAAATACATACCCACTGTCGTTCGGTCCCTGAGGTAATAAATGCGCCCTGACAACACAGAATAACTAGCATAAATAAAAGTAGTACGCCGAAAGGTTCACTAGAGGCCAGGCGGGGGAGCCAATAAAAAAATGTCTATATTCAAGCACTATCAGCAACGGTTCGAATCCACTCAGCAGGAAGAGATGAGCCTCCAGGAATATCTCGACCTCTGTAAGGTGGACCCCGGAGCCTACGCCAATGCGGCAGAGCGAATGCTGGAAGCCATCGGCGAGCCAGAGGTCATCGACACTGCCCGGGACCCGAGACTCAGCCGGATATTTTCCAATAAACTCATCAAACGTTACCCAACGTTTCAGGAGTTCTATGGCATGGAAGAAGCCATAGAACAGATTGTTTCCTACTTCAAGCACGCTGCCCAGGGACTGGAAGAGAAGAAGCAGATTCTCTATCTGCTGGGTCCGGTGGGCGGAGGTAAGTCTTCACTGGCAGAAAAGCTCAAGCAACTGATTGAGCAGGTGCCGTTCTACGCCATCAAGGGTTCTCCGGTGTTTGAATCCCCCCTGGGACTTTTCAACCCGGAAGAAGACGGCAGAATCCTGACCGAAGAGTACGGCATTCCCGGTCGTTACCTGAAGTACATCATGTCTCCATGGGCGGTTAAACGACTCCATGAGTACGGTGGTGACATTTCTAAATTCCGTGTTGTAAAACTCTACCCCAGTCGTCTGAACCAGATTGCCGTTGCCAAAACCGAACCCGGCGACGAAAACAATCAGGATATTTCCAGCCTGGTCGGTAAAGTCGATATTCGCCAACTGGAAGAATTCTCTCAGGACGATCCGGACGCCTACAGTTTCTCCGGTGCTCTGTGTAATGCAAACCAGGGCATTATGGAATTCGTGGAAATGTTCAAGGCTCCGGTTAAAGTGCTGCATCCACTGCTGACCGCTACTCAGGAAGGCAACTACAACAGCACCGAAGGTATGGGTGCCATTCCTTATGAAGGTGTTATTCTGGCACACTCCAACGAATCTGAATGGCAGTCCTTCCGCAATAACAAGACCAACGAAGCCTTTATTGACCGTGTCAACATCGTCAAGGTGCCTTACTGCACACGGGTCAGTGAAGAAATCCGGATTTATGACAAACTGCTGGAACACAGCTCGCTGAAAGACGCTCCCTGCGCACCAGACACTCTGAAGATGCTGGCTCAGTTCACCACGCTGTCGCGTATCAAGGAACCGGAAAACTCTTCCATTTATTCCAAGATGCGTGTCTACGACGGTGAAAATCTGAAGGACACCGATCCAAACGCCAAGCCTTTACAGGAGTACAAAGATGCCGCGGGTGTTGATGAAGGAATGGAAGGTCTGTCTACACGTTTCGCCTTCAAGATTCTCTCCAAGGTGTTTAACTTTGACTCCACCGAGGTCGCCGCTAACCCCGTACATCTGTTGTATGTCCTGGAGCAACAGATTGAGCAACAGCAGTATGCCGAAGAAGTTCAAGACCGCTACATGCGTTATATCAAGGAGTATATGACTCCGAAGTATGTAGAGTTTCTGGGCAAGGAAATCCAGACTGCTTACCTGGAATCTTATTCCGAGTACGGTCAGAATATTTTTGACCGTTACATCACCTATGCAGACTTCTGGATTCAGGATCAGGAGTTCCGTGACCCGGATACCGGTCATATTCTGGACCGGGCTTCCCTGAACGACGAACTGGAAAAGATCGAAAAGCCTGCCGGTATCGCCAACCCGAAAGACTTCCGTAACGAAGTCGTTAACTTCGTCCTTCGCGCCCGGGCGAATCACGATGGCAAGAACCCAAGCTGGTTAAGTTACGAGAAGATGCGTACCGTGATTGAGAAGAAGATGTTCTCTAACACTGAAGACCTGCTGCCGGTTATTTCCTTTAACGCCAAAGGCTCTCAGGACGATCAGCGCAAACACGCTGACTTTGTCAGCCGCATGGTTGATTATGGTTATACCGAGAAGCAAGTACGTCTGCTGTCCGAATGGTACATTCGAGTGCGTAAATCTCAGTAAGTAACCTCATCCATGAGCGAGCGGAAAGCATCGCTTTCCGATAAAAAAATCATGGAAAGAACGACTCATGCCTTTTTAAGGCATGAGTCCGCCCCCTTACAGTAACGCACCAAAACAATAAGCACCCCTCTGCTTTCACAGAAAGGATGCACCATAACAAAGTACCTAAGGAGAGCGTCCATGAGCATCATCATCGACCGTCGCCTTAACGCGAAAAAGAAGAGTACGGTCAATCGCCAGCGCTTCCTCAGGCGCTACAAAAACCTGGTAAAAGAAGCGGTGCAGGACGCCGTTGACCAGCGATCTATTACTGATGTCCAGAGCGGCAGCGATATCAGCATTCCCAGAAAAGACCTGAGTGAACCCGTCTTCCATCATGGTCAGGGCGGTCAGCACGAACAGGTTCATCCCGGCAATAAAGAGTTCAACACCGGCGACCGTTTCCAGCGTCCGGAAGGTGGAGGCGGTAAGGGTTCCGGTGACGGTGAAGCCAGTGACAGTGGTTCAGGCACCGATGAGTTTGTCTTCCAGATCAACCGGGATGAATTTCTTGAATACCTGTTTGAAGACCTGGCGCTGCCTAACCTGGTTCGCAAAGAACTGAAAGACATTACCGAATTCAAACTCAAGCGGGCAGGCTTTACCTCGGCCGGCTCACCGGACCGGTTAAACGTTGTACGCTCACTGCGTGCGGCACACGCCCGGCGCATTGCCCTGTCCGGTAAAGAGCGTCGGGAAATTCGTCAGTTGAAACGTGAACTGCGGGAAATGGAAGTCAGCCCGGCAGACACGGATCAGTTCCGTGTCAAAGAACTCAGGCAACGCATTACCGAGCTGAATGGCAAGCTTAAACGACTGCCGTTTATTGATGACTTTGACCTGAAATACAACAACATGATGAAGGTGCCGCAGCCCTCCAGCAAAGCTGTGATGTTCTGTGTGATGGACGTCTCCGGTTCCATGACCCGGGAAATCAAGGATATCGCCAAACGCTTCTTTCTGTTGCTGTATATGTTCCTGGAAAGAAATTACGAAAAAATCGAAGTGGTCTTTATCCGCCATCATTCCGAAGCCAGGGAGTGCAACGAACACGACTTTTTCTATGCCCGGGAAACCGGCGGCACAGTGGTGTCTTCAGCCCTGCGCCTGACCGATGAAATTCTGCTGGATCGTTATTCGCCCAGTGAGTGGAATATTTACATTGCCCAGGCTTCTGACGGGGATAACTGGGAAGCGGACTCCAGTAAGTGCCGGAAGATCATTGAGGAAAAACTGTTACCCAAAACCCAGTATTACTCTTACGTGGAAATCACCGACCGCCATCACCAGAACCTCTGGCATGAATACAAGGTGATTGAGAAGGAGAATCCCGGACATTTCGCCATGCAACAAATTCGTGGCCATGGGGACATCTACCCGGTGTTCCGCAAGCTCTTCGAGAAGAAGGAGGCCGAGAATGCCTGATAACGACATCCTCGAATCAGAGGCAACACAAAAAAGTGTGGCACAAGAAAAGCCAGTCACACAGAACTTTATCTCCACCGGTTCCGAGTGGACCTTTGAGCTACTGGAACAGTATGACCGGGAATTTGCCCGCCTGGCAGACAAATTTCGACTGGACACTTACCCCAATCAGATCGAAGTCATCAGTTCCGAACAGATGATTGATGCCTATGCATCAGTTGGCATGCCCCTGATGTACAACCACTGGAGTTTTGGCAAACAGTTTCTCAGCAATCAGCAGAGTTATCAGCGGGGCCACATGGGGCTGGCTTATGAAATCGTTATCAACTCCAATCCCTGCATCGCCTACCTGATGGAAGAGAACACCATGCCCATGCAGGCACTGGTGATTGCCCACGCCTGCTATGGTCATAATTCGTTTTTCAAGGGCAACTATCTGTTCCGCCAGTGGACGGATGCGGATTCCATTATTGATTATCTGCTGTTTGCCAAAAATTACATTGCACAGTGCGAAGAAAAGCACGGCATGGATGCCGTTGAAGAAATACTGGACGCCTGTCATGCATTGATGAATCAGGGGGTAAACCGATACGAACGACCTCGCCCTATCTCACCGGAGCAGGAAAAGGCGCTGGCTAAAGAGCGTGAGGAGTACATTCAGCGCAATCTGAATGATCTGTGGCGCACCATTCCAATTAAAGAAACAGAACAACAGGCACAGGAATTCCGCTACCCGCAGCACCCTGAAGAAAATATTCTGTACTTTATTGAGAAAAATGCCCCGTTACTGGAAACCTGGCAACGTGAAGTCATCCGCATCGTGCGAAAAGTTGCCCAGTACTTCTACCCTCAGCGACAGACACAGGTGATGAATGAAGGATGGGCGACCTTCTGGCATTACCACCTGATGCATGAGATGTATAACGAAGGTTTGATCACTGAAGGCTTTATTATGGAGTTCCTGCATTCTCATTCGAATGTGGTGTTCCAGCCTGCTTTTGATGACCAGCGTTACAGCGGCATCAACCCTTATGCCCTGGGTTTTGCCATCTTCCAGGATATACGCCGTATGTGCGAACACCCGACGGAAGAAGACCGCTACTGGTTCCCGGACCTGGCCGGTTCTGACTGGCTGGAAGCCGTGCATTTTGCCATGCGCAACTTCAAGGACGAGAGTTTTATCCTTCAGTATCTCTCACCTAAAGTGATGCGTGACCTGCGCCTGTTCTGTATTAACGACGATGATCGTGAATCCTATCTGGAGGTCAGTGCCATTCACGATGAAATGGGCTATCGCAATCTGCGCGAATCTCTGGCAGCCCAGTACAACCTGGGCAACAGGGAACCAAATATTCAAATCTACAGCGCAGATGTCAGAGGCGACCGCTCACTGACGCTCAGGCATTACATGCATCAGGGGCGACCCGTTGAAGACGACAGCGCTATGGAAATCATCAAACACTTGCACAGGCTCTGGGGTTTTGACGTAAGAATGGAGTCTGTTGACCTGCAGGATAAACTGATCAACCGTTATGAACTCCCAACAGAAGAACTCTATCAGGAGGAGGGCGTATAGCAATTAACCATCCATTTTTAAGTCATCATTGCTGCCAGGAGCCTGTCGGTCTTAAGTGTCCGTAGCGAGGATTGCAAAAACTTTTAGAACAGCTTATTGCAATCGCACGACGACAAGGATGCCGGAGAAAGGGCAACGCAGGAGCTGTTGCCCTTTCTCCTGAGGTTCAGTCTTAATTCGTAACTGAATCAGTGGATGAAACACCACAATGATTATTCAACAACTGCTTGGTGCTATCTGACAGTTGATCACGTACTCGCTGGCAATATGGGTAAAAATCCGTTAATTCCTCTGCATCTTCTGGAAGGTATGAGTCCTTTTTAAGGTTTAGACAGGTGCAAACGGGGGAGGCAAACAATTTGTCCGTATGCACCTTTGCCAGTTTCATGGCATTGGACATCTGATCAATAAGGGATGTTACATCCTGAACGGCATGGCCAGAGTCGTCATTAACGGCATAGCCAGGGTCGTTATTGAGGTGCTGTATCAAGGTAACTTTCCGGTTTTCAGGTGCTATTGCCCAGCAAAACGTTGGGAGTAAGGTATCATATGCGTAATTTGTTTTGGAACAGCTACCAAGGGTACTGACCGGACTGTTTAGATAAGAATAGAAAGGTTGCAAATTGCCATTTATATCAAGATAACTTCCCCGATACTTAATTGCCGATGAAAAAATCAGTTCGTCCGATACTTCCGGGTTTTGTAAATGATAATCAGCAGGAGCAACAGTTTCTTGTTTCCAATATGGAAACGGAGCCTTGTAGTCCATTACGATATTGGTTGCGCTGCCACCAAATAGCAATAAGAGCCGCACGATTGACGGGGAGTTGGGATTGCCAGAGGCTTTAAGCAATGCGTACAGTACCCCGTATCGACAGCCATCTTGCCCTGATGAGTCATATCTCCAGCCACAATCGATATTAGGGTTAGCTCCCCGGGACAAAGCAAGAGCAACAGCTTTTGGATTATCGTCAATAATCGCTAAATCAAGCATCTGATCAAGAAACTGTTGCTCTGTTAGTGGTTGTTGTGAGTGCCTTTCAAAACGAGTGGTAATATATAAGTTAAGCAACAAATTTATATCTTTTGATACTATTGTACCCCTTGTGTTTTCAAGAGTTTTAACCGGTGTATCAATGACAAGCTCACTTGTCAGGAAATAAGAAACACTGATTCCCATATCAAGAAAAAAAAGTAGTAAATCGGGCTGACCACTTTCAATAGCTGCAGCAAAAATACCGTTCTGACCAATGTCAGATCCATATTCCAGATAAAGTTTAACCAGATCAAGGTTCCCTGACCTTATAGAGGATATAAAAGGCGATGACTGTGGCTTTCTTAGAAGTTTTACGTTGTTAAAAATATTAAAATTATTGTAGTAACCATCGCTATAACCAAAATTTTGCCTGTCGATATCAGGGGAAGCACCCCATTCAAGAAGTGTTCGAATCATTTTTAAATTAGTACTTTTGTATAGCAACCTGCTGGGATGAAAATTATAATATTCATGTCTTTTTATAAGGTTATCTAAATCCGACAAACTTATATCGCTGGCCATATCCCTCATCCCATTTATCTTATTATTTTGCACCAATTGTTCTATGGTTTCAGGAAAGTACTGGTCTTTATTAAGAGTTTTAAGTGTGCGTAGTTTATTTATTTTATTTTTGAATGAGGCACCATATTGTTCGAAATTCTCATTTATCCAATCGGCACAGGTTATTTGTGATCCCGCCAGATGAAATGTTGTGTCCGGACTAACGCTTTGGCAGAGGGTAGTAATAACCAGGTGACTTTCTTTTGAAAACCACCCCTCAAACCTCTTTCCTGCATAATCAAGAACCGAATAACCTTCCGGGTCTTTTTGTAAAGCAGACAGACCTTCATTTAATAATGCTTGTATATACTCGGGATAATCTAAGACCGGCATTAATAATGACCAATTGTCCGGAGGAGGGATTGACAGGTCTGCACCCAATGCAATTAATGCAGGTACAGGAAAGTTAAAATGTCTCGCTATAACGGCTCTGGCAAGGGCTGTAAAACCATTTGAGTCTTTCTTGTTGATATAATCCTCATATAGAGGGTTGGATAGCCCTGTATTTTGTGGAACTCCATAACTATTCATATTTTGTACAACAGGGTCTTGAGCGAGCTGTCTGAGTGCTGCTTCAATATGCTCAACGCCACCTGTTACAGGTGAGTAGAAGGGTGAAGAGACAACAGAGGTGATTAACTTCGCTCTGGATGCGTGAAACAGCTCTTGCAGAGATGGAACTTGCGCAACTCTGGCTATCCCGGAAGGCCCCCCAGCCTTAATATAAAGGGTTAGCAGCTTCCATGCGGCACCTTTAGGGCGCGATGAACTATTATCCGACGCCAGTATATGTAATAAATTTGGCTCCAGTGGTGCTCCGTAACTGATCAGTAAAGCAGCAGCACTCAGGTTTTCAGAAAGAAAAGCGTGCGTAAGGGGAGACAGGGAGTGATGTTCATTCCCGTAGAGGCAGGGTTCATACACCAGATGACCGACCTGATCAACCTTACCGGGGCAGTCATGATACCTTCCATCCCCTTTGCCCCATTGTGATCGGCGCTTATATTCCACTGCCCTTTCAAAAAAACTTCCATCATGCTCCTCATAATACCACTTGACTCTTTGGTCGATATCACCTGTTATCTCAATCCATTGCTGTATTTCTTTCAGTTTTTCAGACGACCGGGCTGTACGAATCGACGGCACCAGATAATGCGCTCTGGGGTCGTCAGGAGGGGTTTGAAGGTCTTGTTTTTTTCGAGCGCCCCACCATTCCAAATCTAGCCGGAATTCAGGAGTATTTATTTGGGAGAAGGGGAGGAGGTGTAAAAATAAAATAGCGGATCTAAGAGGTAGCGCTTTTATATTATTAGCTTCTGCCGACTCAAGGCCAGTTTTGAAGAATACCAGGCCAATGACCAACCCTGCGACGAATTTGAGTGGAATCAACTTATTCTTTTGTGAAGGCTCAAGCATTTTTAAAATAACCTAAGATACGTTTGAGTAAAAAATCAGAGGTTAGTCCCTTGTGCGCGAATAATTCCAGTTAGCAGCCTGCCGGACTTAAGACTGTCCTACATCAATCCTTGTCGCTGACCTTCTTTCCAGCAACCAGTAAACCAGGCTGCCACAGCCAACCAGAAGTGTACCGTTCATCAGGATCTGATAACCCGCTCCAGACAAACTCCAGAAGCAGTAACCCAGAGCCAGTACAATGATCACCCCCCACAATACTGGTTGTTCAATCTGGCCTGAACGCCTCTGGATATTAAGGCAGGCGATACAGGCACAACAATACGCCAGTAGCATGATGTAAACAGCGATTAAAATGATAAATTCAAAGTGTTTCTGAACCGTCGGCTCAACAGTCATCAGCAACAGAATGGACATCAGGACAGACGTGATTAACAAACCGTAGCTGGGTGAGCCATGTTTGTTTAACTTCCCAAACACCCTGGGCAGCAGGCCATCTGCACAGGCTGACCTGGCCACCTGGCCGTGCATCAGAATCCAGCCATTTAAACTGCCAAAGCAGGCAATCACGGCCATGGCACTGACCAGCTCACCGGCCCAGTCCCCCAGAATGTAACGCGCTGCTACAGAGAAAGGCGCGGCTGAAGATTGCAGCACATCGTTTGGAACAACCCCCATCATGGCGGTAGTGCTGAGGATATAAAGAATCGCTGCCAGCAGGGTACCAAAGAAAGTGGCAAAGGGAACATCCCGTTCAGGGTTTCTGGCATGTCCGGCCAGATTACAGGCTGACTCAAGACCAATAAACGACCACAAAGTAATCGTCAGTGACTCAGAGATAACCTGACGTACCGGCTGCCCGGTCACGTTAAACGAGTCCACAAGCAAGTGTTTGTCGAAACTGAGCCAGCCCAGTACTCCAACAATCAGCACAGGTATCAGCATGCAGGACGCGGTGACGATTTGAAAATTACCAATCATGCGGATATTTCGCATGTTCAGACAACTCAGCAGCCAGATTACCAATATGGCTGATAAAGTGGCCACCCACTGATCAGCAAGTACCGGAAAGAAATAGCTCAGATAGCCCACACCGGAAATAGCGACCGCCGTGTTGCCAATCCATATCGCCACCCAGTAACCATAAACCACCTGAGACCCCACATACCGCCCCAGCCCTTCCCGGGTAAATGCATACAGTCCGCTGCCACTTTCACACACTGCAGCCAGACGCACAAACACCAGTGACAGCATGACTGCACCGGCTACTGTGACTATCCAGCCCAGCAGCGCTATCGACCCGTAGCCTGCCAGTGAGGATGGCAGCAGGAAAATACCGGCTCCCATCATGTTACCGGTCACCAGCATAGTCAGTGGCAGTAAAGACAGCTTTCGTGATTCCAAACGGCTAACCTCTTACAGATGGAGCAGACAGTTTAGACTATGGAAAAATGAATCCTGTATTCTTCCGGAGTAGCCATCCGTAATGAAAGAAAACACCCTTGTGCTTGCCGGTGGCGGCCACACTCACGCCCTGCTGCTGAAAGCATTACAGAAACACCCCCTGCCCTGTCGGCTGATACTGCTGTCGAGTACCCGCTACACCCCGTACTCCGGCATGTTGCCCGGAGTGATTGCCGGTGTCTATCAGCCGGAAGAGGCACACATAGACCTGAAAGTACTGGCAGAAAGCAGTGGCAGTGAATTTATTGAAGATGAAATTACCGGGCTGGCAGCTGACAGCAATGAACTCACCACACTGAACGGTCAAACCCTGAAGTACGATGCACTGTCGATCAATACGGGCTCTACCCAGAGCCGGGTGGTTGATGGTCCTGACTGCATCAGCATTAAGCCTGTAAAGCGTTTTCTTCCGTGGCTGTCAGAAGAGTTTCAGGAACGACTGAATCAGTTTGAGCAACAGTCAAAGGTTTTTAATCTGGTCATTGTTGGCGGTGGTGCGGCAGGTGTTGAAGTTGCCATGGCATTGAGAGAACGATTCAGATACAGCACAGCACTGACCGTACACATCATTACTTCAAACGGTGTTGTGCCGGGGCATTCCCCTGCTGTACGACAACTGATTACTAATGAACTGGTTCAGAAAGGCATTAAGGTTCATGCCAGTTTTCAGGTGGCCACTGTTCTTGACCATTGCATCAGCAGTCTGTCGGGGCAGCATCTGCCCTATGATCAGGTCATCCTTGCCACACCGGCCTGTCCCGCCCCCTGGCCTGCCCACAGTGGCTTAAGCACTGACCGGACGGGTTTTATACGCGTCAATCCATTTCTGCAGTCATGCAGCCACGACAACGTTTTTGCCAGTGGCGATATTGCCGCCTTTACAGAAGCCGCCCTGGCCAAGTGCGGTGTGTATGCAGTGCGTCAGGCACCGGTATTGCACCAGAATCTGAAAGCCTGGCTTACTGGTCAACCCCTTCAACCCTATCAGCCCCAGCAGCAATTTCTATCTCTGCTAAGCTGTGCGGATGGTCGCGCCATCGCTTCCAGAGGCGCCTTCAGAGCAAAGGGGGGGCTGGTATGGCTCTGGAAAAACTGGATAGACAAACGCTTCATGGCACAGTTTCCACTACCTCTGCCAGGTTCGATGGGTTCTTCAGCCGCGTCATAAACCATCTGTTTCTGTCAGGCTTGTTATTGGCAGACCTGTTCGTCCCTTCGGCAGCGGCAGAGACCGCCTCCCTGATCTCTGCATCAGAGCTTCACCATTGGTTGCAGTCCAACAACCGTGTCCTGGTGCTGGATGTGCGCCAGAGCCTTTTTTACCTGCTTGGTCATATCCCCGGAGCGCGTAACATCTGGCGGCCCGATTATGAAGCCGATGAATCCGAATACCCTTACAAGGGGATGCGGGCCAGCAAAGACAAAATGAAATCCCTGCTTGGCAAACTCGGTGCCACCTCTTCTACACGACTGGTTCTGTATGACGACCGTAACTGCCTTGACGCCGCAAGGGTCTGGTGGATTCTGAAACTGTACGGCCATGATCAGGTTTATCTACTGGATGGCGGCTTGAGCGCTTGGAAGCTCGCAGGCTTTTCCACCAGCATCAAACCCGTGTTCTCTTCGACTCCTGAGACGTTTGACTTTACGGGGACGGCGTATCCGGAATATCTGGCAGAGCTGGAACAGGTCAGACAGCTGCCTAAGCAGGATGCGGTGCTGCTCGATGTACGCAGTAGCGATGAATTCACCGGTGAGAACCTTATGACCGGTGCTTTTCGCAAGGGTCGCATTCCAGGCAGTGCCTGGCTCGAATACAAACACAGTGTTAATAAGCAGGGCTTTCTTGATACCAGTGAACTGCAAAAGCTGTTTTCTTCCCGGGGCATTACCCCCGAAAAAGAGATCATTATTTATTGCCAGTCCGGTGTTCGTTCTTCCCATACCCATTTTGTTCTGACACAACTTCTGAAATACCCCAAAGTAAAAAATTACGACGGTTCCTGGGTGGAATGGTCATGGCATAAGCAATTACCTGTTGAAACTGGTCAGTCATTAGTCAACGAAAAACCATAAATCCGTGTTTTTTATCATCGTCAGAATCCATCAGGCACTGCTCAAAACTCTGCTCAAAAAGAGTAAAACGATTAAACTGCCATAATCGTTTGACGAAAGACTATCAACATTTCTCAAGATGGTTTTATAATAACTTATGCTCTATAGGGAAATGTCGGCTGTACCTTCTTATTGTGGGAGCGCAGTATCCAAACCCACCCGGTATGGAGGATCGTATCTCAACCCTGATGTCCAAAAAACACTCGGGTCAGGAGAGGCATCACCGTAATATGAGCACTGCATCAAGGATGATACAGAAAAACAATGTGACTAAAAATAAAACAATAAAGGTTGCAGTTTCCCGGCGGTTCGTTCAATGTAAAGTTGTAAGCATCGCGCTGTATGGAAGCGACCGAGAAGGAAATGGAAGCTATGCTGGAAGGAACAGTAAAGTGGTTCAACAACCCTAAAGGATATGGGTTTATTCAAGCTCAGGAAGCCACCGAAAATCAGGACGTACTGATTCATTACTCTGTCATTGAAATGGAAGGCTTTAAAACCCTGAAAGCAGGGCAGAGTGTTCAGTTTGAAATTGGTCAAGGCCCCAAAGGGCTTATTGCTACCAAGGTAATACCTGGTAACAGCGGTGAGACCAGTGGCGACAAAGAGAGCGACACACCTGCTTCCCGGGAAGAAATCCTTCCCGCTTGAGGAACTGCAGCACTCTTGATCACATACTGAAAGTATTCTGATACGGCTTACCGTTTATGTAAGCCGTATGATGTTTTATTTTCTAAAACAACAGTAATGCATCTGCATTCTGTTAAAGGAATACGTGTATGTGGAGTAAACAGCGGCAATTTTATTCTTTTACATAAATTGCTGTTGGTAGATCACATTATCATTTTTCAGGCCCAAACTGGTCGGTTGCTCAATATCTGTGCCTGAGTAGCTGTCAGCTTGTCATAACTGTGTCACAATACCTGCATCTTCAACTGTTTGTACAGGTAATGCAGTGACCCTAGTGACTCTGGATCATCCATTGATTATGCCAGCTGCTGTCGGTTTTATTGTGCTGGCACTGATTGTTGTTCTCTGGCTACGTCTAAGACCAGCTCAACTTGAATGCAAAGAACCCTTATTTAATCCAGAGTTTCGTGCATTTCTCGGACAACTCGATATTGCCGTTCGCAGTCATCTGATTATTTTTCCTGCTATGCCTGTCAGCGATGTTCTTAAAGGTAAAGGTGGCGGAAAAGCCCTGTTAAGAAAATTCAGGAATGAGCGCTTTGATTTCGTCGTCTGTCATCGTCGTAACATGGACGTACTTTGCGTTATAAAGCTTGGTGGCAATAATGCCAGTAATGAGAAATACCGGACACTGTGCCAGTCTGCCGGACTGACACTGCTTGAATATGACATCAAACCCTACAGAGATGTCCCCAGTCTGCGTCAGGAAGTGCTTGGTGCCTGTGGTATCGATGAGTTCGAATTACCCAGCACTCAACCAAGCGAGCAACCAAACGAACAACCAGGCGAGCAGCTACAGGAAGAAGAAACAGGCACATCACCGTTCTGCCCGAAGTGCCAGTACCCCATGGTGCTGAAAACCATCAACAAAGGCTCCCACACTGGTGAGGAATGCTGGGTCTGCTCCCAGTATCCAGACTGCAAAGGAGCAAAACTTAAAAAGCACTCCGGTTAAGTATGCGCTAACGAATCAGAGGTTAAACTCCTGTTAAGCAAAGGCAGGAATCTGGACTATCTTAAGTGCCAGTAACCTCCGGAATGACTTTTTATGAACGTTTTAGTGGAGAATGGCCAGCTCATACAAATTAACAAGCCTGTCCCATTAACAAAACAGAGATACGCAGAAACCTTCCAGCTGGTTCACTCATTGTCACATGAATATGAATCGATGATCAGTGCCATGGTAGAACTGCTGACCGGCTACGATTCCGGGACGTTCAGCTTACTGGACATAGGTCCTGCCAAGGGAATTTTCACCAGAAATTTTCTTTTGCGGGCAAAAGCAAAACCTGGTTTTTACGCCGCCTTTGAGCCGAATGCAGATCATTTCCACTACTTACACGACAACGTTCGTCAGTTTACAGATCGGCTGGAGCTTAGTTCTGAGTCCTTCACCCCGGAAACCGTATTACAGCCCCGGTGGGATATCATCCTGATGTCCCACTCCATTTACTGGCTACAACCTGCCCGGCAACACATTAAAGCAGCCATGAAAGGGTTAAATGAATCCGGAATTCTGGTCATGTTTGTTCAATTGCCCAGCGCATTACACTTGCTCCATCATCCCTTTAAGGCGATTCTGCCCGCCAATGCCTCACCACTAAACCAACATTACTGTACCATTGATTTGATGAACGACCTGAAAGAGCTTGGGCTGCATGTAGAGGAAACCCTGCTTCCAGGTTATCTGGATCTCACTGAAATCTGGGGCAGCGAGAAAGATTTGCTGGAGTTCGGATGCTTTATGCTAAGTACAGAGTTAAGTCAGCAACCGAATGCCGTACAACAAAAGCTGCTGTACTGCATTCGGGCAAACACCCTGCAACTCAAAGGAAAGAAGCTGTTTAACCAGCCCAGCAGCCTAGTGATAATCAGGCAATAACTGTGAGACAATGGCTTGTCCGCCCTCTTTTTTCTCCATGACGGGGCAATCCTGCAAACACTCATCTTTCAGAATCATCACACTGTGAGGCAATACCTTAACCTTTTCATGCCCGGTAAAATCCGGAAGCTCTGAAAACACCTGACTTTGCGACGTATCCAGCAAGCATTCCCGCTTTTTCAGGCTATCAACCCCGGGTAGCTTAAACACCTGCTCCCGAACTCCTGAGTTAAACAAAACCAGAAAGTTGCATTCGCATGGCTCAGACTGATCACCCAGAAGATGCAGGAACAGGCTCTGGTTTCTGGGGTTTTGCCAGTCCCCCGAACGCATCAGCCTGCCATCCATTGAACGCCACAGCACTTCATAGTTTTCCGGGTCTTCTTCAATGCCGCACAGAAAACGATCCCGGGTCAACACACCGTTATCCTTTCTCGACCTGATCAATAAACGTACAAACCGCATCAACTGATAGTTTCTCTGCTGTTCAGCGGTTTTATTGTTCAGCCAGCTCCAGTCCAGCCAGCCCGTCGGATTGTTCTGGCAGTATGCATTATTATTGCCGCCCTGGGTGTTACCAAACTCATCACCGGCCTGAATCATAACAACACCGTTTGACAGAAACAGGGTTGCCAGCAGGCTGCGCTTGTAACGTTCTCTCAGGGCAATAATGCGGGCATCATTAGTCTCTCCCTCAGAGCCACAGTTCCAGGAAAAATTGTGTTCATCGCCATCGCGATTGTGTTCACCATTGGCTTCGTTGTGCTTATGGCTATACGACACCAGATCGTGCAAAGTGAAACCGTCATGACTGCAGACATAGTTGATACTGGCGGAAGGCGCCCTGCCCTTCCAGCGATAAATATCAGAAGACCCGCACAATCGCTCAGCCATTTGTCCCAGCAAGCCCTGATCACCGCGCCAGAAAGAGCGAACACAGTCACGGTAGCGATCATTCCATTCCGACCAGGGTCTTGGGAAATTCCCCAGCTGATAACCATCCTGAGCTAAATCCCAGGGTTCGGCGATCAATTTAACAGAACTCAAAACAGGATCCTGATAGATCGTCTGAAAGAATGGACTGTTGCTGTCATAGTGCCAGTTTTTACGCCCAAGTCCTGGCGCCAGATCAAAACGAAAGCCGTCGATATGGTATTCCTGCACCCACATTCTAAGGGTGTCAGTGACCAGTTTCATGACCAGCGGGTTTTCAACCTTCAGGGTATTACCACAGCCTGAATGGTTAATGCTGACTTCAGGGTTCCGGTCGTGCAACAGGTAGTACCCCTGGTTATCAATACCCCTTAAACTCAGGCACGGGCCATCATTTCCTCCTTCTGTCGTGTGGTTGAACACAACATCGAGTATCACTTCGATACCTGCCTGATGCAGGCATTTGACCATGGTCTTTAACTCATTCACCGGGTCTTCGACAGCCATAGAAGCTTCGGGAGCCATTAATGCCAGCGGATTATAACCCCAGTAATTATCAAGTCCCTGGTTATCAAGACGGTGCTCAGAGCCAAAGCTGGTGACAGGCAGCAACTCTACAGTCGTCACTCCCAGCTTTTTCAGGTAATCAATGACGGCTGGCTGGCATAAGCCCAGATAAGTTCCCCTCAGCTCCTCCGGAACCCCCGGGTGCTGCATGGTAAAGCCACGCACGTTAAGTTCATAAATAATGGAACGTGCCATCGGGTGGGCAGGGGGGGGAACATTCTCCCAGTCAAACTCATGCTCAACGACAACAGACTTAGGCATGTACCCGGCACTGTCCAGATCATTGATTTGCCACTCTTCATTCTCACCCAGGGTGTAATCAAACAGTGAGTCATTCCATTGCAACTCACCGTTTAACTGCTGGGCATAAGGGTCAATCAGCAGCTTCGCCGGGTTGTGCCGCTGTCCGGCCTGAGGGTTCCATTCGCCATGAACCCTGTAACCATAATGCTGACCGGGCTTTATACCGGGAACAAACAGACGCCAGACATCGTTACGTAAATAAGGGTATTGATTCGGGATGGTGATTTTTACTTCCCTGTTGTCATCATCAAACAGGCAAAGTTCAACGTTATGCGCTCCGGGGGCAGAAAGAGCAAACTGCACACCCGACAGGCTTTTATTCAGGGGGTATTGAGAATAAAACCGTGCGCCCAGCTCATAGCTGGCAGCGGGATGTATGTTAACACTGCTCATACAACCAGTTCCTTGTACTTTTACGTTTTTATTTTTTACTTGATCCTGCGTACCCGTCGTTTTTTAACAGGCATTTACTATCTACGAAACCAGTGTAATCCAGTGTGCTGTTGGTTGGGAAGAGCAAAAGCTCGCCCCAACCTTCCGCATTACTTCAACTTAAGCATCACTGTCGCCAGAGGCGGCAAGGTCAGCTTCAGGCTCTGCTCCTGTCCATGATGTTCGACCGCTTCAGACACAAACTTTCTACCCGCAGATACATCACTGCCACCAAAGCTCTTGTCATCAGAGTTCAACAACAGTTTATATTCACCCGCTGCCGGAACACCCACACAGTAATCATGGCGAACAACCGGCGTCAGATTGTTGATGACAACAATCGGACGACCATCGTTACAGAAGCGCACATAAGCCAGTACACTCTGTTGGTAATCGTCGTGTACCAGCCACTGGAAACCTTTGTAGCAAAGATCCCTTTCATGCAGCGAAGGCTCAGACTTATACAGTTTGTTCAGGGTCTGAACCAGCTTCTGCACACCGCTGTGGGGGCTGTCTTTGTCGTCCACCAGATGCCAGTCCAGTGACTGGTGATGGTTCCACTCGTTCCAGCTGCCAAACTCACACCCCATGAACAGCAGTTTCTTGCCCGGATGCGTCCACATAAAGGACAGGTAAGTCCGAAGGTTGGCAAACTTCTGCCAGTCATCCCCCGGCATGCGCGTCAGCAGAGTGCCTTTGCCATAGACCACTTCATCGTGAGACAAGGAAAGAACAAAATTTTCGCTGAAGGCATACACCGTACTGAAGGTTATCTGGCCATGATGATACGGACGATGAACCGGTTCCTTTTTCATGTACTCCAGGGAGTCATGCATCCAGCCCATGTTCCACTTGTAGCCAAATCCAAGACCATCGTCGTACAGAGGCCTGGAAACGCCGGGATAACTAGTGGACTCTTCAGCAATGGTCATTGCCGTCGGGAAACGTTCGTAAACCGTCTGGTTGAAACGCTTCAGGAAGTGAATCGCTTCCAGGTTCTCGTTACCACCATTACGGTTTGGCTCCCATTCACCGTCGTTACGGGAATAGTCCAGGTACAGCATCGACGCTACCGCATCAACCCGCAGGCCGTCGATGTGGTATTCCTCCAGCCAGTACAGCGCACTACTGATCAGAAAGTCCTGAACAAACGGCTTGCCAAAGTCATAGATACAAGTCTTCCAGTCCGGATGCCAGCCACGACGGGGATCCGGATGTTCATACACTTCAGAACCATCAAACTTTACCAGACCATGGTCGTCGTTCGGGAAGTGTGCAGGCACCCAGTCCAGAATGATACCAATGCCCGCCTTGTGGCACTGGTCGACAAAGAACTTGAAGTCGTCCGGGCTGCCGTAACGACTGGTGACGGCAAACATACCGACAGGCTGATAACCCCATGACTCATACAGAGGGTGCTCGCTGACTGGCATTAGCTCAATATGGGTAAAGCCCATCTTTTTAACATACGGCACCAGCTCTTTTGCCAGCTCACGGTAGTTCATGATGATGTTGCCGTCTTTACGACGCCAGGAACCGGCATGCACCTCATAAACAGACATTGGCTTGTCGTACAACTCGCCACGCTGCTTCATCCACTGGCTGTCTTTCCACTGGTATCTGCTGTCATCATGGACAATAGAAGAAAGACCGGGCCACTGTTCAGAGTAAGTGCCAAACGGGTCAGCCTTTAATGGCAGTTTATTGCCATCCTTGTCATGAATCTCATACTTGTAGAGGTCACCGGCCGTCAAACCCGGAACAAACAGGCGCCAGACACCATCATCCGCACTGGCCATAGGATGTAAACGGCCATCCCAGTTATTGAAATTACCCACCAGGCTGACGGAACGGGCATTCGGTGCATACACACGGAACAATACACCTTTTACCTGACGTTTAGCGTTCAGGGCGTGCGTGATCAGGTGAGCGCCCTGATGACGATGCAGGGCATCATAATCCACATGTTCTTCACGCAGAATGTATTGACCAAACTGGTAAGGGTCATACACCCGAAAAGTGTGTCCGCCTTCGCTGGTAACGCTCAGCTCATAATTAAACAGCTTGCGACGGCGCGGCAGGTGCAGCTCAAACAAACCCGATTCAAAACGCTGCATATTGCCCAGCTTTTTACCGGAAGGCTGCTCGATAACCGTAATATCGTCAGCATCCGGACGCCATACCCGTAGCACCAGACCTTTATTATCAGTCGCTTTATGCAGACCCAGATAAGAGAAAGGGCAAGCACAAAGCACTTGCCCCAGTTCCTGCTCTACGGCAGGTATTGTCGATTGAACAGCAATATTCATTGGATAAATTATCCTCGTCACTCCACTGACATTGGGGGACCCGAACATCGGGTTCCCCAAAGGCAGGATTTTCCTGTTAAACAGTTATGGACTGGAAATGCAGTGTCGTCACCTCAGGCAAGGAGTCCGGATGACCCACCTTGCATTGTCATCGAAGAGAGTGATACACCGAGCAATACGTATCAGCAGCCTGTTCCCAGGTAAAGCTCTTGCTCATGGCATTATCTTGCAACTGGCTGAACAGCTCATGCTGGTAATAAACGTGCAGAGACGTTTGCAGACAGTCAAAGAGTTCCTGTGGGTCCGTACTGTTGAACACAAAGCCGGTTCCCTTTTCATTGTGTTCAGCAAACCCTGCCACCGTATCACTCAGTCCCCCAACGCGTCTGACGATCGGCAGGGTGCCGTATTTCAGACTGTATATCTGGTTAAGCCCACATGGCTCAAACAGTGATGGCATCAGGAAGAAGTCAGAGCCAGCCTCAATCCAGTGTGCCAGCTGATTCTCAAAGCCATTATAAAAACGGCATTTGTCCGGAAATGCATGAGCCAGCTCTTCCAGGGCCGCTGCCGTATGCGGTTCACCAGAACCCAGCAGAACCACCTGCACATCGTTGTGCAGGAAACGCCACAATGCCGGAATCAGGTAATCAAAACCTTTCTGTTCAGCCAGACGGCTGACCAGTCCGTAAACCGGCTTATGATGATCAACCGGCAGGCCCATACGTTGCTGCAGTGCCGCTTTACACTCCGCTTTACCGGAGCGGTTAGTCCGGGAAAAGTGTGCCGGAATCAGCGTATCGGTTTCAGGATTCCACTGTGTATAATCGCAACCATTCAAAATACCGGACAAATCCGTTTCCCGGCGTTTGAAGCTTTCCATCAGGCCATGAGAACCCAGAGGTGTCAGCAGTTCCCTGGCATACTGAGGACTCACTGTATTGATCTTGTCCGCAAAGGCGATACCACCTTTGAGAATATTGATCATGCCGAAGTCTTCAAAGCAGGCCGGGTTGTAGTAGCGCCAGCCGATGCCCAGACTATCAATCTGGGAAACATCGGTTTTCTGCTGATAAGCCGCATTATGAATCGTCAGCAGTGACCGGGTATCCGCAAAGAAAGGATTGCCACACTCATCCACTCTCAGGTAATAAGGCAACAGCGCTGTCTGCCAGTCATGGCAATGTACGACGTCCGGCTTGAAACCCAGGATACGGCAGGTTTCCAGAACCGCCTTGCTGAAGAAAGCAAAGCGACGACTGTTGTCGTGATAGCCCTGACCACCCTCACCGTAGATGCCACCACGGCCAAAGAATTCATCGTACTCAATAAAGTACACATCGGTACCACGGAACTGACCATGACGAATCCCGAACCACAGGGTTTCATTATGATTCATACGTACACCGCCGCCTGCGATGGACACGGTTTCCACCTTACCCAGCGCAGCGCGGTAGGCGGGCATGATCACCTTAACCCGGTGACCGGCAGCTTCCATTACCGGCGCCAGGGCGCCAGCCGCATCGGCCAGCCCCCCGGTTTTAACGATTCCGTCGAATTCGGACACCGCGAAAACGACATTCAAATCAGAGTTCAGGTTAGAAGCCAACCTTGGTACCTCTTGGAATAACAACAATGCCGCTGTCTGTTACCTTGAACAGTTTGCAATCTTCCTCAAGGTTCACACCAATCTTGGTACCCGGAGCAATCTCAACTCGCTTGTCGATGATGGCTTTGCGGATTTCACAGCCTGCACCGATCTTTACGTTCGGCAGAATTACAGAATCAGAGACATGCGCCTGCTTACCAATTTCAACGTTGTAGCCGACAACGGAGTGATCCATAAACACATCGTTGAAGATACAACCAGTGCCAATCATTGACTGATTGATCTGTCCTTCACGGGAATCACGATTGTAAGCGATCAGAGCTGGCGGGAATGGTGGAACATAGGTATTGATTGGCCACTTCAGGTTGTGCAGGTCAATCGGTGGATTAGCAGACAGCAAGTCCATATTGGCTTCCCAGTATGCGTCCAGCGTACCCACATCGCGCCAGTAGCCGCTCTTGTCACTACCCGGTACTTCGTTCTCCGCGAAGTTGTAAACCATCACTTTCTCTTTCGGGAACAGCTTTGGAATGATGTCCTTACCAAAGTCGTGACTGGATTCTTCGTTCAGATGGTCTTCACGCAGAACACGTTCCAGGCACTTACGCTCGAAAATGTAGTTACCCATGGAAGCCAGAACATAGTCCGGGTTACCCGGAATCGTTTTTGGATTGCTCTTTGGCTTCTCTTCAAAACCGATCATACGACCATTTTCGTCAATTTCGATGATGCCAAAGTGGTAAGCTTCTTCCACGGGTACAGGGATCGCCGCAACAGTCAGGGCCGCGTCAGACTCTTCATGCAGGTTGATCATCTTGCGTACGTCCATGGTGTAGATATGGTCGCCACCAAAGATCGCTACCTGATCCGGGTCCTGGGATTCTACCAGGTGCAGGTTCTGGAAAATGGCGTCTGCAGTACCCTGATACCAGTCCTGGCCTGTCCACATCTGGGCAGGCAGAGTATCAATAAACTTGTCAGACAGACCTGCAATCCTCCAGCAGCGCTGGAGATGCTTATTCAGCGAGTGAGATTTGAACTGGGTCAGCACATAGATTTTGTGCAGGTCAGAGTTAACAAAGTTACTCAGCACAAAGTCAATGATACGATACTGGCCACCAAACGGTACGGCTGGCTTGGCACGGTACCCGGTCAATGGTGACAGACGAGACCCTTCGCCCCCGGCAAGAATCATAGAAAGAATTGAAGACACTAAACTCTACTCCCTAATAGCAAAAATACTTCATTAATCCTGCTGTTTTCCCTAACGTCTTTGTCGAGCATCTGTTATTGCTCAGATGTCGTTATTCGAACAAAGCTCCACTTCCCCCGCTGATTTGAAGCAAAGCGGGAGCGTAGCCGGAAACAAATCTTTCCGGCTACATCGTTATTCAATTATTAAATTCTGGTTTTAATCTGATTGTTATTATTCAGCGTTCTTGAATACGTCAGACACCATTGCCTGAGCTTCTTCCTGAAGCAGCTTCAGATGCTCTTTGCCCTTGAAGCTTTCCGTGTAAATTTTATAAACAGCTTCGGTACCGGAAGGACGGGCAGCAAACCATCCGTTAGCGGTTTCCACCTTAAGTCCGCCAATCGCGGCTCCGTTTCCGGAGGCATGAGTGATTTTGGCAGTGATGGGGTCACCCGCAAGGGTTTCAGCCTTAACCATATCCGCATTCATGCCTGACAGGATTTTTTTCTGGTCATTGTCTGCCGGAGCCTGCAGGCGTTCATAAACCGGAGAACCGTACTTTTCAGTCAGTTCGTCGTATAACTCGCCCGGGTTCTTACCCGTTACTGCTGTAATTTCTGCGGCCAGCAAAGCCAGAATAAAACCGTCTTTATCCGTACACCAGGTCGTACCATCACGGCGCAGGAACGCAGCTCCCGCACTTTCTTCACCGCCAAAGGCCAGGTCGCCGGAGGTCAGGCCGTCCACAAACCATTTAAACCCAACCGGCACTTCACAGACTTCACGCTCCAGGCCTTCAGCCACACGGCCAATAATGCTGCTGGACACCAGTGTTTTGCCAATACGGGCAGACTTCGGCCAGCCTTCACGATGGCGATACAGATAGTCAATCGCAACAGCAAGGTAATGGTTTGGGTTCAGCAGGCCATGGGTTCTGGTAACAATACCGTGACGGTCAAAGTCAGGGTCATTACCAAAAGCGATGTCAAAGCTGTCTTTCATGTTGATCAGACCCGCCATGGAACAGGCAGAAGAACAATCCATGCGTATTTTGCCGTCTTTATCAACATGCATGAATGAGAAGGTCGGGTCGACTTTGCGACTTACCAGCTCAATGTCCAGACCATAACGCTCGGCAATAGGCTCCCAGAAATAGAGGCCGGAACCACCCAGAGGGTCTACACCAATTTTCAGGCCGGCTTTGCGGATCGCTTCCATGTCCACAACATTTTCCAGATCATTGACATACGGCGTCACGTAGTCGTATTCAGTCACATAATCCGATGCCAGGGCGTCAGTAAACGTCAGACGTTTAACATCTTTCAGACCCTGTGCAATCAGCTCGTTGGCGCGATCCTGTACCCAGTTGGTAACGTCTGTGCCGGCGGGACCACCATGTGGAGGATTATATTTAAAGCCACCGTCTTCTGGCGGGTTGTGCGACGGGGTGATAACAACGCCGTCAGCCTGAAGGTTCTTGTTTTGATGATTGTTTCGATTAGAGCTGTCACGATTAAAGCTGACAATGGCGTGGGAAATAACCGGAGTCGGCGTGTAACTACGACCTTCATGGATGCGCACATCCACCTGGTTGGCAGCAAACACTTCCACAGCGCTGATCAATGCAGGTTCTGACAGGGCGTGAGTGTCCATGCCGACAAACATTGGACCGGTAATGCCCTGGTCTCTGCGGTATTCACAGATCGCCTGGCTTACGGCCAGAATGTGAGCTTCATTGAAAGTCGCCTGAGAAGAGGTTCCACGGTGACCGGAGGTTCCGAATTGCACGCGCTGGGCTGAAACCGCTGGGTCAGGGCTGATGGTGTAATAGTCACTGACCAGTCGTGGAATGTTGGCCAGAATATCGTCTGTAGCAATTTTGCCTGCTAGCGGATGCATGAGAGGTTCCTGATTTTTACAGCTATATCTACCGGGAAATGACCGTATCAGATTTATGTGACAACGATATTTCCCGTGTACTCAGTTTTTCTGTGAGTGCTTCCATACCTTGAACAGGAAGCCATCACTTCAGACAGATTGATCGTCAATATAAAGTTACAGCCAGCGGTGCATTCGTTGAGGTGTTATTAGTCACCCGAAATATACGACAACTGATGTATAAAATACTCTTTATAACCAGCGAATTCACCAACGGTTATTACCTCTGATTATAAGTGAACACACCTAGCAAACGCCAGCTTATATCAAATAATTTCAACGACTTACCCAAGCTAACCTCTTTCCTCAACAATCACCAGACTGTGTTCGGCAACTAGGTGCCAGCCTCTGGTCAGCAGAACTTCCCGATTGACCAGATCTGGCCGGGAGGTGTCCAGAAGGGTAAACCAGAAACTCTGGTTGTGTCTGTCAGCGAATGTAAACCGGCGGTTAACTTTTTCGTTATTCATCAGGATGTACAGTGTATGCGGCTCTTCTGTTCCCGAGTCTGTTTCCGGGCCAGATTCTGACGCCATCACCTTCAGGCCGAGACAGCCGCCTTTAACCTGCCCCAACTGATGTTCATTCAGCTGAGCACCATGTCGATCCATCCAGCAGACATTTTTTCGACCACCGTCGCCCTGTAGCAATGGGTGTGTTTTACGTAATGCGATCAGACTGGCGGTAAAAGCCTGCAGGTCTTTTTCCAGCCAGGCCGATTCATCGTCCTGCCAGGACCAGTCGAGCCAGGACAGTTCCGAATCCTGACAATAGGCGTTGTTATTGCCATCCTGGGTATTACCAAATTCATCCCCGGCCATCAGCATCGGCGTTCCTCTGGACAGCATCAGGGTTGCCAGCATATTGCGCTTTGCTCTCTGCCGTCTGGCCAGAATGGGTGAATGTGTCGTATGTCCTTCCACGCCATAGTTACAGGAGTAATTATGGGCATCACCGTCACGATTTTGTTCACCATTGGCAAGATTATGACGGTGTTCATAAGAGACTAAATCGTTAAGTGTAAACCCGTCGTGACTGCAAATATAATTGATACTGCCGATTGGCCGGTGATTTCCAAATACATCTACCGACCCCACCATACGCCATCCAATATCAGCGACACGTTGACTGTCGCCTCGCCAGAATGAGCGAATACCATCACGGTAACGGTCGTTCCACTCCTGCCATTCACGGGGGAAACCAGCCAGACGATAACCTTCAGGGCCTATATCCCAGGGCTCTGCAATCATCTTGCACTGTGAAAGCACCGGATCCTGGTAAATGGCCTGGAAGAATGCACTGTCCTGACGGAATACACGTCCCTGGCGTGCCATGGTGGGAGCCAGGTCAAAACGGAAACCATCAATCTGGTATTCTTCGACCCAGCAACGCAGGGCATCCATGGTCAGCTTCAGGGTCTGCGGGCAATCAAAGTTCATGGTATTGCCGCAACCGGTATAGTTAACACTGTCGATCTGCTTATGACCACGGACGTCGATGGTTTCGTCAACCAGATAATAGTCCCGTTCACTCAGCCCCCGCAGGCTGAGGCTCGGGCCACCGTGACCACTCTCACAGGTATGGTTAAAGACCACATCCAGAATCACTTCAATGCCGGCACGGTGCAGCTCCCTGACCATGGTTTTCATCTCTGTAACCGGATCGTCAACAGCCAGCGAGGGTTCCGGTGCCATCAGGCAGAGCGGGTTATAGCCCCAGTAATTACTTAACCCCATAGTATCCAGCCGTTCTTCACTGACACGGGACGTAACAGGCAACAGCTCTACAGCAGTCACCCCCAGCTGTTTCAGATAGGCAACAGACGCCGGATGACTTAAACCCAGATAAGTGCCACGAAGGTGTTCGGGTATGGCTTTGTTCTGTATGGAGAAGCCTTTGACGTGCAGTTCATAGATAATACTGTCTGTACGACTAGTGCCGGGTTTGCCCACCTGCTGCCAGTCAAACTCACGCTCCCTGACCACACTTCTTGGCATCACACCGGCACTGTCAATCTCACTGATTTTCCAGGCCCCGGTTGATTTGGAGATTGAGTAATCAAACAGTGCCGGATGCCAGCTGACTTCTCCCCTGACTTCACGACTGTAAGGGTCAAGCAGCAACTTACGATTGTTAAAGCGGGGGCTGAGGTCCGGATGCCACTGACCATCCGCCCGGTAACCGTAGCACTGACCGGCACTGACGCCTTTAACAAACAGATGCCAGACTCCCATGGCGGAAGGCAGCATGGCTAAACGGGTCTCCTGATTCTCCTGGCTGAACAGGCAAAGCTCTATCCCCTGAGCCTGAGGGGCATACACCGAAAAATTAACGCCGTCAGCCTGTTCCACAGAAGCCACTAAAAGGCTGTGTTCGCCCTGTTTCATCAAAGTTGCTCCCTGCAACTCCGGACGTCCAGGAGCAGTCCCATAACCCACAGCCTTATTTTGGCAAGCTGCGTTTGGCAGAAATTTGGTTTGTTCAGTCATTGTAAAATAATGCACAGGCAGACAGATCACTGTCTGCGTATCAATAATCAGGAATTAAAAAAACCGTCCCCAGAGGGGGCAACGTTAACATCAGCGATTGTTCATAACCATGAGCTTCGACAAACTCTGTTTGCAAACTACCAGCATTAATCACGCCACTGCCACCATAACAGGAGCCATCGGTATTGATCAGCTCATACCACTGCCCGACATTCGGTACACCAACCCGGTAGTGATGACGAACCTCCGGTGTAAAGTTACAGACGACCAGAATGGGTGACTGACTGCCTCCTCTGCGAAGAAAGGCATAAACACTCTGTTCAGTATCATCGCCAATAACCCAGCTGAACCCCCAGGTGTCATAGTCCGACTGATACAGGGCAGGATGTTTACGATACAACTTGTTCAAATCCCTGACCAGCTGTTGCAGACCACGACTGAAATTGCCCCGTTCACTTTTTTCAGCTAACAATGCCCAGTCCAGTTGATCATCATGGTTCCACTCGATCAGGCTGCCGATTTCTGCTCCCATAAACAGCAGTTTCTTGCCGGGATGGGCAAACATAAAGCCATAATAGGCCCGTAAACTGGCAAAGCGACGCCAGTCGTCTCCGGGCATTTTCCCGAGCAGGGTACCTTTACCATGTACCACTTCATCATGCGACAGTGCCAGAATAAAATGCTCAGAATAGTGATATTCCATGCTGAACATGAGTTCCCCATGATGATAGCGCCGATACTGGGGCTCATGCTTCATATACTCCAGCGAATCGTGCATCCAGCCCATATTCCACTTATAGCCAAACCCCAGACCATTCTCGTACGTCGGCTTTGAAACACCAGGCCAGCTGGTCGACTCTTCTGCAATGGTGACAGCCTCAGGATAATGACCATAAACGGTTTCATTCAATCGTTTAAGAAGATCAACGGCTTCCAGATGCTCGTTGCTACCATGGATATTCGGCTCCCATTCGCCCTCTGACCGGGAATAATCCAGATAAAGCATGGAGGCCACGGCATCAACCCGAAGACCGTCAATATGAAAACAGTCCAGCCAGAACAGGGCATTACTGATCAGGAAGTCACGTACCGCAGGCTTACCATAGTCATAGATATGCGTCTGCCAGTCGGGATGCCAGCCCCGCTTCGGGTCAGCGTATTCATACAGGGGCGTTCCGTCAAAACGTCCCAGACCGTGTGGGTCTGAGGGAAAATGTGCAGGCACCCAGTCCAGAATCACCCCCAGCCCACTCTGGTGACAACGATCCACCAGAGACTTAAAGTCATCCGGTGAACCAAAACGACTGGTTGGCGCGTACAAGCCCACTGGCTGATAACCCCAGGAACCACTAAACGGATGCTCCATAGGCGGCAACAGTTCTATATGTGTAAATCCCTGTTCGACCACATAAGGAATCAGTTCATTGGCCAGTTCCTGATAGGTCAGCCAGCGTTTTTCTCCATCAAACTGCTGTTCCCTGCGCCACGACCCCAGATGAACCTCATAAATGCTCATGGGCTGATTCTGTTGCCCCTGATGTTGCCAGTCCTGATCCTGCCAGCGATAGCGCTCCTGATCGTAAACAATGGATGCATTGCCGGGCGGCTGTTCCACATAAAAACCATAAGGGTCCGACTTATGAGGCAACAGCTCTCCATCGGCATTTCTTAATTCGAATTTATACAGGTCACCGGCACACAGATGAGGGATAAACAGTCGCCATATCCCGTCATCACAGCCCTGCATGGGATGCAGCCGGGCATCCCAGCCGTTAAAGCTGCCGACCACTGCAACACTGCGCGCATGGGGCGCATAAACCCGGAACATAACACCCTGGACATCGTGTCCGGACACGGCAGGAATATTGACCAGCCGGGCGCCCATGTAGCGATATGAACGATAGGGTTCAACAAACACCGGATTGAATACGTGATCACCAAACTGCCATGGATCGATAAAGGTAAACGACTGCTGTTCTTTGCTCTGGATTTCCAGTCGATAAAAGCACAGCGTACTGCTGGCATCCAGAGTCAGCTCAAACAGACCGCTGGCAACCTGAAGCATTTCACCGGCCAGTTCGTCACTGGCAAGGTCAATCAGACGAACCGTCAGGGCATCGGGTCTCCATACCCTTATGACTTTCCCATTTCCTGAGGACTGACTGTCGGGAGCCCCGGCAGCCACATCATGAATACCCAATACATCAAATGGCCGGGAGCAACATCCATCCTTGAGATCCTCAAGCAGAGACTCGATAGAATTTGTCATGGCAGAAACAGAAATGAACAAGAGAAGGGGAACTATACCGTTTTAATCATCGTCATCCCCGCCTTCGCGGGGATGACGACAGTACAGTCATAAATGCCTGACCACTCTGGATAGCGCAGCTATATTACGCCATGTTCCAGATGGTTTTCGCATAATCCATAATGGAACGGTCAGAAGAGAATTTACCCATGGATGCGGTATTGATGATTGCCATCTTCCACCACAGTTCCGGTTTATTCCAGGTCTCAACGATCTTGTCATGAGCATCGCTGTAGGCCTGATAATCCACCAGGGTCAGGAAGTAATCACCACCCAGCAGTGAATCCACCAGCGGACGGAAGGCATCAGGCTCTTCAGGACACAGGTCACCAGACGCCAGCCAGTCGATCACGGCTTTCAGTTCCGCATTGCTGTTGTAGACATCCTTAGGGTTGTAACCGCGATGACGCAGTTCAGCCACTTCTTCCACGGTCAGGCCATAGATAAAGATGTTGTCGTCGCCGACTTCTTCCGCAATCTCAACGTTCGCACCATCAAGCGTACCTACGGTCAGAGCGCCGTTCAGGGCAAACTTCATATTGCCGGTACCGGACGCCTCAAAGCCGGCGGTAGAGATCTGCTCAGACACATCGGCAGCCGGGATAATTTTCTCTGCCAGGCTGACACGATAGTTAGGTAAAAAAACCACCTTCAGCTTGTCTTTAATCCGACGGTCGTTGTTTACACGCTCGGCAACACGGTTAATCGCATGAATAATGGTTTTTGCCACCTTATAGCCGGGTGCTGCCTTGGCTCCAAAAATAAACACCCGCTGTGGTACATCCAGGTCCGGATTATCCAGCAGGCGACGGTACAGAGCCATTATGTGCAGCAGGTTCAGCTGTTGGCGCTTGTACTCATGCAGACGTTTAATCTGCACATCGAAGATAGCATCCGGGCTGATATCGATATTACACAGCTCTTTCACCACCGCAGCAAAACGAATCTTGTTGTTGTGCTTGATGGCTGCAAACTTCTTCTGGAACGCAGGGTCATCGGCATAGGCGTTAATGGCATCCAGCTTGCTCAGGTCTTTGCGCCAGTCAGCCTTTTCGTCCTTCCCAATCGTGTCATCAATCAGTTTGGCCAGTTCAGGGTTGCAGTAATCCAGCCAGCGACGGGGAGTTACACCGTTGGTCACATTCACCAGTTTGTCCGGCCACAGTTCATTGAACTCAGGGAACAGTGTGGTTTTCACCAGACCAGAGTGCAGTGCAGCAACACCATTGACCTTATGACTACCCACAACAGACAGGTACGCCATGCGAACCATCTGCTGACCTCCGGGACGCTCAGGCTCCTCGATAATAGACAGGCGACGTTTCATGTTGTTATCACCCGGCCACTGGGTCTCCACTTCAGTATGCAGGAAGTGGTAGTTGATCATGTGAATGATCTGCATATGGCGGGGCAGCACTTTAGTAATCAGGTTCTGCGGCCATTTTTCCAGCGCTTCCGGCAACAGGGTGTGGTTGGTGTAAGAGAACACCTCACGACAGATAGACAACGCCTTGCTGAAAACAATGTCTTCTTCATCCATCAGGATGCGCATCAGCTCTGGTACAGCGATAGCCGGGTGAGTGTCGTTCAGCTGAATGGCTACTTTTTCGGCAAAGCCATCCCAGTTGTCACCGTTTTCACGCTTGTAACGGGCAATAAGGTCGGCAATGGAACAGGCGACAAAGAAATACTGCTGAATCAGTCGCAGCTCTTTACCTGCCGGGTGGTTGTCGTTTGGATACAACACCTGACTAACGTTTTCAGCCTGAATTTCACCAGACCGGGATTCCTGGTAACGGCCCTCATCGAAACTGGACAGGTCAAAGCCTTCTGCGGCACGACTCTCCCAAAGGCGCAGTGTATTCACCGTATCAGTGCCATAACCGGTCACCGGCACATCCCAGGGCATACCCAGAATTTCCTGGGTATCTTCCCAGACGGCTTTGCCAGCCCTTTCAGTCACCCGACCGTACAGCTTGATCAGTTGCTTGCGCTTGGGACGTTCAATACCCCATGGACATGATTCCTCTCTCCAGGCATCAGGGCTTTCCACCTGTTTGCCACCGGCAAAGTCCTGTTTGAACAGACCAAAACGGTAGTTAATACCATAGCCGAAGGCTGGCAGATCCAGCGTGGCCAGCGAGTCCATAAAGCAGGCCGCCAGTCGGCCAAGACCACCATTACCCAGAGCCGGGTCGGTTTCATGTTCCAGAACATCTGACAGATTGACGCCCAGGTTCGCCATGGCTTCTTCAGCCTGATGATAAATACCCAGGTTATGCAGGTTGTTCCCCAGCAGACGGCCAACGAGGAACTCTAAAGACAGGTAGTAGACCCGACGTGCTTTTTCATCACGCTCTTTGTGTCGGGTTTTGCGAATTAAATCCAGACCCTGTTCCCGAACGACCAGGCTTAGTGCCTCCCAGTATTCGGCCGGCCCAGCCTCCTCCAGATCAACACCCAGAGACTGCTGCAAGTGGCGCTTGATGCTGTGTGCCAGCTGGTCGGCATCAAGTGTTGTAGTTGCGTACTGCTCAGTCTTGTTTGCGCTCATGATATCCCACTCTCTATTAATCAAAAACGTGATGGCATGACCTGTGGTTCATTATAATTCTGATTTCCGGTCATTCCGCATTTGTTGCAAATTATTCTTTGAGAAAGCCTGTGTTTAAAGTATTTATTGGTTGTAAACGATTCCACCTTAAAGAACCTTCACCACATCTATACGACAAAGTATAACTATCAATTTCAGCAAATTGATAGTCCTACCCAACACGAAAGTGACCCGGATCAAGCTAATGGCAACTACTGCCGCATATTGTCTGTCTGGTGAACAAAACAGAAAATTCGCTCTTGTAAACGATTGCAGAAATTTCTACGGTAAAAAAGGAACCCGGCTATTTTTCCTTTCCTTTACCAAACTGGAAGTTTTTAAGATAACCCTGAAGCAGGTACCCAATGTCTTCTACTTCCATAGTCTGCTCCAGAACCTGATATAACATCATTGCCAGCTCCCGGAAGGCATCTCTCCCCTGGTATGACACAAAGAACGCCTGAATCACATTACTGATGTTATTCGGGTCATACTGAGAGAAGCGCGGAACCCGGGGGTCATCAGCCCTTAACAGTTGGTGCAACTGCATAACTTGCCAGGTGGCTAATAAACTGGATAGTTGATTGATAGCCTGGGGATTCAGCGGCTCTGAACTGGCTTCTTCAGTCTGGTTATTCAGAAGAAAGGATTCAAGCCCACTGATAATCTGATCTCTGTCTGGTTGCGGCAAAACAGAGTGATTACCGGATTCCGGAGAGAAAGCGTCTGGAGCCGGAGGGGTATCCGGACCAGATGGTGAAGAGATCGTCATGCGACCCAGTAATGTGTCTATATCTACGGGGTTTGCAGAATCGACAGTTGAGATTCCAACAACAGCCTCCTTGATTCGTTCAACGGCATTCACCATACGCTTTCCTAAAAGGTCAACTATCGCTTGTATTAATTTTCGAGATTTACCCCTGTTTTCAAAAAAACTAATAATCAAAGACTCCAGCCTTTCATACTGTCCATCATGATGGTAAACCCGACCTAAACCAAGCTTTATTGACAGCTGTTCAATTTGTTTTTCATCAAGACATTCTGATAAAATTTTAATAATAACCCTGCCTTCACCAGTGTAAAACTTCTGCCCAGCTTCTATTGCAAGAAATTTTTCAAACAGCCTTAACAGAACTTCTTTATCTCTACCTTTGTTTGTTTTTATTTCCAGTTCTTCAAGTTTATTTTTTATCGTTCTCTGGCGGACTAACCCCTCATGCTTCACAATATCTTGCTGATTTTTATTAATCGCTTCTTTTACTCCCTGCAAGGGCTTTATAGCAGAACTGGTTGAATTCTTAACCAGACTTTGAATGTCTACAAGCATTTCGCCACCGTCAGAATGGGTTAGCCAAACCAGGTGGGCTAATAACTTCTCTATTAAAACTTTAAGGACAATATCACGCTGCTGTAAAAGTCGATTTTGAATAATTTCAGTTTGACTGGATAACTGATTCAACAGGCTATCTATGTTTGTACAACCTGTTAAGTCCAGGCCAAGACGTTCTCCCAGCTGAACCTGTAAGTTTTCCATAAACCTCTCATTATTCCCGGACACAACCGATTGCTGAAGATAGCGAACAACATGCCCTAAGCGACTGATAAATTCAGTAGCTGTTTTATCCGGTATAAAGAGATAAGCCAGTAATGCTCTGAGTATCATTGATAGCTGATCCAGCCCGGCAACACCTACTGGAATAACCCCCCATACGGGATTCATATGACCTGTCGGTTTCTTTTTCTTATCTTCATCATCTTCGTCATCTCTTCCGTTTCCACCACCCCCTCCTGAAAAGCTAAGGCTCTTGCTGCGCCTGAAAGACCCCCATCCTTTCTGTTTCTTTCTGGGAGGCTCACCTCCTGTCTGACCTTTTCTCTTGTCTCCCTTATCGCCACCTCCCCTCTCAGCCTGTAAATAGTTTAGCCAGCTGGCACTCATCACCAGGTAGCCTGTCTCACCCAGCGTATTGGATGAGAAATCAGAAACAACGCCGGTAAAGCCATCGTTCGTATCACTACCTACCAGTATAATATCTGACAGGTAACTATTATTTTGTAAATAAACCCACTCATTCTTTTGCTGGCGATTACTATCAATCACCGGGACAATTATTATTTTATCCTGTTTAACTTCTTTATACTGATACCAGGGGAAACCTATAATATGCCCAAGTGAGTTATGCGCTAATGATACAACAAAAGAGCGGCTATAATTTGCCCTGCCAGACAACTGATTAAACAAAGGGAAACTATCCTTCGTTTCACGACATTCCCTGAAACCAGAAGGTTCAGCGACCAGCGTCTGATTTGTTAAACGAATAGTGTCTGAAATAAAATAAATGCCTGCCTGCACATAAAACACACATGGACTTTCCATGTCATTGATAAGCTCTGCCAGATCACCTGACTGAGGTGTAAAATGCTTAAAACATGAATAAGATGTCGTATAAGAAGATGGTAAGATGTATTGATCGACAGGAAGGGTGTTGAATAGATCAATTCTGTTTTCAGAATAAAAAGATGAAGAGTGCAATTTTATATTTAACGGATTTTGGAGATACTCGCTATTACTTCCCCATAAAACATCTATTTTATCCCAGGCAAGAATACCCGTAGACAAGAAGAGGCTATAGACTGGCAATAAAATAATCGCAAACAACGGTTATACTCCATTTTAACTTTATGGTTTTTATAGAACATAAAATGTTAAAAAATTAGTATTTATATAGTAAAAAAGCCTGAAATCAGACCTTTCAAATACTAGTCCATAAAACCTGACCTGTTGCGTTATTTTGCCTCCTTGTTACTCACACTATTTAAAAGTCTGTAAACGATTACAGACAATCCAGAGTTAAAATAATGATGCAGAAAAAAGGAACTATCTGTGACTTAATACCTCAGCCGTTCGCTACAGGCAGGCATGACACCCTGAGTAATCGAGGCCGAAACGAATTTTCGATCTGCTGGTACCTGGTCTCTATCACAACTATGAAAAAAGCCGGTACTGAAAAGCACCGGCAAAAAATGAAGTATCTATTTAACCACACACACATAGAAGCTTGTTCAAGCTTTAATTCAATCTTGCTGTTTGCCAGTTGAGAAAGGAGGAAGCCCTCCTTTCTCAGGTCACCTCCTTACCACCAGGCTTCCATTTGGACACCGAAGGTGAAACCGTCTTTACTACTACCAAATTTCTCGTTATAGGCGACAGCATCAAAATTCCCGTCACCATCACGGAATCCGTTAAGAGCCTGCTTGTCATTCCACTTGGCATAAGTACCAAAAACACGGATGGTTGGACGAGCCCAAACGCTGTCTCCCGCAGACCACTGCTGAGCAACGGTAACCTTGTTCATTTTATAGGTCTTGCCGGCGTCAACACCAGAAGCATTTTTGTCAAATTTGACACGGTCATGACCCAACTCAACCGCAGTACTCATCACCTGATTCCAGTGGTACTGAGGACGAACACCTACGGTGTACCAAGTACGCCCAGTATCAGGATCATTGCTCAGCTTGTTCATCATTGCCACATAACTCATGCTGAAGTTGCTGTCAGGCAGGTCGAAAGCACCATGGTCAATAATCCGAAGCAGGCTTTGGTCAACATCTTTGTCAAGCGGCTCGGTCTTACCACTGGCCCCCATTTGCCAAGTGCTCATAGCGTCAGTGGCGTACTGGACAACAAACTTGTTAAAGCCACCAAAAAAGTTAGTCTGAGTATGCTCGGCTGTCAGCATGTAACCGCTCTTTTCCTTACCCCTAAGCGCTTCAGAATTCTTATTTTCTGATGCAGTACCATAGGTCAGACCCAACTGAAGGAAACCGTCTGTGTTAACCGCAATATCATTCAGACGAGCATCGAACATGTTGCCGACAAATCTACCATGGCCTGTCTGGAAGTCGCTCTCGTCATTATTCTGGGTCCATGCCAGATTCAGTTTACCAAGACCTACGTCAATATTTTCCAGACCTGCGCCAGGACCAGAAACATCGTAGTAGTAAAAGTCGATCATGTGGATATCCTGACGCTGGTAGAAGCGCTGACCAGCCCAGATGCTCGCGCCAGGCATGGATTCAAACAGGTTATCACCTTTAACATAGGCTTCCCGCAAAGCCATTTCATTCCAATCATGACCTTGCATGGCTGCCCAGTCTTTATTTTGGAACGTTTTATAGGCCATGCGACTCTCGAATCTGAATGACTTATCACCATCTTCCCAAAGGTTGCTGCCTAAACCAAGCTCCATATAGGTGTCTGTCTCGTTACCGAGACGATATTTTGAACCTGAGCCTGTTGCCTGATAAGCCCATTGGTCACCACCACTTCCACTCATCCCCAAACCAGAGCGCACATAGCCTGAAAAATCAACCTCAGCAGCAGCAGCGCCCGCCGAAAAAACAATTGCTGAAATAGCAGCAGCAAGAGGTAAAGCCTTAACTTGTTTTGCCAAACCGAATACTCCCATTTGGTTCAGTGTTTTATTTGGACAAGTCATGATCCACGCACAGCAATAATTACCCCCCATTGCTGCGCTCTCATGAACTGTCTTTGAGAAATGAATTACGTCATTGGCGTGGTTTGCATTCTGCCAATGAAAAGATCTGGTGCAATATGTAAAGGTTTTGAGAAACTCGGGTAAAACATAAACAAGGCTTTCAAAAGACAACTCAAATTGATCAAAATCAAGTAAACGTCATTTACAATTACACTCCGTAACATTCCTGTTATTATCACTTGTCTGAGCAAACTGGAGTAATTGAGCAAAATATGGGACGTAAAAAGTCTGGGAGTCAGGCCACAATTCTTCAGGTAGCAGCTCAGGCTGAGCTTTCCATAGCTACAGTGAGCCGCGTACTGAACGGAGGAAAATATGTTTCAGAAAGCACCCGCAAAAAGGTTCTGGAAGCTGCCAGGGAGCTGAATTACCAGCCCAACTACATGGCACGGCAGCTGCATGGCCAGGACGATTTCAGTATTGGCGTCATTCTGGGGCTGGACTTGGGAACCATTTCGCCCTTTGCTCTGAAAGTGTATGAAGTTCTGAAAATTCACCTCCAGCAAAAAGGTTACCGGGCCAGACGCGCTAAATTCAGTATTGACGGTCAGCTGGAAACAAAAGCCAAAGCGTTTATAGCAATAGGCATACACGAAAGTGATCCCCGGTTAAAATCGATTCACGACGAAAACCTGCCGGTCATCCATATTGGTGAGCCAAAAGAGAATGCGTTCTGGGTGTCTTCCAACGATGAACAGGGCGGTTTTATCGCTACCCGCCACTTATTAGATAATGATTGCCGTACGATCTATTTTGTTTGCCTGAACGGCGACCACCAAGTCTCAAAGTTAAGACGTGCCGGATATCGCCGGGCGATGATTGAAGCCGGTCTGATTCCTTCAGAGATTATCGAGATTGGTAACAACACCGGCCTGCCGGCACTGGACAGTTACCGGCGGATCCGAACCCTTATGGAATCAGGCTTACGCCCGGACGGCTTTGTAGCCTTCTCGGATATTGTTGCCACCGGCATCTGCATGGCACTGGCCGACCTTAACAAACAGGTACCTGAAGAGGTTCATGTTGTGGGGTACGACGGTATCGATAATGATCGTTATCACGCCCTGACTTCGGTCTGTCAGAACATTGAAGGTATCGCCAGTAAAGCCGCCAACCTGGTGATGGAAGCCATACGTAATGAAGCACCAAGAGGTGAGTTTCTGAACGTTATTCTGCGACAGGGGCATACAACGGGTGCGCCTGCACTGGCAGCAAAGGCTGGCTGACACTCACCCGGATAAAATACCCAACCATTTCTCCAGCACTGAGAAGTACTTTTTTCAGCTCTTCCCAGTGCCATACCTTCTACAATGATGACCCAGCCATAAATCTTTTTATAAAAACAGGTATTAAAAGTGGGACTTCAGCCAGAGGGGTTATTGAGCCGGGTCATAAAGACAGCTTCTCAATCGAACCGGTTGTTTGCACTCATTCTCTGTATCGAAACCCTGATGGTTATTGTCGTAACAATGACGACCTGTCCTTTGCCAGCCTTTGCAGTTAACTGTACAAGGTGCGGTCAGGAAATGAATACAAATTTTTTATGCTATAACCCCTCATGTCCAAGCTCCGTAATTTACTGCATTTTCCCTTCAACAGACACTCCGAACTATCCGGTACCAGCAGCAACAACTTTACAGCCAAACGCTATAAATCTGGATTCATCCTGTTCAGGGGTTACAGACGGCGAACCAGGCGCGGTTGGTCAAGACAACAGACAAGCACCGCCCTGGCTTTTACATTTAAGTCGTCAGGTAGAACGCGATGAAGACAACCATCCGAATATTGGCGAGTTTATATCACCAGTCAATTTAGCCTATCCCCAGTATTCCTTTCATAGCATAGACGAAGCGACCACTACCCTTCAGCACCTTCTGACAGTGAGGCGTCAGCACTTTATCATCAGCTACTATTTTTCAGTAGAGGAAGAAGAGTTTGAATTTCATCTGGCTGTTGCTGTTGATCAGGCACGAAATATTTTTGTCTTGTCGAATATCAATCCTGAATGGCCGGATGCCCAACCTGGAGAGGATACTAACCCGCTTGACTGGCGTTATGCTACACGAGCAACCAGTAACGATGTAATCAGCGCTCTGGGTCTGAGTGATGAAAGCTTCCTCCCTCCTGAAGAAAGGATAATAGTAAACTATTTAGCTATACCGCTCAGGTTGATAGAACCAGCCAAAAAACAACTGAAAATCATTATTGAATACGATAAAAGTAATTTGACAGAATAAGATGCTTCACGTTCATAAAAGCGGCTAATCTCACCTCCCACGAGCGTTTTTTCAACAAAAACACCCGTCCATTTTCCCTTTCAGAAAAACAGTATCAATCAACACCGATTGGAAACGTTTACACATTGATTCACAATGCCTTTCACCAGAGCATAAGCGGCGTAACAACAACATCCAGTCCATAGAAATTTGCCTTTGATTACATAGACATAGTCGTGTATTTATCTCGACTAACAAATCGTTAGCAAAATCTGTCGGGCTGACATTCTTGATTATCAACACCAACGATTAACTGCTAGCTAAAAAGCAGACTGTCAGGAGTAAGCATGCTAAAAAAATCCCTCGCCGCCGCTATTGCCTTAACCGTTGCCGCAGGCAGCGCCCACGCTTTTTCTGAAGACGAGCTGACCGTCTGGGTCGGCGGTGACAAAGCCCATAACGGTATCCGCCAGGTGGGTGAACTGTTTGAAAAAGAGCTGGGTATCAAGGTTCGTGTAGAAATTCCGGAAAACATCACCGACCGTTTCCAACAGGCTGCTGCCACCGGTCAGGGGCCAGACATTCTGCTGTGGGCGCACGACCGCTATGGTGAGTGGGCTCAGTCCGGCCTGCTGGCAGAAATCAAACCGTCCAAGTCTTTCTACGACGGCATTGTCGACCTGGGCTGGCAGGCAACTACCGTTGACGGAAAGACTTACGGCTACCCAATCGCGATGGAAGCCATTGGCCTGATCTACAACAAGGACATCGTCAAAGAAGCGCCTGAGACTTACGAAGAGATGTTCGCCCTGCGTGACGAACTGAAGAAGAAAGACAAGGACATGGCCACCATTATGTGGGACCAGGTTCAACCTTACTTCTCCATGCCCATGCTGGCTTCCAACGGCGGTTATGTGTTCAAGGAAACCGAATCAGGCTACGACGTTAAATCTGTTGGTGTAAACAACGAAGGCGCCAGAAAAGGCGCGAGCATGTTTGCCGAACTGATTGAAAAAGACGTTCTGCCACGGGGTGTTGATTATGGCGTCATGGATTCCACCTTCAACAATGGCAAAGCCGCCATGATGGTTTCCGGTCCATGGGCATGGTCAAACCTGGACAGCTCAGGTATCAACTACGGTGTTGCGCCACTGCCAACCATTGACGGCAGCCCGGCTCGTGCGTTTGTCGGCGTCTGGGGAGCCACCATTAACAACGCCACACCGAATAAGGCGCTGGCACAGGAATTCCTGGAAAACTACCTGCTGAGCAAAGACGGTCTGAAAACCATGAACAATGATGTGCCTCTGGGTGCCGTTGCCAACAAGGCGTTTATGGAAGAGCTGAAGTCAGACCCGCGCATTGCCGCCACCTATGAAGGTGCCATGAACGGCCTGCTGATGCCTAACGTGCCGGAAATGGGCAAGTTCTGGAATTCCATGGAAGCAGCCCTGTCCAACATTGCCAATGGCCGTGAAGAAGTGAACACCGCTCTCGACAACGCCGCTAACCGTATTTTGAACTGATTGTCTGCTCTTATTATCTGAGCTGAATACGAACCGGAGCATGCTCCGGTTCGTCCCCGTCCTGACCCGGAGAACAAACATGAAACAGCCACAGGATGCCGGCGAAGTACTATCCAGTAAAGTACTTTCCGGCAACGGGCTAAAGTGGGCGCTGGTTGCCGCTATTGATGTTGCACTGTTGTATATCGTTACGCTGATGTACGCACAGGGAGAGATTGCGTTTGCCCTTGTCATCTTGTTGTTGGGAAGTATCGGTACCTGGGTGTTCACCAGCGAGAAAGCCTACAACTTCCGTTATGTCTACCCAAGCCTGCTGGGGGTGATACTGTTTGTGGTATTCCCTCTGGTTTATACCGTTAATATTGCCTTCACCAACTACAGCTCCACCAACCTGCTGCCCTTCGAGCGGGTCAAACAGATTCATCTGGATAAATCCTACAGCAGTGGTGAAGAGAAGTTCGCCCTGAGCCTGTACCAGAATAACGACGCTTACCAGCTGGAACTGACGAACACCCGCAACAGCGACGAATCCTACACGACTGAAACCTTTACTATGGGTCAGTTGCCTGCTGCCATTTCTGCCGATGTTTCCATCAGGGCTGAGGGTGACAAGCTGGCGATGCGCGATGTTATCCAGCTTCGCAGCAACCTGCGCCAGCTGACAGTCATGTTGCCTGGCGAGTCCGAACTGGTCATGACCAGTCTGCGTGAATTTGGTGCCATGGCACCTCTTTTCAGAGAAGGCGACAACGACAGTCTGATCAACAACCAGACTGGAGACGTTTATCACCCTGACAACGAGACCGGCTTTTATGTCAGTCAGGATGGCGAACGTATGGCTCCGGGTTTCACCGTTTACATTGGCTGGGATAACTTTGTCCGGGTTGTAACCGATCCGGGCATCCAGGGGCCGTTCTGGAAGATTCTCGGCTGGACGGTTACCCATGCTGCCCTGACAGTGATGTTCACCCTGATTATCGGTTTACTGCTCGCCTGTCTGGTGCAGTGGGAACCCCTGAAAGAAAGCGGCATTTACCGGGTATTGCTGATTCTTCCCTACGCAGTACCTGCTTTTATTTCCATCCTGATTTTCCGGGGTCTGTTCAACCAGAACTTTGGTGAAATCAATATGGTGCTTCATAACCTGTTTGGCATAAAACCGGAATGGTTCACCAATGAATACCTTGCCAAAGCCATGATCCTGATTGTGAACTGCTGGCTGGGTTACCCCTACATGATGATCCTGACTATGGGGCTGCTAAAAGCCATTCCGGAAGATCTGTACGAAGCGTCTGCCATCGACGGTGCCAACCCTTTGCACAACCTGCGCCACATCACCGTACCGATGATCATTAAACCACTGGTACCGCTACTGATCGCCAGCTTTGCCTTCAACTTCAACAACTTTGTACTGATCAACCTCTTGACCGGCGGTGGCCCGAACCTGATCGACGCTTCGACACCCGCAGGAGCCACCGACATTCTGGTGAGTTACACCTTCCGCATCGCCTTTGGCAGCTATGGACAGGACTTTGGTCTGGCATCCGCTATTGCCGGCCTGATCTTTATCATTGTTGGTTTTATCGCCTGGGCCAACCTGAAAGCCACCAGCAAACTGCAGGAGCAATAAACATGGCAATGGTGCAACCAAGAAACCTGAAATACCGTGTCTGGGCGGCCCGACTGTTCCTGATCGCGTTCCTGTGCCTGATCCTGTTCCCGTTCCTGATGATCATCTCCGTATCATTCCGGGCGGGTAACTTTGCCACCGGCAGCCTGATTCCCACCAATCCGAGTCTGGAGCACTGGGCGATGGCCTTTGGTATTCCCTGGGAACGCGCCGACGGCACGATTATGCAGCCCACCTTTCCGGTACTGACCTGGCTGTGGAATTCGGTGAAGATCAGTGTGGTGACATCGACGTTTATTCTGCTGCTGTCCACCACTGGCGCTTATGCGTTTGCCCGCCTGCGCTTCCGTTTCAAGCAGGGACTGTTGCAGTCCATGATGATTTTGCAGATGTTTCCTGCGGTGCTGGCTCTGGTGGCCTTCCACGCCATCTTCGACAAACTGGGTAACTTTATCCCATGGCTGGGGCTGAACACCCATGGAGCCGTCACCATCGCTTATCTGGGCGGTGTAACCATGAACATCTGGCTGATCAAGGGTTACTTCGAAAGCATTGATAACGCCCTGGAAGAGTCCGCCGCCATTGACGGAGCCACCCCATGGCAGGCATTCCGCCACATACTGCTGCCCTTGTCTGTACCGATTCTGGCGGTGGTCTTTATTCTGGCGTTTATTGCCACCATTGGTGAATACCCGGTTGCTTCCGTACTCCTACAGGATATGGACAAGCTCACGCTGGCAGTGGGGGCCAACCAGTTTTTGAACCCACAGAACTACCTCTGGGGTGACTTTGCCGCTTCTGCGGTACTGACTGGCCTGCCCATCACGGTTATCTTCCTGACAGCACAGCGATATCTGGTCAGCGGGCTGACTGCTGGCGGCGTTAAAGGTTAAACGACAAATATAGTATGCTGGTTGAGTAAAAACAGGTCTCAGCCAGCTAAAACGACAAGATTACGGAATTCATTATCATGGCTGAACTGAAACTGGCAGGACTGGATAAAAGTTACGACGGCGGCAAGTCGTATGTTCTGAAAAACATTAATCTGGACATTAAGGACGGTGAGTTCGTTGCTTTTGTTGGCCCGTCCGGCTGCGGAAAATCAACCCTGCTTCGTATGATCTGTGGTCTGGAAGATATCACGGACGGCAATCTTGAAATTGATCATGAACGTGTCAACGATATGCCGCCCAACGAACGCCGTGTGGGTATGGTGTTTCAGTCTTATGCCCTGTACCCGCACATGACTGTGGCTGAAAACATGGCGTTCGGCCTGAAGCTGGCGAAAGTTAACAAGTCTGTCATCGACGAGCGTGTTAAAGAAGCCGCCCGTATTCTGCAACTGGAACCCCTGCTGGACCGTAAGCCTAAAGCCATGTCCGGCGGTCAGCGTCAGCGGGTTGCTATTGGTCGTTCAATTGTTCAGGAGCCAAGGGTTTTCCTGTTCGACGAGCCACTGTCTAACCTCGACGTTGCCCTGCGGGTACAGATGCGTCAGGAGCTGTCCCGCATCCACAGTCGTTTGAAAACCACGGCCGTTTATGTCACCCACGATCAGGTGGAAGCCATGACACTGGCTGACAAAATCGTGGTGCTCAGTCCGCTGACTAAAGATGCTGAATCCAATCTGGAACAGGTTGGCGCACCACTGGAACTGTTCCACCACCCGCGTAACAAGTTTGTTGCAGGCTTTATTGGTTCACCAAAAATGAACCTCTTCCGTGGTGAAATTGTGGAAACCGGTGCGGAACAGACGATTGTCCGCCTTGACAGTGGTGAACAGGTGGTAGCCTGTAATGATACGTCTTCAGCAAAAGCCGGAGACAAGGTCACGCTGGGGGTTCGTCCTCAGGACGCGCTGGCAGAAGCAGAAGGTGAAAATGTCATCACCGGCACCATTAAAGCACTGGAACGTCTGGGGACAGAATCCTTTGTGTATCTGAATCATCCAGACATTGAAGAAGACTTTATCTTAAGAACAGAAGACTCCCGTCGTCGGGAAGAAGGTTCTGAATTTAAAGTGGCCGTTCCTGCAGAAAACTGTCATCTGTTTAATGAAAAAGGTCTGGCGTTCCCACGAACCAGAGCGCCGCATTACGATTAACGTAAATTATTCTTCCTAACCAATTTATTAAAAACAATGAATAAAAGCCGGGCTCCCCCACCCGGTTTCTATTCAAATACCCGATACCAGATTGTTATGTTAAATCATCAGCTGATTAACCAGCTCGCCGGGCTGTGCGGAATTTCCAGTGAATACCTGGACTCCGAAGGACTACCGGTAACGATTACGCCTGAAAATAAAGTCCCCCCCTTACAGGCCATGGGATTTGATTTAAGCAGTGAACTGTCCATTAAAAAGGCAATTGACCGAAAATTCAGTGAGAAATGGCATCAAACCATTCCTGCTGTTTGTGTGCTGCACCAGAATAAGCCATTTTCTGTCGAAATTCGTCTGTCTGAAAAAAGCTTACCTGAATACTTTAAAGTCACTGTGACCCTGGAATACGGGGAAGTTCGTATTTTTCAGCGTGAAATAAATGACCTGTCAGTGATTGAAAAGAGCAAAACCGGCAAAGACAGCAAAGTCTGCCTGTCACTGCCCCTGCCTGCCGATCTGCCACTGGGCTACCATCAGCTCGACATTGAAGGCATTAAATCAACCTGCTCTTTAATCGTGACACCCGAAACCTGCTATGAACCGGAAGCTCTGATAAACGGCGCGAAAATCTGGGGGTCAGGTATTCAGCTGTATTCCGTTCGCTCCGGAAACAACTGGGGTATGGGTGATTACCGCGACCTGGGTGAACTGGTCAGCCAACTGGCTGACAACGGTGCCGACTTTGTTGGCCTGAACCCGGTACATGCCCTTTATGCCGACAACCCGCTGCACTGTTCACCTTACAGCCCATCGAGCCGGACTTACAGCAACGTGCTCTACATTAACCCTGAACAGGTGCCTGAGTTTAACGAATGTGACGTAGCTCGACAGCGGTTTGCTGAAGAAGACTTTCAGAGTCGTCTGACTGAAGCACGACAACAGGATTACGTTGATTATGAAACCGTCGCTTCCCTGAAATTTGACATACTGGAAAAGCTGTACGATTTCTTCTGCAACGTTCATCTGAAGCAGAATACTGACCGTGCGACATCCTTTATGGATTTCTGCCGGGAGAACGGTGAAAGCCTGCGCCAGTTTGCAATTTTCGATGCCCTCTACGAACACTTCCGCCAGCAGGATGTGATGAGTTGGGGCTGGCCCTGCTGGCCAGAAGCCTACCAGACACCAGACACGAAAGAAGTCAGGGCGTTTGTTAAGAAGCATGAAAAACGAATTCGTTACTTTGAATTCCTGCAATGGCTGGCCAGTGAACAGTTTGCTGTCGCCCAGAAAACCGCCACCGAAAAAGGCATGATGGTTGGTGTCTACCGTGATCTGGCGGTGGGTGTCGACCGTGGTGGCGCGGATACCTGGAGCAACCCGAATCTGTACTGTCTGGACGCCAGCACCGGTGCACCACCCGATGCCCTGGGACCACAGGGGCAGAACTGGGGGCTGCCGCCGTTTAATCCGCTGGTTCTGCAGCAGCAGAAGTACGAGCCGTTTATCCGCATGATCCGTAACAATATGCGAGACTGCGGCGCGCTCCGTATTGACCATGCCATGGGGCTGTTCCGTCTGTGGTGGTGTCCTAATGGCAAGAGTGCGGCTTATGGTGCTTATGTTCACTATCCACTGCAGGATTTGCTGGGCATTATCAAACTGGAAAGCCGTCGCCTTAACTGTCTGGTCTTTGGTGAAGACCTGGGTACGGTTCCAAAGGAAATTGAAGAAGCCCTGCCACCGGCACGCCTTTATTCAAGCCTGAACGGCATTCATCTGCAGGAAGGCGACCGCTATCCAATGCCCAGCACATTCAAACCCCGGGCGATGGCAAACCTGACCTGTCACGATACCCCTCCATTAAAAGGATGGTGGGAAGAGAAGGACCTCGACCTTGCTAACATTCTGGGTATCTTTGACGATGAACGTACCCATAAAGAACGCATCGACCGGGAATATACCCGTAAAGCGGTTATTAATACGCTGGCAATCATTGGTGAGCTTCCTTATGGCATCAACCCTTATGCACAAAACAGCCCGGCGTTCAGTCGTGAGTTGATGGAACGCTTTACCTATTATCTGGCACTGGCCAGCTCTCAGATCACCAACGTGCAGCTTGAGGACTGCATGATGATCGATACATCGGTAAACGTGCCGGGAACCAGTGAAGAGTATCCAAACTGGCGTCGTCGTTTAACCGTTAATATTGATGAGTTCTTTGCTAACGAAGACAACCGTCGTTTCTTCCACAACATCAGTCAGTGTCGTAAGGCATAAGTACTCCACCATATGGCCGAGTACTTAGCCGGAACCGCAGCCTGTAACCGATAGTTACAGGCTGCATTGGAAAAGAAGAAAAAGTGTAAAGGTTTACAGAAATAAAACGACACGAGTTATCCCTGATAATCGATAGAATCGAATCATACCTGCTGTTTCGGAGTAACCCATGAAACGTTTATCGACTCTCGTGTTAGTGGCAGCCCTGGCAGGGTGTGCCAGTACAGGCCAGGAACAGGCTGCAGAAGCACCAGCCAAAATAGCCACCACAGTTTCATCGCTGGCTGATATTACCTACTCCCCCATAACAGTCTATAGCCAGGCTGTCGCTATCGAACGTGCTATCAATGCGGCATCGGAGGTTCTTGACTTTGACGGTGAAACAACCCCTGTTGCTGGCTGGAAACTGCCTGACTACGGTGTGTATCAGTTTAAGGTTGAAAGTCTGGTGACACGCAAAGGTTTTGGCACCCGGGCAGAAGCTTTTATGCCAGAGGTGTGGTTACTGGATCGTCAGTTAAGCCTGAAAGTGGCCAACTTCGATGAAGAATACGCACGAATCCGCGCCTGAACAGCCCCTCCGTCCGGTGATATTTATACTGAGGCCACAGATGAAGGAACGCTGCGTCTGCAAATAACACCACTTATCAGCCAGCCAGCGCAGCAAACCAGAATAGAGCCACCACCAAGGCCAGACTATGTACCATCGACGCCAGAAATAGTACAAGAACAGACAACGCTAAATAGCACCGACACAATCAATCAGAACTATCTCGCCGCTTTGAAATCAGCCCTGGCAGAGAAAGATGTCAACCAGGCTCTGGCCCTCAGGTCGGCTATCAGACAACTGCATAGGACGATGCAAAAGCAGTTTTCGGAAAACTATGGTGTTGGCTCAGACCTAGAACTGCTATCTCCGCCAGAAACAACAGCATCAATTGAAGACACTCTGAGTTTTCACTACCAGCAAAAAATAATAATTGCCATGAAGCAGGACAATCCTCAGGCTGCCCTGGCATGGATTGACCAGATTGACAGGCTGGCAAACGAAATCAATCAATTATTCTAACCAGCCCTTCCCTGCATCCTGATATTATCGATACTGGATGCAGGGAGCACCTGCCTTGACAGCAACCCATAGCCTGTGATTATGGGCTGACTCCCCAAACTTTGAGCGAGCCTGGTTTTTTACCCATGCTTTGCGATGAACGCTTTTAAGTTTTTTTCCGTCCATTGCTCTCCCCGGATACCCTCTGGTACAGGAACAGGATCGAACATTTGTTGGCCTCTTACCCGCCCCGATTTCAACATTTTGGCAATGGCACCATAGCTCTGGCCAAATGAGGCCAGTTCATTGATCAACTTCAGGACTTCCCCCGCCCATCCGGGGTGGTGCTCCGAAATCGAATTAATGGTGTCGTACAACTGAAGCTGCATTTCAGTCTTCAGTTCATCCGGTATAATTTCAACCTCCAGGCTGGAGAGAAGATATCTCACCAGCGGGGGGGTGGGGGATTGCAGTTTTTCAGGCTTGATATGCAGAAAACCGGATACTGCTACAACCAGCGCACTGTCTTGTTTGAACATTCTGCTTATACTTTTGACCAGCGCTTGTGAGGAAACCTCCGCACTCTCCCGAATGCAGCGGGCAATGTTTAATTGCAACTCATGCTTCGGGATTTCAGGGGGGGAAACAGATCTTTCCGGTTCTTCAATCATCATTGTTTCAGGCTTGGCTTGTCCACTACAAAGGCTCTCATCAACGTCCATAGAGGCTGCCGGTGGTACAGGCACTGCCGGGGGCTGCTCACAGCTTTGAATAAAGCCTTTTAATACGTCGACGGTCCATTGTTTTGCCTGACACCCCGGGGGTAAAGGTATGGGGTCAATAACAAGTTTTATGAATGGAGAACGCGTTCCCTTGTTAAGTATTTCAACAATAAACTGATCGCTCTCTCCACGATTTTTGTAAAAGTTTACAACCCTCATGACCTCTTTTGGCCAGTCCGGATGGCTATCGGTTATGGCATGAATTTTGTCGAATGCTACAGGCTCAAAATCACTTTTAATTGCTGTCTCGTGAACCTTGATGTCCAGTGCAGCAAAGATATATCGAACCCCCCGATGATTAAGGCTCTCAAGCCTTCTGGGATTAAGGTATAAAATGTCAGCAAGGTCTTTAGCGACGTCAGGTCTTTTTGCAAGCAACCCCCTCAATCTTTTAACTACTCCGGAAACTGAGTTGACTTCACCCGCAAAAATGTACCCCTCTATAAGCGATTTAAGTTCAGCTTGCGGATCACAGCCTGTGGGTTGTGGCAGATTAAACGACGCCAATAAATCTGATACAGCAGGGGGAGTCCATTTGTTGTATCGGTGCAGGGTTTCAGGAAGGTCTACACGATACTTTCCTTTTGATTCTACCGGAATCGTTGAGCTGCCCATATCAGCATCTAACAAGACTGCTATTTCATACAGGCTCTTACCATTGGCAACGGCATCATTCAGGAGCATTTTCATTGCACTTTGGTAGTCCTCAGATTCAGGCTTACAGACCATCAGAGTATCTATTGGCTGCCATTGGTGGGCTGGTGTGGTAACGTCGATTATCGCGCCTGACTTATTAATCAGGTGCTTCAGCAACACCATGGTTTTCGACTTATCTTTCTTTACCTTGTCCTTGATGCAAGGGTCGCTGATCCAGAGATGGCGGTGTTCGCTGTCATATCTGCAGACTGCGTGAAGAGTACCGTACAGGCCTTTTTTCTTGCTGGTTATCCGCTCAATAACCGTTCTCAGGGGAGATAGGCTGGTTTCTTCAAACCCAAGCAGCCGCCAGTGCTCAACAGTTAAATCTAACCAATTGGATGTCCCCCTGAGTTGGGCAGGTATACCTTCAACATGGGGAATTTGGTAATTTTTTTCTATTACACTCTGAAAGCGGAACTCAACCGGTAGCAGGCCTCCCGAGTTGACAGTTGTCCGAATAGCCTCAAACTTTGCTCCCTCCACCTGCCTGCGCCGCAATGCCTCGTGCATTGCCTGAGCGTACTCTGGACTATCAAAGCGATAACAGTCAATCCTGTCAATTGGATCAACTTCTTCGGAAGGGTTCTCACGCAGGGCCAGACATTTTAAATGAGCCAGACTCCAGACAGGTATCTCCCGGAATATATCTGGCCATAATTCAGAAGGGGATAAAAAACGGGCGGTTAATCTATAGTGAGTTGGTGACTTTATTTTTCCTCCCGGGCCTAAGGCTACCTTCAACCGACGAATATAGTCATGGAGCTTTTCACCCTCCTTTCTCAGGCACTGTTTTTTTTCCTCCCCTTCAGCCATTCTTCTGTATTGTTGTACCTCAAGTAATTGCAATTGATTTTCCAGAATGTCCAGCTGCCGTTCTGAATCAGGACCTTCGAAAATTTCAATGGAGTGCTTTAGCCACCCGATCACCTCTTCTATGTAAACAGGTCTGCTGCCGGGAGGAGCGATGGTGAGATTTTTAGACTTTATAAAGGCATAAATATAATTGACGCCATTGTTATCAAGCTTGCCTTCGATATTAAAGCAATGAAACAGGTAGGTGAGGTAGTGGGGACTTCTGAACACTTCAATATTCCAGCGTTCAAATAAATATTGAACATCTCCCTCCACCCAATCCTGACCACCGGTAAAAGGGTTTTGATGATATTGATTGAGGGTGTAAATCAGCCTGTCAATAGAGTGCCTCTTCCAAAAATCTAATTTCTCATAAATAAAATTTTTGAGGCTTTCCAGCTTAACCTGCTCCTCACCGGCATCAGAAGCCCTAACAGACACAGTTGTACCATCTTCTGAAAAATGTACGGATACAGCCCTAGGGCAAAGTGTTGGATAAAAATACTGATCGGGTGCCCAAAAGTGAGCCATTCTCGATTGACTTTTACCATAGTCTAAAAACAGTTCGCTCCCCGGTTGAATATCCTTACAGGCAACCGCCAGAAAACAATAATCCTGTTCGGTTGGTTTTCTTCTTAAAATTGTTGCATGTTTTGTGTTTGATCTAACCAGTTCATCATTAAGGCACACTACAAATTCGATATTGTCACACTCCTGCTGAGAGTTTGTGTGACTGATGGCATCGATGGAGTCGATAGCATCTACCCCAATATTTACTTTACGTCTTTTCTGATCGAGATAACTAATATGCGGTGTGTGTGCCTGATAACTGGCAGGTCGTTGCGATAATGCAGGTACGCCCCCGGTCTCAGCCCATACCAACCATTTAACTGGCTCACACTCTGGGTAACCGCATAACCGAAACTCTTCCTTGTCCAACTCCCTGAGGTTGACAGCCGTACCCCGGTAGATGGCGAGTACCTGTCCTTTTTTTACCGGTGCAGCGCTGTCCTTTAAAAACACACCCCGGTTATGAACCGCTCCGGTTTTGACCTCAAGGTTATTTTGCTGATAACAGTCAATGGCCTTTCGTATTTCAGAAACTGGAGAAGGAATAAAGCCGGTGTACGTCTCCAGGTCAGTGGGTACAAAAAAACAACCTCCGCATTCTTCAAGATCTGGTTTTGTGGCCGTTACTGTTCGGGAGCGCTTTAACAGAGGTTTTGTTGTCGGCAAAGAATCCGGATCTGAACCTGAATCAATATGTGTCTGGGGGGCTGTCGATGATACAGATCGCAGGGATTCTCCCAGAACACACCGGATTTGAGAATCGCCTTCCCTGTGAGGTCGTTTTCGCGATCGCGGCTCCCGGGAGAGAACAGGTTCTGAATTTAAATTGAGACCTGAGTTTTGCACGACCAACCTCCGTTTAATACTATTCCCTGGAATCAGACCTTACTTTTGCCTTTGTTTTTTGGCAGAGGCTGATTTTCCCATGGGTACTTTTCGTTTGCCTTTGCTTGCCATGCCCACCGTCTCACCCTGACCTCCTGAAGCAATTGCCATTTCTTCTGATGTATCGCTCAATTTTCGCCAGTCAAACGGGTCTTTATTCTGCTGAATGCGGGCTTTAGCCGCTTTTCGAAGTGACTTGGGAGCCATCAAAAATGAAAAATCTGCCCATAAGCCAGCCAGAAGCATTAATTTATCCTCGCTATTTTCCCGGTGCGCTTTTGCAAGTGTGCTAAGCCATACCCACGGCTGCCAGCCTTTCGGAGAGAATCCTTTAATATCTTCGTCGTAATTCTGTTCATTTCGCCAGACTGTTAATTGATCGACCTCTTTTTTGCTATATACATTTATGCCCTCTGCATCTATGCCCTCTGCATCCGGGTCAGTTTTGTCGATACCTAAGCTGCGCACCCCCGCCATTTTGCGGCAAAAGTCAAAGTGGGACAGGGAGCGCCACGAAGTGACCAGCTTGCACTTGTAGAAATATTCAAGAAAAGAGGCCTGGTGCCAGTAATTGTCAACCAGATCTGTATCACCATTACAAAACACTCTGGCTATTTCGTTCAGAATTTCTCTCTCTTTATCGGATTCGAATTTGCTGGGATCACCCAGGTCTTCCTTACTCCGTATAGTTACTGAATGGCCATTATTTTGTTTACGGATCGGGTAACCCAGAGCAACGTACTCTTGTGGAATTTTCAGCTGTTCAGCCCGTTGAAAAAGTTCCTCTAAATTTTGTGGTGCGCCTGACACCGGGACGGTTTGAGAGGTGCTGGCAACAGGTTCATCCGTGATCACGCCAGCCTTAGCTGATACCGATTCGGCAATGGTCGGTGAGGCTGTTCCGGAGCTTACCGGTTCACTACTGCATTCCCCGCTGACCGGATCAATTAAATGTCCGGCTGATGCTGACAGAGTTACAAAATCGAATACCTGGGTTGGCTGCCTGTTTAATTGTTCCTCCAAAGACAGGATAGATGCTTGCTGTTCAGACAATTCCGTTTTCAACCGATCAACCTCTGCAAGCTGTTTTTCAAGTTCATTTTTTAAATTAATTTTCTCACTGGTCTCTTTTTCAAGTTCCGCATTTAGCTGCTGATTATCCTCAAATAAGGTTTTAGAATCTGCCGACACCTTATCTAAGGATTGACTTGTCTGAACCAACTGGGCTTTTGTTGTATCCAGCTGGCCAACTATATCTGCATGTCTGGAATTTGATTCGTCTAGTTGTTGTTCCATCGCAGATAACTTTGATTCAAAATTATTTATTTGAATTTCTTTGTTTAAAATAACTTCAATTTCCCTATTAGACTGTTCGTTCTGAGCAATAGATAACTTCAACACATTGATAGTTTGATACAGTGATTCATTTTCAGCTGTTAATTCTCCCTTTTCTTTGTCATGTTCTGCGCGTAGTCGTACAACTTCATTTTCAAAATCCTGTTTTTGTTTCTCTGCTTGACTCCTGGCATGAATTAATTCATCAAATCCGGTCCTTAATTGTGATTTTATTTCATCCAGACGGTCTTTTATTTCACTATGCGACGAAACAGTGTCAGTTATCTTCTGATCTTTACTTAACAGCAACTGATAAATACTTTTTTTCTCTTTAGCCCATTGACTTTCTTTTTCTGAAAATTCATTTTGCTGTTCAGTAAGTTTTTCTTTTACTTCTTTAACCTCTTGCTGATATCGTTGAATATCCATTTTTCTCATTTCCATAGCACGAATAACTTCGTTTTTCTCTGAAAGTAATACGTGCTTATTCTCTATGGTTTCATTCAACTCTTTTATTCTTCCATTCAGATTTTCAGTGTATTCTTCCTGTTTCTTTCTAGCTTCTTGTACTTTATTAAACTCATTCGTCAGTTGTTCATTTGCAGTTTCTTGCAGCGCCTTCTGTTGTTGTAATAGCTGAACCTCCTGCTTTACTTTATCGGACTCCATCGAGGCTTCGATAAGCTCTCTTTGCTTATCTTGAAGCATTTCCTGAAGTTCCTTGATAGTACTTTCACTCTGACTGATTGAATTAATTAAATTATCTCTTTCCATAACCGCACGATTTAAATAAGACGTAAGAATCATGATTCTATTTACCAACCCTTCATCATCAGGCGGTCTGGTAGCAAAATAAGCCGTTAACATTTGAAGATAATTGAACACAGTCTGATTGAAAGTTTGCAGCTGCGCGACTTCGCCATCCATCACAGGTTGCCCCGGGTTCTGATTTTGCTGTAAGTATTCACCCTGTTGTAAAGGCTGTTCAAATAAGTTGGATGTCGAGCCTTCTTCAGGTTGCGTGGATGTCGTCTGTAACCCGCTTGAAATATTTCTATGTGGTAATTCAATTGCTTCCCCCAGTGTACCTTGATTAGAATAGTTTGAAAAATGTGGCAACAACCCCCCCCTTGATTCGATTGAAGGTTGTCCCACGGGTTCTGAAGACACCGACCTTTCGGATAACGGAGTAGCCGGTGGTTCATCGCATTCTAACAGCACGTATGGGGGGGTTTCTGTCACTTCATCAAAAGCCGGTATCTGAGTATTGCCCGGCTGTGACTGATATGATAGTGGAATACTTCTTACTGGATCCATGAAGATACCTATTGTACTAATTAAGATCAAAAGCCCTACCCGGAGGCGTGATATTAAAGCAGATCTTTAATACGCTTTTGATAAACGGCTCAGAATATGGTTTAAAGCGATTTGACAGTAATAGACTCGGGGAAAGCATTAAAGTTCCTGAGAAAAAGTCTGTGCAAAAACAGCCTTTTATGGAATACAGCACCCTTAATCCCTGGAAGCCCCCTTATTTCAGCTTCAGGTTCTTCTCCGGTAAAAGCCGGTAATAGTTTCCTGTGCTGTTCATCAGCTAACGCGGAAATAGTCAGTAATGTTTACCGGACTATCAGTCATGACTGCATTTTTCAAACCTGAAAACAGGTTTGTTTCTTGTGTTTTGTTTCTGGCTGGAAACCAGCTAATTGTTCTGCCTGAGTATCAATAAAAATATAAAAGACTATAGTTTTATAACAATAGCCTTCCCTGAAACCCATAAAACAAATTTTCCAGCCGATATCTCCAGTACTTTCCCTACAAGAAACTATATTTGTAAGGCGTTTATAACAGTCCCTGATCCAAATTCCCCTGAACCCTGTTTCTGGTCTGAGATCAGCTCCCTGAGTCATAGCAATATCAGGCCATAACGACCTTTTCGGTATTCTGATGGCTGACTGCTTCTCAGAGAACACGCTGGAAAAAGGGCGCACTATTGTCTGGAGTTTTGACAGATGATCAAACAACTTGCCAACACAATGACTAAAACTCTCGCCAGCCAGGTTGCCGCAACGACCCTGGCAGCCACAACGGTGGCAGTGAGCATGACGATGGGGGCATCGACAGCGCTTGCTTTCAGTGACGATGAGCTGGTTCTGTGGGTCGGAGGCGACAAGGCTTACAACGGTATACGGGAAGTCGGCAAAATATTTGAAGAAGATACCGGCATCAAGGTCAAGGTAGAAATTCCGGAAAACCTTACCGACCGCTTCCAGCAGGCAGCAGCGTCCGGCAGCGGGCCGGACATTCTGTTCTGGGCTCACGACCGTTTTGGCGAGTGGGCGCAAAGCGGGCTACTGGCTCCGGTCAAGCCATCCTCACCTTTTAAACGTGAAGTGGTTGATATGGGCTGGGACGCCGTATCCGTTGACAATAAAGTTTATGGCTATCCCATTTCACTGGAAGCCATCAGCCTGATCTACAACAAGAAAATACTGCCCGAACCACCCAAAGCCTATGAAGACATGTTCGCCCTGGATACCCGGTTGAAAAAGACCGACAAGAGCATGAATACCATTATGTGGGATCAGGTACAGCCGTATTTCACCATGCCCATGCTGGCAGCCGATGGCGGTTATGTCTTTAAAAAAACCGCGACCGGTTACGATGTCAAAGACACAGGTGTCAACAATAAAGGAGCCATGGCCGGGGCTAAAATGCTGACCGACCTGATTGATAAAAGCGTTCTTCCCAGAGGGGTTGATTACGGTGTCATGGAATCTACTTTTAACAAGGGCAAAAGTGCCATGATGATCAGCGGTCCCTGGGCCTGGGCCAATCTGGAAACCAGTGGCATCGACTACGGGGTTGCGCCGCTTCCCAGCATCAACGGCCAGCGTTCAAAAGCCTTTGTCGGTGTATGGAGCGCTGCCCTGAATAACGCCAGCCCCAATAAGGCACTGTCTAAAGAGTTTCTGGAAAACTACCTGCTGATTGACGACGGGCTACGTACGATGAATAAAGACGTGCCACTCGGAGCCGTTGCCAACAAAACCTATATGAAAGAGCTGCAGAAAGACCCTCGCATCAGCGCCACTTATGACAACGCAATGAACGGGCTATTGATGCCGAATGTTCCCGAGATGGGCAAATTCTGGTCAGCCATGGAAGCTGCCCTGAGAAATATCACCAGCGGACGCCAGGGATATAAAGAAGCACTGAATGACGCAGCCAAGCGCATCGTCGACTAACCTACTGAACAGGATAGAACCTGTTCAGTCTTACTTATTATAAGGCTATTGTCGTTGTTTCCGGTGGCCGTTACTTTTTCTTCCTGCCAGAACAACGACCCCCCCACAGTTCAGGAGGCTTTCCACTATGAAGGCTATCAGTTCTGCCGGAAACCGATCCGGCAACCCTGGCAGATGGGTCGCATTGGGGCTGATTGCCGCTATAGACCTGATCCTGCTGTATGGTGTCACCATGATGTATGCCAGCGGCGAAACCCCCTTCGCCTTACTGGTGTTGCTTATTATTACTACCGGCACCTGGGTCTTTATCAGCCATAAAGGTTACTCGTACCGATACGTTTATCCGGCGTTGCTGGGTGTATCGGTCTTTATTGTATTTCCCCTGCTTTATACGGTGAATGTCGCTTTCACCAATTACAGTTCCAGCAACCTTCTCCCCCTTGAACGGGTAAAAGCCATTCACATGGCAAAAACCTACAGAACCCCCGGAGAGTCTTACAGTTTCAAAGCCTGGCAGCAGGGTGAAAACTACCAGCTGCTGTTTATCAGCAATAAAGACACAGACAAACACCTGATCAGCGCACCATTCGGGGAGTTAACCGAACCGACAGAGGTGAATGCCCGACTGTCGTCCGAACTGCCTGATGGAAAGGAGCTGGCTTTTCGCGACACCATCCAGATTCGCCATATCCTGAAGCTGTTAACCATCATGCTGCCTGACGGTGGTTCGTTATCAATGACCAGCCTGCGTGAATTTGGCCCACAGACCAGAATATACGACGAAGGTCCCAATGATACACTCATCGACAGTCGCAACGGTGACATCCTTACCCCGGATATGACGACCGGCTACTATGTTGACAACACTGGCGAACAGATTGGTCCGGGGTTTACGGTATTCAACGGCTGGGACAACTTTTCCAGAGTGATATCAGACCCGGGCATTCAGGGGCCGTTTCTGCAAATATTCACCTGGACCCTGACTTTCTCAGCGCTCAGTGTTCTGTTCACCCTGATTATTGGCCTGTTGATGGCCTGCCTGGTGCAGTGGGAACCGCTCAAGGGCAATGGCGTTTATCGTCTGTTGCTGATTCTCCCCTACGCCGTCCCTGCGTTTATCTCCATCCTGATTTTCCGGGGTCTGTTTAACCAGAACTTTGGTGAGATCAACATGCTGCTGAACATGCTGTTTGGCATTCAGCCGGAATGGTTCAGTAACGGTTTCCTTGCCAAGACAATGGTGCTGATTGTTAATACCTGGCTGGGTTACCCCTACATGATGATCCTTTCTATCGGGCTGCTGAAGTCTATTCCTGACGACCTTTACGAGGCGTCGGCGATTGATGGAGCCACTCCGATACAAAATCTGTTCAAGATCACCATTCCACTGATCATCAAACCATTAATTCCACTACTGATTGCCAGCTTTGCTTTCAACTTTAACAACCTGGTGCTGATCGCCCTGCTGACCGACGGCGCGCCCAATATCATTGGTGCCACTACGCCAGCCGGTGCCACTGACCTGCTTGTCAGCTACACCTTCCGTATTGCCTTTGGCCAGTACGGACAGGACTATGGCCTGGCATCAGCCATTGCCACCTTTATCTTCCTGATGGTCGGGGTCATCGCCTGGCTCAATCTCAAAGCCACCAGGCGGTTCACTGAATAAAGGGTTCCCAATATCGAAAGAGGCAGGTAGCCCCTGTTAAAGGTAGCCACTATGATTGTTCAACCAAGAAACCTGAAATACCGGGTATGGGCCACAAGAATCTTTATGATTCTGTTCCTGTGCCTGATTATGTTCCCGTTCCTGATGATCATCTCTGTGTCATTCCGGTCCGGCAATTTTGCCACGGGAGACCTGATCCCCAGCAACCCCAGCCTTGAGCACTGGTATCTGGCGTTTGGCATCCCATGGGAAAACCCTGACGGTTCCGTGATTCAGCCGCCTTTTCCGGTGATGTTATGGCTGTGGAACTCCATTAAAGTGTCGTTTGTTTCAACCATACTGATTCTTCTGCTGTCAACCACCGGAGCCTATGCCTTTGCACGGCTGCGCTTCAAGTTTAAAGAACACATGCTGACAGCCATGATGATTCTGCAGATGTTTCCGGCCGTACTGGCACTGGTGGCCATTTACTCGCTGTTTGACAGGCTGGGGAACTATATTCCATGGCTGGGGCTGGACAGCCTTGGGTCAGTCACCGTCGCCTATCTGGGGGGGCTGGCACTGCATATCTGGTTGATTAAAGGGTATTTCGAAACCATCGACCAATCCCTTGAGGAAGCAGCAGCCATTGACGGGGCGACGCCCTGGCAGGCATTCCGGTATGTACTCCTGCCATTGTCCGTTCCCATACTGGCTGTCGTCTTTATTCTTGCCTTTATCACCAGCATTGCCGAATACCCTGTGGCGTCGGTACTCCTGCAAAGTATGGATAACCTGACTCTGGCCGTTGGCTCCAGGCAGTACCTGAACCCACAGAACTATCTCTGGGGCGACTTTGCGGCGGCAGCGGTGTTATCCGGTTTGCCGATCTCGATCATCTTCCTGCTCTGTCAACGCTGGATTGTCGGAGGCCTCACAGCAGGTGGTGTGAAAGGTTAAACAGCCCTGATAACTGGTAACAGGCAACAGGTAACAGTTAGCGGAAACAGACATGGCAGAAGTAAAACTTGTTAATATTTCCAAGAGCTACGACCAGGGTAAAACCTGGGTGATCAAAGACGTCAACCTCAATATAACCAATGGGCAGTTCGTCGCTTTTGTGGGGCCTTCCGGTTGCGGTAAATCCACCCTGCTCAGAATGGTCTGCGGGTTGGAAGAAATCAGTGCCGGTGAAATGTTTATTGCCGGGGAACGTGTTAATGACATGCCACCGAATGAGCGGCGGGTAGGCATGGTATTCCAGTCCTACGCACTTTACCCGCACATGAGTGTTGAAGAGAACATGGCATTTGGCCTGAAGCTGGTAAAAGCCGACAAAGCCCTGATCAGGGAACGCGTGCAGGAAGCAGCAAGAATTCTGCAACTTGAAGCGTTACTGGAACGCAAGCCTAAAGCCATGTCTGGAGGCCAACGACAACGGGTTGCCATCGGCCGGTCCATTGTTCAGCAACCCCGGGTATTCCTGTTTGATGAGCCATTGTCGAACCTGGACGTTTCTCTCAGGGTACAAATGCGTCAGGAACTGTCCCGGCTACATAACCGGCTGAAGACAACGTCCATCTATGTCACCCACGATCAGGTCGAAGCCATGACGCTGGCAGACCAGATCGTGGTTCTTAGCCCCCTGCAGCCAGAGGCTAAAACCAACCTTGAGCAGGTTGGCAAGCCACTGGAGCTGTACCACCATCCCGCTAACATGTTTGTTGCGGGCTTTATCGGCTCACCAAAAATGAACTTTTTCGATGGCTTTATCGAAAAAGTCGATAAAGAACAAACCATCGTCAAACTCACCACCGGAGAAATACTTCAGGCTAATGCCAATACAGAACGGGCAAAAGCCGGAGACCGCGTGGTTCTGGGTATTCGCCCGGAAGATGCCCTGGCAGAAACCGACGAAGGCAATGCTGTAGAAGGTAAAGTAGAAGCCCTCGAGCGGTTGGGTGCCGAATCATTTATCTATATGACCCATGATACAATTCGGGAACACTTCATTGTGCGTGTAGAAGATTCCCGACACAGGGCAGAAGGAACAAAAATGAAAATAGAGCTTCCTGTGCATTTCTGTCATCTATTCGATGCGGATGGCAAAGCCTTCCGTCGTACTCGAGCCCCGGAAGTCGATTAGGAAGGAACAGATATGACCATTTCAACCTCGCTCGATCAGCAACTGATTGAGCAGCTCGCAGCCCTGAGTGGCGTCTGTGGCAATTATGAAGACTGGGCAGGTCGCCCGGTGAACGTACCAACGGAGCTGAAAATTCCCATCCTGCAGGCCATGGGTTTCAACCTCAGCGATAATGACACCACCCGAGCTGCGATTGGCCATTATCAGCAGCAGCAGTGGGAGCATCTCGTTGCACCGGTAAATGTTGTGCATCAGGGGCAACCTTTTACCATTGATATGTACATACCGGAAAGTCGGTTAAACAACGCATTTAAAGGCGAGTTCGAGCTGGAAAGCGGCCGTCGTCGTTCAATTTCAGTCAAGGCTGACTCTCTGGAAGTACTCGACAGACAATCCTTTCCTGACAGGGATCTGGTAAAGCTGTCTCTGGAACTGCCGGAAGACCTGCCAACAGGCTACCATCAGCTGACATTGAAAAACCGAAATCTGGAAGCCATCAGCCTGATAATTGTTGCACCTGCCGCCTGTTATGAGCCTGAATCACTGGAACAGGGGCATAAAATCTGGGGAGCTGCCATACAGCTTTATACCCTGCGTACCGACCATGACTGGGGAATAGGCGACTTCAGTAGTCTGAAACAACTGGCTGAGAAGCTGGCTAGCCAGGGGGCTCATATTGTCGGGCTTAATCCAATCCATGCGTTGTACCCTGCCAATCCCCCACACGCCAGCCCCTACAGCCCTTCAAGCCGTAACTTTATCAACCCGTTATATCTGGATGTGACGGCTATTCCGGAATTTGCTGATTCCACTGAAGCCCGGGCTATGGTCAATGGCCCGGAATTTCAGGGTGCTATTGCCGATGCCCGCAAGGCTGAATACGTGGATTATGAACAGGTGGCATCGCTGAAGTTCAAAGTGCTGTCATTGCTCTATAAAGAGTTCCAGCACAACCATGTCAAAACAGGCTCACCACGGGGTAAAGCCTTCCTGAACTTCTGCGATATTCGCGGTGCCAGTCTTGACCGGCATGCCACCTATGAAGCCCTTTACGCACACTTCAGACAGCTGGATATTATGAGCTGGGGCTGGCCCTGCTGGCCCGATGATTACCAGACGCCTGACTCAGATGCCGTTAAAGCGTTCAGTGAACAGAACAGGGATGCCATTGACTACTACAAATATCTGCAATGGCTGTCTGAAATCCAGCTGGCGGAAGCCCAGAAGTCTGCTCTGGACGCAGGCATGCAGGTGGGCATTTACCGGGATCTGGCGGTCGGTGTTGACCGGGGTGGTGCCGATGTCTGGAGCAATCGCACAGTTTACTGTCTGGATGCCAGTGTCGGAGCGCCTCCCGATGGTGTTGCGCCACAGGGGCAAAACTGGGGGCTGCCGCCGTTTAACCCGGTAACCCTTAAACAGCAGCATTATGCGCCCTTTATTGAAATGGTCCGGTCCAACATGAGCCATTGCGGCGCGCTTCGCATTGACCATGTGATGGGGCTGTTACGCCTCTGGTGGTGTCCTAATGGCAAGACCGCTGACTATGGCGCTTACACGTATTACCCCCTGAATGACCTGCTGGGCATTATTAAACTGGAAAGCCAGCGTCGTGAATGTCTGGTATTCGGGGAAGACCTCGGCACTGTACCGCCGGAAATTGAAGCCAGCCTGCCTCCTGCCAGATGTTATTCCAATGAAGTGGTGCTGTTCTCCTGTGAAGGGGATCGCTTTATGTCACCCGGAGAGTTCAAGCCGATGGCTCTGACCTGTATTTCCAATCATGACATCCCCACGCTCAGGGCATGGTGGAACTGCCTTGATCTGGATTTACGACAAGAGTTGGGTATTTACGACACTGAAAAAACGGAAGCTGAAAAGCAGGCAAGGCATCAGGATAAAATGGCATTGATCCACACCCTGATTGACATTAATGAACGCCCCCAGGGGATGAATCCGGATGATATAACGACGCTGGGTTACACCAGAGACGTGATGGAAAAACTGCACTACTACCTGGCCAAGACCACGTCCAAAATAGTGGTGCTGCAACTGGAAGATGTCCTGCAGATTGAATCTCCCGTCAATGTTCCCGGCACCAGCTCTGAGTACCCGAACTGGCAACGAAAGTTGACCGACACACTGGAAAGTTTGTTTGCCGATGGCAGCAACCAGGCATTGTTCAGGAACATCTGCAACATTCGTCAGGCGTGAAGCAAATCTTACTGTCGTTCCCGCGCAGGCGGGAACCCACCACAAACGGTGGATCCCCGCATTCGCGGGGATGACGACAGGCTTTACCGGTCAAATAATTGATCCACATCCATCTGCAACGACTTCACTTCGTCCAGCAATTGCAGTGCAGCAGAACCCTTACCCTGTTTGAAATAATCACTCATTCGCTCTTTATATACATTCCGGGCTTTATCGGCAAAACTGCCACCAGCGTCTCCGTGAACACTTTGAATGACTGCTTTGGGTTTACCGTAGTTATTCAGAAAATAATATTCAGCGTCAGCCGTAATGGATTTTAACTCTGTCCGCTGATCAAGGGCAGCAGAAACATTGCCCTGGTCCAGAGCATTTTTTATTCCATCCACATAATGATTGCGTATTTCCCGGGTACGCTGATCCAGAACCGGGCTGGCTGGTCGAGCTGGCTTGTGAACAACCTGATGGGAGGCAGCAGCCAGAACCACAGCAGGACGGCTGGCAGGCATCAGTCCATCGCTTTTTACTGAAATCATCAAATGTCCCGCATTTCCATGTCGTGCTACCGGATCAGGAATCGGAGGCGGTACAACACCGCGTACCTTAGCGTACTCCTTCTCTTCATTAATCAGTGGCGTTGTGCCTTTTCTTAAAGCATCTGTCGTATAAATCAATAGACAGGCTGGTTTGTCCGGCATTGCACCGCGATTATCAATGGTAAATGAAGTGCCTACACCCTCTTCCGTCGTAAAGCCTGGTTTTTTATACCCGATATGCCCCGGATCAACTTTACTGATCAGCACATTGTTCTGGTCCAGCAATGCGATTTCCGGATAAAACAGCTCATTATCACCCTGTCCGCCATCTCCAAAACGAGAATGATGAATAACAAAACTGTCTATGGCTATTTTGTGCATCCCATGTTCAGGAATCTGGTAGGCCAGCACCGGAGTCAGACCCGATGGCTGCTCAAGCCGGGCCGTAAATTCATTAATCACTACTCTGGCCCTGCCTTTTCCCGGCATCAGTACCAGCGGCTGACAGGTGATATCAGCAATGGAATGAAACGTTTTACCCTGATTCGCATCCGGCAATCCGCCTTCCTGTTCGTCAGCCTGAAACGTTGCACACCCATATCCTGTTGCTATCACGACAGCTATCAGGGCAAAAGTCAGCCCCCTGACCAGAAGTTTCATAATCACACCCCTGTTTGAACCCATAAACTTTGAACTCATAAACAATAGAGCACAGATTATCCGCGTGGTGCGTTTAATGTCGGAAGCCGATGAAAACACAATGTTAAAAGACGAAACAAAGATAAACAAAAAAAGACTTTTCAGTGGTTTGCTGAGTATTAAACCCTGAACTACTTTGGTATGAGGTGAAAATAATTATTCACCTTTAAAACAGAAAAGCCTTCACTATGGTTCTGGAATCTGCTGCAAAACGGCGAGTTTGTCATTCAGAGATGTTCGTATTATTTAAAAAAACCAACAGTAATTTTTAAGACAGACAACAGATATTATTTGTCTGTTGCTGGTCTGCTGACTGTCTGTCAGCAATGCCTCAGGTCTCTGTACAGCTCCTGAATGTCAGGTAGCTCCTAAATGTCAGATAGTTTCCGGATAGTTCAAACACACACAAGGTGTTTTGTCATGACTCAGAAACAGTCCCCGCTGACCAGCGCTCTGCGCTTCGCACTGTACAGCCTGGGAGTCGTTTCGCTGACCACAATATCTGGTCCTGACGCTCTGGCAGAGACGATGGATGAGAAATATGGTTCTGCGGCCGAGAGAATGGATCTTACTTACTATGGATACGTTCGCTCAGGTATTGGCAGCTCCGGTAAAGGGGGTAAGCAGGCCTGTTTTCAGGCGGCTGGCGCGCCCTATAAGCACAGGTTAGGGAATGAATGTGAAACCTATACAGAACAGGCTTTGCAGGCCACACTGGCTACCGATAACGGCACCATATTCAAAATGAATACCCTGATTGCCTACAGTGTTGATCAACAGAAAGATTTCGAAAATCCAAGCGATGATTTTGCTCTCAGGGAAGCCAATATATCCGCTGAAAACATTTTTCCCGCCCTGCCTGGTGCCAGGCTCTGGGCAGGGAAGAAATACTACCAGCGTCACGACATACACCAGATAGACTGGTACTACTGGAATGTTTCAGGCCCGGGTGCTGGCATTGAAGACATTAACGCAGGCTTTGGTAAATTCCACCTGGCATGGATAAGAAATGAAGCTGATGTAATTTTCAGCAGTGAGTACACCCCACCAGACCCGACCACTGATAATCCCTATGATGAAGGAGGGTTCACTTATAAAGAGAGAAAAATTGCCACCAACATCCTTGACCTCAGGCTCAGTGACCTGAAGCTGACAGACGACCTGACTCTGGAACTGGGTCTTAACTACGGCAAGGGATCTCCGGGCGACAAAGTGCCTAACAAAAAAAATTATGACCAAGACGGCTATATGGGAACGGCACAATTATCCTACGCTTTCCCCATGGGCGGATTTAACAACTTTGTCGTGCAATACGCCACCGACGCAATGACCGGCCCCGGAGTGGGATCAGACGGCAGAACCTCACAACCATCCAATTTGTTCAGTGGCAGCAAGATGACCCGGGTTATCAACTTTGGCCAGATTCCCATTATGGATCGTCTGGACGTAACCTATGTACTGGCCTGGACCCAAATGGACTATTCAAAAGATATTGAGAGAACCGCTCTGGCTCCAAACAAACTGGACCTGTACACCATTGGCATACGTCCCCAATGGAAATGGAGCGAACTAACCAGTACCGTTCTGGACTTTGGCTGGGACAAGGTTAAAAATGGTGCCGAGTTTGTCGTGCCACTGCCAAGTACTACGGAACCAAGATATAAAAAAGAATTTGCCGATTCCCAACTCTTCAAGGTCACTCTGGCACAACAATTCCACCCTCGTTTCGGAGCCTGGGTAAGACCGGTTATCCGGGTGTTCGTGACCTATGCCAACTGGGATGAAATCAAGTGTCCTGCCAACGTTGTGAAAAATAGCTGCTACCCGAGTACAGTAGGAATTGGTGGTGACAGAAAACTGATCAGAGAGAACTTTGGCAGGGCAACGGACGGCATGACCTTTGGCGTACAGATGGAAGCCTGGTGGTAAGACGACAACAAACAACTATCTACTCAATCGATTCAGGGTGGATTTATCTGCCCTTTTTTTTGTTTGTTTTTTGATCAATTATTCAAACCAGTTATTTCATCGGCGTCAGAAACCGTTGCCACAAAGTTATACCATAGGTTATCCACAGACTTTGGGGATAACTGCAAAACGTTCTCTGGCGAAATAGCACTCAACCGGAGATGGTATTATAATCCGCGCCTTTTCTACTGAATTCTGAGCCCAACGAACGTTATGAGCACCACCCTTGATGAACGCTTTGGCGGTATCCGCCGCCTCTATGGCATGGACGCTGAAGAAAAACTGGGGCAATCCCACGTTTGCGTAATTGGCATTGGTGGAGTCGGTTCCTGGGCAGCAGAGGCGCTGGCCAGAACGGCTGTGGGTAAAATCACTCTGATTGACCTGGACGATATCTGCATAACCAACATCAACCGACAGTTGCATGCCACAACAGACACCATTGGTCAGTCCAAGTGCGAGGTGATGCAGGCGAGAGTCCGGTCTATTAACCCGAATTGCGACTGCCAGATCATTGAAGACTTTATTACACCGGAAAACATTGCTGAACTGATTACCAGCGAGTTTGACTACGTTCTGGATGCCATTGACAGCTTCCGGGTTAAAGCCGCGCTGATCAATCACTGCAAGCGCAATAAAATACCCATCATTACCACGGGTGGAGCTGGCGGCCAGACCGATCCGACCCAGATTCAGATTACCGACCTGACCAAAACCTGGCACGACCCCCTGGCACGGAAGGTTAAAACCCATCTACGGGATTTTCATGGTTTCAGCAAAAACACCAAACGTAAATTCGGTGTTGACTGTGTTTTTTCCAGTGAACAGGCTGTTTATCCACACCCTGATGGTAGCATCTGTCAGCAAAAACCCAGCGACCTGGGTTCTACCAAAATGGACTGTGCCGGTGGTTTTGGAGCATCGACGGTTGTGACAGCGACCTTTGGCTTTGCAGCAGTCTCCCGAATTATCAAAAAACTGACAGCCTGAAGCTTAATGGTAACGATGCGCCTGCGACAGAATCTCCGACACAATGGCCCTGAGCCCGTTACCTCGTGACGGGCTTAAATGAGTCAACAACCCTGACTGTTCAAAATAGCCATCGATATCAAAACGACTTATGTCGCCCGGTTGCCGACCATTGATTTTCGCCAGAACCAGCGCAATCAAACCACGAATCACCCTGGCATCGGAGTCGGCGGCAAAATACAGCTGCATGGTTTCCTGGTCGTAATAGTGATGAATCCATACGGTACTTTCACAACCATGCAGTCTGGCATCTTCGGTTTTCCAGCTATCCGGCAGCGAGGGCATACGCTTGCCCAACAGCATGATCTGACGGTACTTTTCCTGCCAGTTATGGCTCTCGATCAGGCTGGATGGTACAGGCTGGTCATTGAACGCTTTCATGGTCTGATAAAATTCCGGTAGCTCGGAACGTTGAGCAGACTGCCCCTGAAACTCCTCACCTGTGTGATCTTCAGAAGTCACCAGTAATCTCATTGCAGACAAAAAGCGATCGACATCTTCTTCAGTGTTATAGACCGACAACGAGGCACGGACGGTTCCCGACAAGTTAAGCCGTTCCATCAATGGCATGGTGCAATGGTGACCCGTACGCACAGCAATCCCCTGCTGGTCCAGCAGCAAGCCAATATCCTGATTGTGCAACGTGTCACAAATAAACGACACCACTGATACTTTTTCAGACGCCTGCCCTATCAGTCTGATTCCCGGTATGGCACGCAGACCTGCTTCCGCCTTTTGCCTTAATGAAAGCTCGTATTCAGCCAGATCAGGCATGTTGAGCGACTGTAAAAAATCAAGCGCAGCTGCCATGCCGATCACACCGGTAACATTGGGCGTACCCGCTTCAAATTTGAACGGCAGGGTGTTAAAGCGAGTACCTGAAAAACTGACCTGTTCAATCATCTCGCCACCCGCCTGCCAGGGCGGCATGGCTTCAAGCAGAGCTTTGCGACCGTAAAGTACGCCAATGCCGGTCGGCCCAAATACTTTGTGACCGGAAAACACGTAAAAATCACAACCCAGCCTTTGCACGTCGACGGCCTGGTGCGCCACCATCTGGGCGCCGTCGACCAGAACCAGCGCTCCTGACTCATGAGCCGCAGTGATTATTTCAGCCACCGGCGTGATGGTGCCAATGGCATTAGAGGCGTGGGTGACACAGACTATTCGCGTTTTGTCAGACAGCTGCCTTGTAAAACTGTCCATACACAATTCGCCATCCGGTCGGATATCCACCACTTTGATGACAGCACCTGTTGCTTCCGCCACCAGCTGCCAGGGAACAATATTGGCATGATGCTCCAGACAGGTCAGCAGAACTTCATCCCCAGCCTGAAGGTTTGCCCTGCCCCAGCTGTTGGCTACCAGGTTTATAGCTTCCGTAGCCCCCCGGGTCCAGATGATTTCATCAGAAGATGAGGCATTCAGAAACTGTTGCACCTGCTCCCTTGCCATTTCAAACGCTCTGGTTGACCTGGCACTCAGGTAATGAGACGCACGATGCACATTGGCGTTCTGTTCCCGGTAGTAGCCATTGACTGCTTCTATAACGGATTCAGGCTTTTGCGTTGTTGCCGCATTATCCAGATAAACCAGTGGATAGCCATGAGCCTGTTGACTGAGAATAGGGAACTGTTTGCGGATGGCTTCCGCATCAAACAGAGCCTCCTGTGAAGACTCTTGCGAAGACGGCGTCTTCTTCATGGTATGGATACTTTTACTACTGCTTAGGAATCGGCAGTTTACTGTATATTGAGAAACAAAGTCAGTTTGATCAGTTTGTAAATTGAGGCAATACCTTATTCAGGCAACCTCTGATTCAACGGATAATTCCTTGATTACCCTCGTATTTTTGCCGGGCTTCTAACGCTCAGTGATTACTGACTACCCCAAAGACAGAATGAATAAAACCAACAGACTGGGAGGTTTACTGTCCTCTGGTTTACTGACACTGACGCTTTCAACCCAGGCTCTCCCGAATACAGCGCCCATACCTGAACAGGAAAGCTCTGTCAGCTTTTCTGCGGTGCCTTATGCCTTTCAGTCCGAAGACTGGGGAACAGCGGTTGGTGCATCCGGTATTGTAACGGGCTGGCTGCAACCTCAAATGTCGGTGTTTGCGACAGGCATTGCTTCAAACAATGGTTCCTGGCTGGGCTTTCTGGGTATGAGCAACCTGATGATTCCGGGCCAGAGCCAGTGGCTGGTCGATCTGCAACTGCTAAACAGCTATTACGATGCGACCAATTATTATGTTTCCGGAAATCCTGACTATGACGGTGAGCAGGCGGGAAGTAACGATTCCAGTGCCGATAACTATATTCGCACCTCAGGGAAAGAGTCCCATTACTACGCCCGCTTCCGGTATATCCTGCCGATCGGTGACGGCGTCGATGGCGCACTGGCCAGCATGATGCACCGCAAAGGTGAAACCAATCACGAATCAGGAACCATGAATCCGTTTTCAAATGGATTCACCACTCTGGAAATCCGCCCATTTTATCGGCGCCAGGACCTGGGTGAAGCTATGCCTGCAGAAGACGATACCACGGCCAGAGGCGCTCACTTTATCCTGGATTACGACAACCGGGATTCCACTCAGGAACCGACCACGGGCAATCATCTTGAGTTCAGGGTCACTCAGGACTGGGGCAGTAAAAATCGCAACTCATGGCGTACCTGGGAACTGGGATTCAGTCAGTTTTTCGATATGGGCGACAATCATCTATGGCAACAACAGGTAGTTGCCCTGAATGGCTGGATTGCCGATACGCCAACCTGGAACAAAACAGAAACGGTTAATGGTGTTGAAGAGTACCGGCGGCCATCGTCTTTCTCTGGTGTCTCCCTGGGTGGCTGGCACCGGCTGCGAGGTTACAGCAGCAATCGTTTTCATGGTCGTTCGGCGGTATCCTACAGCGCTGAATACCGGGTAAAGCCTCATTGGCAACCTCTTCAACAGTTACCGTTACTGGGCGACTGGTATGAACTGCCCTGGTGGCAGTGGACAGTGTTTGCCGACGCCGGGCGTGTAGCCGATACATTCAGCGCGCGGGAACTGCACAGTGATATGAAATACAGTGTGGGTGCGGGCATTCGCTTTAAAGCCGAAGGGGTGACTGCCAGAGCTGAGATTGCCACCAGTGAAGAAGGCAGTCGATTCATTATGTTCATCAATCAACCCTTTTGAGTGGGCTGGTACGTTTTACTATGACCCTTTGGCTTTCCTTTATAGTGCTTCGGGAGACCGGGCGATCTGACGACTTTCGATAAACGCCGTCAGTTCGTCCCGAATAAATTCCCGTAGCCAGCGGTGAGCACGGTTCAATGCCCAGTACTCTGGCCATACCATGCTGTAATACACTTCCGGAACATCCATTGGCACATCGCGTACCACAACACCTTCCAGGCTTCGGGCAAAGGTTTGTACCGAACCTGTCGCCAGAAAAACACTGTCGGTACCTTTTACAAGGTTCATACAGCCCATAATGCTGGGAGCGAACGCACGGACTTTAACCTTGTCGCTTAATGAACGAATGTAGTCGTTCATTATCTGATGTGTATTCTGGTCATTTTTCTGCATGATAAACGGAAACTGCAATAACCGTTCCTGGGACAACGGCTCGCGGGCTAACGGATGATCTTCACACACGACCAGGCAAATCTGTTCTTTCATTAACTGGTGACCAGATAAGCCTTCTTCCGGATCACCAATATAACCCACCATGATATCAATTTTGCCATTGCTCACCGTCAGCCCCGGGTGCATAGCCACCAGCTCAAAAGTAAAGTGAGGCGCCTGCTCCCAGACTTTATGAATAATCCCGGGCATAACATCTTCCAGCACCATGTGACCAGTCGCAACACGAAAGTGTCGCTCTGTCGTGGTGGGATCAAACTGCTGGTTTTCAAAAATACTGCTGGCAGCATGAACCACCCGGTTGACCTCTTCGTGCAGGCTCATGGCTTTTTCTGACAGGTAAATATGGTTCCCCTTGCGAATCAGAATCGGGTCATTGAGGGCTTCTCGCAACTGGCCCAGCGTACGGCTCATGGCGGACTGGGTCACATGCATCACCTGTGCAGCCCTGGAAACACTTTGTGTATCCAGCAATGCTTTGAGACCTGGTAACAGATTCAGATTCAGTCGGGACAGATTCATAGATTCACTGGGCAAATCGAAAAGAGGGTGAAAGGTATCACTGAACCGGAAAGGGGAGAAGCCCCGAGAGCGGTTCTACTGATTAAGGACAAATTTTTTGCCCTGCCCGGCCAGCCTCCATAGAGATAATATGGATAAATACGTATTCCAGCTTTCCTTTGTATTGAAATTCGGTACACTGGAGAAGTGCTCTCATAGCAGATTATGACAGAGGATGTCATGGCTGCTTTTCTCAAGCGAAGCTAACAGAGCTGTATGGAGGGTTCATGAGCCATAACAAGTATAAGAATGACGACCTGCAAGACCTTGTGGATAATTACATAGATTCAGGTATGTCCGCCAGGGAATATGTAGAAGCCTGTGTCGACTCTGGTGAAATCAGTGCCGCAGAAGCCCTGAAGCTGCTTTCCGTATTACGAGACGCTCAGTCAGTGACCTTTAAGCTGGCCGAAGTATCAGATCCCGAGCATTCCGGCCTGCAGATGACACTGAAACGAAAAGGGGCTGACCTTGAGCAACCACCACTGTTCAGAATCTTTGTCGACGAAGACTTGAACGAGGATAAAGACGAGGTGATTGACCTGCTGCAGAACTTTGCCAAGGAACTGGCTGTTATTGCCACCCGTGAGGAACTGGCTGGCGGTGAAGCCGTTGACTCAACAGACGAAAACCCGGAAGAGTGGCTGAGCCACCCAAATATCATGCCAGCCAGTGACACCCGTCATTGAAGAACTTAACGAACCTGCAATACCCTTCTAACAATCTAACCATCGCCCAATTCTGTCGGGCGATGGTTATGTACGTCTACTCGTAATGATGACATTCTTTCGCAATCGTTCAAGCTGATCCGGACACTGGATTCCAACACCGGCCTGCATCACCGCCTCCATTGCACAGGCCGTTGCCAGTTCAGCCATCTGATGCAACGGAAAATTGTGGCTTAAACCAAACAGGTAACCACCCAGCAGGGAGTCACCAGCACCAACGGTACTCACAATATTGACACTGTCCGGCTGGGCATGGAGGCAGTCTCCGCCTGCCAGAAACCAGGCTCCGGAATCCCCCATAGACAGTATGACGTGGTCAACAGACTGACTAAGCTCTGTAGCGTTATCCAGCGCCTGAGAAGCTGTCAGCTTTTGTCCTTCAAGCTCCTGCAGTTCCTGCAGGTTAGGCTTAATCAGGTGAGGCTTGACAGACAACGCGGTTCTCAGGGCCTCACCACGCGTATCGACAGCAAGAAAATGCCCTGCATTCCTGATAGCCAGCAGAAACTCCCCAAACGCCTGCTGTGAAACACCTTTCGGCAAACTGCCACAGACGGCAACCAGGCTTCCTGATGGCTGCCTCAGTACAGAGTCCAGAACAGCTTGCAGTACGTCATCCGAAACACACAGACCCGGAAGGTTCAATTCCGTTACCTGGCCCGTTGACTGTTCCACCACTTTTACATTGGTTCGAACACTCCCTTCAACACAGATCTGCCTGAGAGCCACGCCATGGCGGGACAGGTAATCTTCAAACAGCAACCGATGGTTGTTTCCCAGAAGCCCTCCTGCGCTGACCGCGCCACCAAGGTCTGAAACCACCCGGGCAACATTGATTCCTTTGCCTCCGGGGATATCACATTGACTCTCTACAAGATTAAGCGCCCCGGTGGTCAGCTGGTTCAGCATGACTGTCTGATCAAGTGCTGGGTTAAGGGTAATGGTCATTACCGGTGGGATCATTATTTGTCCTTAAAATCCGTTAACAGAACCGGGTAATTGACTGGTAAATCTGGTCTACCTGCTCGGTCACCGCCAGTTTACGGCACAATTCCGTATCATCCAGAGAACAGGCAAGATGACTGAGCATTTTTAGATGCTCTTTACCATTGGCAGCCAGGGCGCACAGAAGAAAGGCCCGGTTGTTATCCCCCCAGTCCACACCCTCTGGAAACTGCATAATAATCATACCACTGTTGTTTATTTCTGAACGACTGCCCGGCACCCCATGCGGTACCGCAATTCCATTATCCAGATAGGTAGACGACAGCAGTTCACGCCTGCACATTCCATGAAAATAGCCAGGTCCAACCATACCTGCCTCAATCAGTTTCAGGCAAGCCTGTTTAAGAGCCCTGTATTTGTTCGGCGCAAACTGACGCAAAAATATATGCGACTTTAATAAGTGATCCATAGAACAGACCATCAGGCTATTAGTTTTCCACAAAGCACCTGGAAGCTTCAGACAGCCAAAAATAAAAATAGAATTTCCGTAATAAAAGCGCATAGTAGCGCGACCATCATTTCATTGTCATATTATTCGTCCTTAGTGTAGAGGCAAAGCAGAAAATACCACTCCCGTCATTCCCGCGAAGGCGGGAATGACGACGGTATGTTTTTACCTGCTCCTGCCCTTAATACAAGACAGTGATTATTCATAAAGATTCATTAATCGAAGCAAACTATAGCTGAACCGATTCAGCTTGTTCATAATAAATTTATCTTAATCATCATTTTTTAATAATTGTTCAAGTAGTGTGTCGTTTAAAAGCAATCTGTGAAATAGCAACTATCCTTCTGTTGTAGGCTACTCGCAGTACTTTACGATGATATGAAACTGGAAGAACTGGCACGTCTGGCAGGTGTTTCCAAAGCAACAGCCAGTATAATTCTGAACGGTCGTGCTGAGCAGTACCGCATCAGCAAGTTGACACAGGAACGGGTGACAGCCCTGGCCGAAAAGTACCATTACATTGCCAATGTCCAGGCGGCTGGTCTGCGTAACCATACCAGTCAACTGGTCGCGCTGATCGTTCCTGAACTCACACACCGGGGCTTTGCCAGTTTTGCCAGAGCCCTTGAACTGCGACTCAGGGAACTGGGCTATCACCTTCTGGTAAGCTGCTCAGAAGATGACCCGGAAGTAGAAGCCTGTGCGCTTCGCGCACTGATTGGACATCAGGTCGATGCCATCGTCACCGTCAGCTGCCACAGTAGTGACCAGATGTACCAAAGACTCACTGATAACCGCATTCCAGTCATCCTGATAGACCGGAAAATTCCAGACAGCAGCTATCCCTGTATTATCAGTAACGATCTGGAAACTTCGCTGCAGCTGACATCACTGCTGCTGGAATCCAGCCAGCAGCAACCTGTCTATCTGGGTGGTGTCCCGGGCATGCGTAACAGCCTGAATCGTCTGCAGGGCTATCGGGAAATATTAGATAACGCCGGCATAGACATTAACGAAGATTATATTTTTCACCACAGTTACACGGCTGAAGCTGGCTATGGAATGATCACGGAGTATTTCAGTCAACATCATGCGCTACCGGAAAACCTGCTGACAGCTTCGTTTACCTTGATGGAAGGTGTTTTGTCCTTTGTTCGGGAACACTATGCTTTATTACCTGAAGCACTGAACTGGGCAACGTTTGGCAATAACATGATTCTTGACCTGTTGCCATTTTCCATCCACTCCGCCCCGCAGGACTATACGTCTATGGCTGAACACACGACTAACCTGTTGCTGTCCAGTCTTGCTGGCGATTCAGAACATCAAGCGATTGTCCTGTCCCGTGACATAATCCGACGCTGATAATCAGTCGTCAGCAAATATTTTCAAAGGATAATGAGAGGGTCCTGGGCATTAACCAGCCCGGATTTATATCCGGGCTATGGGTCTGTCAGGTTTTCAATTCACCATCAAGATAAAAGCATTCCAGCTTTCTCAGATAAGGTTTAATATCACCAATATTGCTGGCGACCCACTGCTTATCGTAACAGGTGTCAAGGTAGCGCTCACCGCTGTCACAGATCAGGGTAACCACCGACCCGGTTTCGCCACGGGCTTTCATCTCACTGGCTATCTGCAAGGCTCCAAAGAGGTTAGTGCCGGTACTGGGACCAACTTTCCTGCCTAACAGTTTTTCCAGCCAGTGGACGGTGGCAATTGAAGCGGCATCGGGAATATGGCGCATTTCATCAACCACTCCGGGTATAAAGGATGGTTCAACCCTTGGCCGTCCAATGCCTTCAATACGGGAACCCGCATCCAGCGTCAGGGACTCATCACCGGTTTTGTAGTAATTCAGAAAAACTGAATTATCCGGGTCAACAACACACAACCGTGTATTCAACTGCTGATAACGGATATAGCGACCAATGGTTGCAGAAGTGCCGCCGGTTCCGGGACTCATCACAACAAACCTCGGTTCAGGATGTTGTTCCCGCCGCATCTGCTCAAACATGGAATTGGCGATATTGTTATTGCCTCGCCAGTCTGTGGCACGTTCTGCGTAAGTAAACTGATCCATATAATGACCGTTCAGCTCTTTCGCCAGCCGTCTGGACTCTGCATAAATCTGGCTGGAATGATCCACCAGATGGCAGCGGCCGCCATAAAACTCAATCTGACGAATCTTTTTACTGGCGGTACTCTTGGGTATCACAGCAATAAATGGCAACCCCAGCAGGCGGGCAAAGTAAGCTTCGGAAATAGCTGTACTGCCGGAGGAAGATTCAATCACAGGCGTACCTTCTTTTATCCAGCCGTTACACAGGGCGTAAAGGAACAAAGAGCGTGCAAGCCGGTGCTTCAAACTGCCAGTAGGATGTGTACTCTCATCTTTCAGGTACAGGTCTATGCCGTTAACAGACGGCAGATCAAGTTTTATCAAATGTGTGTCTGCACTGCGCTGAAAGTCTGCCTCAATCTTACGAACAGCGTCATTCACCCACTGATGAGCGTTATCCATAATGCCTCCTCAAATCCTGAAAATAAGTAATACCTCATTTATTGTAAGCAGCCTTAGTCAGAAATAATTTTCTTTCTCAGGGCTTAAAACCCTGGCTTAAAGAGTAACTTTCTGCGAATAGCACAATATGAAGAATATTTTCCCTGACAGTCGGCCTACCGAACGATTAATGCTAAATACCGTACAACAATCACTCTTTCTATCACACTGAACATATGTTCAAAAAAACATATCGTTTTTCAACGCAATAAGCGTCACTGGACAAGCTTTGCTCTGGATCAACAATTATTATCGAATTTTATTAAAGAATTAACAATAAACCTTTATTACTGAATTGACTGTGTTAGCATGGATGCATCGGCTGAATTGCTGAAATTATACTCAGTATTCAGTTTAATTTGTGTTATCACACAATCCTTCGTCTCACACGCAGGCATAGACGACCATTTTAATATGCCTCCTTTAAGTAGAGAACGTAAGAGGACAATTTATTTAATTGATACAGGTATTAAACAATGAATAACTACAATTGCGATCAAACCGTGCCATGCACCGAAACAGAAAATAATACTCTGGCTAACTGTAAGAAAAATAACTGGCGTCAACGCTGGGAACGAATGGATGAAACCTCCCAGGAAAGCAAATGGCGCCGGGAAGGTAAGCTGAAATAAGCATTCAAAACGACAGAACACCCAGTCTGACCATTTAACAACAGTCAGCTGCTCCAAGGCTCAATATATATCCACAGAGCCTGTTTTTTATAATTGATGGGTGTTATAAGAAAGGATTCATTACGAATCCTTTTTTTGTTTAATCCCTGAACACACTAATCTTTGCAGCGCTCAACAACCTCTTCATAATTCAATGAGCCACCGAATATATCCAATGCACTGCCTATTGTGATGTGGATTCGATTTCTACCCGCAGTCCTGACGGCTTCAATATCCTCAATAGAGGCTATTCCTCCTGCATAAGTCACCGGAATCGGTGAATGTTCGGCCAGCAGGGCAACCAGTTGCAAATCCGGTCCGGCCATCATTCCCTCAACAGAGGCTGCATGAACCAGAAACTCGGCACAGGAGTCCGCCAGTTCATGGAGCGTTTCTCTGGATATTTCCGTTTCTGTAAACGTCTGCCACCGGTCTGTCACGATATAGTAACGCCCGTCTTTCTTCTTACAGGACAAATCCAGAACCAGTCGTTCGCGCCCTACGGCACTGACCAGTTTTTTCAAATTATCCTGATGGACCTTCCCTTCCCGAAATACATAAGAGGTTACCACAACGTGGGAAGCCCCCATTGCCAGATAGTCAGCTGCATTGTCAGCCGTAATTCCACCACCCACCTGCAACCCATCGGGCCAGGCTGCAAGGGCCTGCTCTGCGGCAGCCTCATTACCCGGTCCAAGCTTTATAACGTGTCCGCCCTGAAGGTTATCTTTGCGATAAAGCGATGCAAACTCTGCCGGTGAACGGTCACTCTCGAAGTTAACGGCGGCTGAATTATCTGAATCCGATAACGAACTGCCGACAATCTGTTTGACCTTGCCATTGTGAAGATCAATACAGGGACGAAACTGCATAAACAACAACCTTTGAACAATTCATAGACAGCCACTCATAACCAGCAACTGATTAAAAGCCTGAATGCTATTCTGGCACCAGCAGATTTTTCCGCAGCTGGCTGATTTCTTTCGATGTCATATCAAGACATTGCCTTGCATAGTGAGCAAAGCTACCACACTCTTCATTGATATGGCTGAATGTGGCCTGTAAAAACTCTTTCTGAACACTCAGCAGCGGACGCAGAAGATCAGGGTTCACCCCTTCTGGCATCCAGCTGAATGTCACTTTACCCGTAGTGCGCGCTTCAATATATTCCGCAGACAGCTCATTAGACAGCAGGAAATCATCCATTATCAGTATGTCGGTAACCCCCAGTAACTTCAGCAGTAAAGCCGTTGCCACTCCCGTTCGGTCTTTACCAGCTGTACAGTGATAAAGCTGAGGGTAACTGTCATCACTGAGCAGGCTATGCAGCCACTCGGCATAAACATAACTGAAATCAATGACCATACTGCGATACAGTTCGCCCAGCCATCGGACCACCTCCTCAGCTGAATCGACATTCTGCAACACCCGCATCACTTCAGCACGACCATTATCCCCCATAACCGGTATAGGTCGATGAACAATGTCAATATCATTCACCGACCATTGATGAGGCGTATTTTTCTGTTCAAGGCTGGAGCGGAAGTCAGTAACAACCTTTAGCTGCAGGGTGTCCAGTCGTTTCTGACTTTCACTGGAAAGTTGTGCAACCGAATCAGAGCGATAGAGTTTTCCGGCAGCAACAGTCTTACCGTCCTGCGTACGGATACCAGCCAGAGTGCGAAGATTGTGGGGCGTCCCCATGGGAATATGGCGCTGATGTTTGCTCAGCGAGCCAGGAGGAAAGCAATTCAGGGATTCATCTGTAATCTCTATCGACACGGTCAATCCTGTACCCAATGCTTTATAATTTATTCTCTTAGCTTAACTGTTTTTAATCCCAGTCACGAGGTCTTGTAGATGCACATCTGGGTCGATGCCGATGCCTGTCCAAATTTAATCAAAGAAATCCTGTTCCGTGCCGCCGAACGAGTCAGGGTACCTTTGACTCTGGTGGCAAATCAGTATTTGCGTACGCCACCATCCCCCCTGATAAAAGCAGTACAGGTACCCGCCGGCTTCGATGTCGCAGACAATTACATCGCCCAGCACGTTCAACCCGATGACCTGGTCATCACCGCAGATATTCCTCTTGCTGCTGAAATTGTCAGCAAACAGGCTCTGGCACTGAACCCAAGAGGTGAGTTGTATACAAAAGAAAATGTGCAGCAGCGTTTATCTATGAGAAACTTTATGGACGAGCTGCGCAGTAGCGGTGTCGATACTGGTGGGCCTTCATCCCTCTCTGCTCAGGACCGTCAGGCTTTTGCGAACCAGTTAGACCGGTTGCTGGCAAAGTACTCATAAATGTTTGTTGCCAGCCTCAGTGACTGGCAACAAACCATCTGCTTACATGCTTTTCACGGGCTCCGCTTTAACATCCAGTGCCGCTTTATCCAGATTCAAAGGGTAGTGGCTCTGGCTGGTGTAAAGCAGCTTGCCATTCTGACGCACTTCTACAGAGATTGCGTACGTATGACCCGCCTGAATCAGGTGTGGAGCATAAGCCAGGTCAAAAGCGACCGGCCCGTGAATCTCACCTTTAATCTTGATCTTCTGTTCGCCAATGGTCTGTAAATGGGTATCCTGCTTACTCACGTCACTAAGCCGGATCATCATCTGAGAATTGCGGGGGAAACTCCCTGTGGAAGAATGCACTTCGCCCCTGACACGACCTGATTCAGCCATAAAAACGATTGAGTCCTGACCACCTGCTTCTTTCAGAACCAGCATCCTGCCGTCCATAAGCATCTGGTTCGTTTTCTGCAGCGTAGTATGGAACGCCATCTCCTGCTGCATCACAGGTTCCCGGCAAGCCATCATTGTTGAGCCAATACGTCCAAATGAGACCTCGCCCTGCTCTATCTGATAGCCACCAAAATAACTGTTACAAGGTCCTCTGCCATTTACCTTACCCTGAGAGGCAGAACCCTGCGTCAGCTCCATCGTAATTCGTTTTCCACCAACCGGAGCTTCCCCATTGAGTGAACTCATTACCCAGATCTGCCCCTGTAGCATGTCCGGCGTGACAACAACAGGCTTATGCGTTGAACTGCAGGCTGCCAGCATAGAGCTAACGGTCAATACCGTCGCAAAACGGCCAATGGTTCTCATGATATCTATCGCACCTCTTACAGATTGAACTTCAGAGTCCAGGAGATTGTTGCAACTCCAGTGGGATGGAGACAGTACCCGGAATATTACGCCTGACAACCGGTTCGGTGAAGTTATCGGAAGTAAGCTCACCGTAAAATTCAATAACTTCAGAATTTAAAATGGTTTTTCCATGACATTTGCCAAAAAAGCACAGTATGATCTTTACTCGAATCAACCTGCTTATGACTGATCATGAATCGCTACCCACTCCCAAAACCACCTATGCTCAACAGGGCTTACAGCCTTGGGGAAGAAATAGCCAATAGCGTAACCCACGGTATTGGAGCCATGCTAAGTGTAGCAGGGCTGACACTGTTAGTGACTTACGCGGCCATACAAGGCGACGCCTGGCGTGTAGTTAGTTTCAGTATTTACGGCGGAAGCATGATACTTCTGTTTCTCATGTCGACCCTTTACCACAGTTTCCAGAACGAAAAAGTAAAACAGGTCTTCAAACTGCTGGATCACTGTGCCATTTATTTACTCATTGCGGGAACTTACACACCTTTCCTGCTGGTTACCCTCAGGGGAACGACGGGATGGATACTTTTTGCCATCATCTGGTTGCTGGCATTCACAGGCATTATCTTTAAGCTGGCATTCAGGAACCGTTTCAAAAAGCTTTCGCTGCTGACCTATGTAGCAATGGGCTGGCTGGCACTGTTTGTAGGACAGGAGCTGACCCGGAGCCTGTCAGCCGGCGGGATGGCCTGGTTAATTGCTGGCGGGCTGGCCTACACACTGGGCGTATTATTCTATGTCTGGAAAAAGCTGCCCTATAACCATGCCATCTGGCATCTGTTTGTATTAGCCGGAAGCCTTTGTCACTACACAACTATTTTTGTTTATGTTTTGCCTGACAGCTAACCTGAACAACCCCTGACCGGCTATCCAGCAAGAACTGGCAGGCAGATTCCGGAGTCCCGGTCAGGCTCCTTTACTGGCAGGTCTGGAACTTTCCCGATGATTAAAAGTCGAATACTGGGTTATCTGTAAACTCAGGCGTATTTGATGAATATTGACAAGGATTGCCCCATTTGCATTGAAACGCGCTTAAATGACAATGACAAAGTGCAGCACGACAACGGCACCTGCAATAAGTTTTTCCACCGGACCTGTATAAAAACCTGGGTAGAAACTAAAATTCGTAATGAACCTAACGTTGATGAACCCGGGCCAATCGCCTGTCCAGCCTGTAGAGTGAGAGAAGGTTTCTCTGAGCTGATTCAGATAGAAAGAGGCATTCGAAGAAAAGTAGATGCTGAGAATGAGCCGATAATGACTTTATTCGAGCGCCCAGGGCGCAGAGGCAACGGGATTCTGGTGGTACGCAGACGGGATTTACCTATTCTTTTCCGCTTTGCAACAATAGCTGTTGTTACGGTTGCTGTCGTCCTTGGCACATCCTATATGAGACAAAGGTGACTTGATGGCTGGCACTAACAATCATCAGCAATTTCTCGTACATAACAAAAAGCCCGACAGATTGCTCTGTCGGGCTTTCTTAATTTAGCGCCTGACAATGACCTACTCTCACATGGGGAATCCCCACACTACCATCGGCGATGTATCGTTTCACTTCCGAGTTCGGGATGGGATCGGGTGGTTCCAACACTCTATGGTTATCAGGCAAATTTTGTGTGTTTCCAAGTCTTACGAATAATTGCTTCGAAACAAAAACGCCGGAATTAATCCAGCGTCTTGTAATTAAGTGCCTGGCGATGACCTACTCTCACATGGGGAATCCCCACACTACCATCGGCGATGTGTCGTTTCACTTCCGAGTTCGGGATGGGATCGGGTGGTTCCAACACTCTATGGTCACCAGGCAAAACTGGTTTGAGTCTCTAGTGTCTAGAAGCTAGTTACTAGTTACTCTGGAATCTTCAACTTAAGCTGTATTTCTTGCTCTACACTCTCTAGTGCATGGCACCAAATCGCTTTGGCGTTATATGGTCAAGCCTCTCGAGTCATTAGTACTGGTTAGCTCAACGCCTCACAACGCTTACACACCCAGCCTATCAACGTCGTAGTCTTCAACGTCTCTTATGGAGGATCTAGTCCTCAGGGAAGTCTCATCTTGAAGGGGGCTTCCCGCTTAGATGCTTTCAGCGGTTATCCCGTCCGAACTTAGCTACCGGGCAATGCGTCTGGCGACACAACCCGAACACCAGTGGTTCGTCCACTCCGGTCCTCTCGTACTAGGAGCAGCTCTCCTCAAACTTCCAACGTCCACGGCAGATAGGGACCGAACTGTCTCACGACGTTCTAAACCCAGCTCGCGTACCACTTTAAATGGCGAACAGCCATACCCTTGGGACCGGCTTCAGCCCCAGGATGTGATGAGCCGACATCGAGGTGCCAAACACCGCCGTCGATGTGAACTCTTGGGCGGTATCAGCCTGTTATCCCCGGAGTACCTTTTATCCGTTGAGCGATGGCCCTTCCATTCAGAACCACCGGATCACTAAGACCTACTTTCGTACCTGCTCGACATGTACGTCTCGCAGTCAAGCTGGCTTGTGCCTTTACACTAACCGCACGATGTCCGACCGTGCTTAGCCAACCTTCGTGCTCCTCCGTTACTCTTTGGGAGGAGACCGCCCCAGTCAAACTACCCACCACACAATGTCCCCGATCCCGGTAAGGGACCTGGGTTAGAACCTCAATATTGCCAGGGTGGTATTTCAAGGTTGGCTCCATGCAGACTGGCGTCCACACTTCAAAGCCTCCCACCTATCCTACACAAGCAACATCAAGATCCACTGTGAAGCTGTAGTAAAGGTTCACGGGGTCTTTCCGTCTAGCCGCGGATACACTGCATCTTAACAGCGATTTCAATTTCACTGAGTCTTGGGTGGAGACAGCGTGGCCATCGTTACGCCATTCGTGCAGGTCGGAACTTACCCGACAAGGAATTTCGCTACCTTAGGACCGTTATAGTTACGGCCGCCGTTTACCGGGGCTTCGATCAAGAGCTTCGCCTAAGCTAACCCCATCAATTAACCTTCCGGCACCGGGCAGGCGTCACACCGTATACGTCCACTTACGTGTTAGCACAGTGCTGTGTTTTTAATAAACAGTCGCAGCCACCTGGTATCTTCGACCAGCCGGTGCTTACGGGGCAAGCCCTTCACACCAGCCGGCGCACCTTCTCCCGAAGTTACGGTGCCATTTTGCCTAGTTCCTTCACCCAAGTTCTCTCAAGCGCCTTGGTATTCTCTACCTGACCACCTGTGTCGGTTTGGGGTACGGTCCCTTTTGACCTGAAGCTTAGAAGTTTTTCCTGGAAGCATGGCATCAACCACTTCCCGGCCGTAGCCGGTTCGTCATCAGTTCTCGGCTTTGTGGGTCCGGATTTGCCTGAACCCACAGCCTACGACCTTAAACACGGATAACCATCACCGTGCCGGCCTAGCCTTCTCCGTCACTCCGTCGCAGTCAAAAGGGGTACAGGAATATTAACCTGTTTCCCATCGATTACGTCTTTCGACCTCACCTTAGGGGCCGACTCACCCTGCGCCGATTAGCGTTGCGCAGGAACCCTTGGTCTTCCGGCGGGGGAGGATCTCACTCCCCTTATCGTTACTCATGTCAGCATTCGCACTTGTGATACGTCCAGCATGCCTCCCGGCACACCTTCAACCGCTTACACAACGCTCCTCTACCGCTCAATACAAAGTATTGAACCCGTAGCTTCGGTGAATAGTTTGAGCCCC